>PFAC01000013.1:20571-21429 GCA_002773835.1 Chlamydiae bacterium CG10_big_fil_rev_8_21_14_0_10_35_9 | reverse complement strand
TGGGCGAAAAAAAGCGCCTCTTAAGGCTTGAATCCCACGTATAACGCCTTGTGAAAACTTTTCCTCTTCCATCACAGAAAATGAAGAGAACACACCATGTTTCAAATAATTTGCTGAAGAATTTTCTAATTCTTTTTCAAAACTTCTGAGATCTTCTTTTTTTTTGATTCCAAGTAGCTTTACAGAGCCAACAGGAAAAGCCAAATGATGCACTAATCGATAAACTCCCATCAATTGTTCTACATTATCTAAAGGAAGTAAGAAGTTTGGCTTCCATGCTCGATCTGCATGGCCATGTAGTAACTTTACTTTTTTTGCAGACCACTCAGCTATAGCTTCAAAAAGGCCACTTCGAACATCACTAAAAGGAGCTTTTAATTTTCGTTTCATTAAATAGATATAAATTGCGCTGATAAAAGATACAGCTATGAGCCCAAAGATGGGACTGATAATAAACATAGCAAAAATGCTACCAATAAATCCTAATAAAGGAATGCTTTTATGAACTCTAAAAAGAGGTCTAAAACTTATCAATCCCAAAGATTCTTCAATTAAAACGACCAAGTTAATAACATTATAAGCAATCAAAAAAACCATCGTTATAAGTGGGGCTACAATATTTAGGTTTCTTAAAAAAATAAAGCAGATGGTAAATCCAAGGGTTACTATAGTTGCATATAAAGGCTCCCCTCTTTTTGTTCTTGTAGCTAACCATTTTCCAAAAGGAATTATATTGTGGTTTCCTAACGCCTCCAAAATTCTAGATGCCCCTATAAAAGATGATAAAGCTGAGGAAAAAGTAGCAGCTAGAAGACCTGCTAAGACTGCAGGGCTGTAATAAGCTTTATCAATTAAAAC
>PFAC01000013.1:3849-20556 GCA_002773835.1 Chlamydiae bacterium CG10_big_fil_rev_8_21_14_0_10_35_9 | reverse complement strand
AACTTACTGCTATAGCAGAAAGTGTCCCTACTGGAATGCTCTTTTTAGGTGTTTTCAAATCTGCTGACATATTAGCCCCAGCCATTATTCCTGTAGATGCTGGAAAAAATACAGCAAAAACACCCCAAAATCCAATCCCCTTAAAACCTGTTTCCTTTTCTCCTAAAAATTCTCCCCAATGATACAGGGGATATTCCATAGATCCTGACAAAGCTGCCATAACAATGGATGCCAAAGATGCTAGGATAATAGCTAAGATTAAATACTGAGTCCTAAATGCAAATGCCGTGCTGATAAGATTTAAAATAAAAATAACAACTATCGTAGATAAATCCACTAGTATGGCTGGATGGTCTGGAAAAATCCATAGCCAGCCAGCCCGAAATCCAAAAATATACATGCAAACAGCAAGCCCTTGAGAAATCAGTAGAGGAATACCAATACTTCCTCCTATTTCCAAACCAAGTGCTTGAGAGACAATAGCAAAAGCACCGCCTCCTCCTACTCGAGTATTAGTAACAAAACTTGACATGGAAATGGCTGTGCAAGTAGTAATTAAAAAAGCCAGAACAATAATAAGCACAGCACCCCAATATCCTGCATTACCGACAACCCATCCTTCTCGGAGAAATAAAATAACACCTAGAATTGTTAGTAACGTTGGAACAAAGACACCCGTAAAAGTTCCTAGTTTTTTACGTGTTCTTTCTTGCTTTTCAACTTGTTCTTGAATATTTTCTGCATCGGTCAATTGCTGACTTGGGTCAACAGTTACACTTTCCTCTTCCTCTGATTTTGATGCTTCAGAAGATTCGGTTGTTCTTGTTTTTCTGCTTCCTTTCATTTTTATGGATTTTTTGAACTTGACTGCATCATTCAAAAACTAAGTAATTTTATCAACAGTAACAAGGCAAAACGCTAAGGGTAAAAAAAAAATTCAATTTGAGGTTATGAGCTCAACCCAGAACTGATGCTCCCAAACTTCAAGGATATTTTCCTCTTTATCTAAAATGTCGATCTTATAAGTTAGTAGCTTTTTTGCAGGGTCTTTCTCTGAAAAAAACATAGCAGCAAACCCCCTTTTTTGATCTATCTCATAGCGATAAGTATGTTCAGTTTGATCCCAAAGTCTAACAGTAAATAATAAATAAGGGTTTTTCATATAGACGCTTAAGGGAAAATCCCATCCTATTAATACTTTCTTTCCATAAGGAAAGTCTTCTTGTAAGGGATCTGGAGAACCTACAAAAGTAGAAGCAAGAGTTCCTTTATCAATCCACTTTTGCTGCACTGTCAGGTAAGTTTTTTGACACCCATTAAATAAAATAAGTGCTATTATTAAAAACATTCTCATGATGGAAATTATAGAGTTAATTAATGAAAAACCAAGCAGAAAGTGTTATTACTGTGATTTTTTCTAAGAGAAGAGATGAAGTTCTTCTTATCAAAAGAAGAGACATACCTGTTTGGGTCCTGCCTGGCGGCGGCATTGAAAAAAACGAAACATCACAAGTCGCAGCTTTAAGAGAAACTCAAGAAGAGACTGGACTTACCTGTAAAATAGCTCGAAAAATTGGTGAATACACACCTGTCAATAAACTTGCTAAGCTTACTCATTTTTATGAACTTGAAATATTGGATGGACAACCTAGTACCGGACCTGAAACAAAGGATATACGTTTTTTCAATATCAATAATCTCCCTAAAATAGTTCCACCCCCTTACCCTGAATGGATTCAAGATGCAAATATGGAAACAAATGAACTCATTCGGAAGGAATTAAAAAATGTAAATTATACTATTCTTTTTAAGAATCTTCTTTTACATCCTATTTTGGTAGTTAGATTCATACTTTCTAGAATCGGACTGAACATAAATACTTAGATCATTTTTTGAGGGTCAACTATCCCATCAAATTTTTCCGCACTTAGAATACCTAAATCGATAGCCGCTTTTTTTAGGGAAATATTTTCCTTAGCAGCTTTTTTAACTATTTTCGAAGCATTGTCGTAACCAATTTCCCTATTTAAAGCAGTTGCTAAAATAAGATTGTTTTTCAGGTGTTTTTCCGTATTTTCTTGGTGTATTTTTAAACCTTTTAAGCACTTTTGATAAAAGTTAACCATAACATCTGAAAGAAGATGAATGGACTGCAACAAGTTGTAAATCATGACAGGCATAAAAACATTAAGTTGAAAATTACCCTGACTTGCCGCAAATGAAATTGTTGCATCATTGCCATACACTTGTGTGGCAACCATTGTCATAGCCTCACATTGAGTTGGATTAACTTTACCAGGCATGATGGATGATCCAGGCTCATTTGCCGGAATAATAAGCTCTCCTATCCCGCATCGGGGACCTGATGCAGACCATCTAATATCATTGGCAATTTTCATCAAAACACTGGCCAGCAGCTTAAGGGTTGAGCTTGCCTCTAGAATAGCTCCCTTAGAGGATATCCCCTCAAATTTATTGGCAGAAGGAATAAAGTGCCGACCTGTCTCTTTGTTGATTTTTTCAATTATCTTAGCTGTAAATCCCTTTGGAGCATTTAAACCAGTTCCTACAGCAGTGCCACCAATGGGCAATTCAGACAGATAATTAAGACAATGCTCCAATGAGTCCATAATATGCTCTATTTGAGATCGATACCCTGAAAATTCTTGTTCAAAAGATAAGGGGGCAGCATCCATTAAATGAGTTCTACCAGTTTTGATTGCCCCCTTAAACTCCTTTTCTTTGTGCTTTAGTCCCTCCATAAAAGTATTTAATGCAGGAATTAGCTTGTCATAGATAAGCAAAGTAGCTGAAATATGCATAGCAGATGGGAACACATCGTTAGAAGATTGGCTCATGTTCACATCATCATTAGGATGAATGGGCTTTTTAGAACCAAGTTCTCCCCCAGATTTTTGTATACTTAAGTTGCTAATTACCTCGTTGACATTCATATTGCTTTGCGTTCCGGATCCGGTCTGCCAAACAACTAAAGGAAAATGACTTATATAATCATTAGATAAAACTTCATCACAAGCTGCAACGATTAAGTCTTTTTTTTCTTCAGATAAAAAATTCAGTTCAAAGTTTGCAATTGCAGCAGATTTTTTAATGATAACTAAGGCATGGATGGTTTCGATTGGCATTTTTTCTGTACCAATCTTAAAATTTTCAAAAGACCTTTGTGTTTGTGCCCCATAAAGCATCTTTTTAGGAACAGATACTTCTCCAAGCGAGTCTTTTTCTATTCTCCCATCCATATTTACCTCTTATTTAATAATAAAAGATAAATATTTACTTTAAAATAAAAAAAGCCACCAAAGTTGGTGACTTTAATTAAATTTAATTATAAAAAGTTAATTTTTAAATAATTAACAATGCAAAGACGAAGGCAAAAAGAGCAAACGACTCAACAATACCAAGAGCCGCAAATGTTTTACCAAAAATGGCTGGCTGCTTAGAAGAGGCTTGAATGGCAGTTGCTGCACAACGACCTTGGTAAACGGCTGAGATCATAATAGCAAGGCCTACAAAAAATCCAATACCTATACCTGAAAGTGGAGATAAGGAGCCTGCTTTAATGCTATTACTCATTAAGATCATCAACACGAATCCATAAATTGACTGAGATGAAGGCACAGCTGAAAGTCCGATAAATTTTCCATGACCTTCTTCCACTCTGCTCATCACGCCATGTGAAGCCATTCCAGCAATACCACAACCGATCGCACTTCCTAAACAACCAAGGCCTAAAACAATGCCTGGTCCAATCATACTAAAATCCATAGTTTCTCCTTTTTATTTCAATAACTTGAGTGGGGAAAATCGTCTTCCTCCCCCTTCGAAGCTGTAGTGATACCACTCCAAAAAATTAAGACGAAGACCGTGGATAACGCCCCCCATAATTCCTAAAACGATATTAACTACATGACCGATAATTATAACGATAAACCCTACGCCTAATCCCATGGAAATTCCAATATCATTAAAAGTAGATCCCATGATCATTCCGGCTAAAGCAAGGGCATATAAACGTAAGTAAGACAATACGTCAGCAAAAACTTGAACAACATTCATCAACTCTGACAAGCCTGCTCCAAATCCTCTTTGAATAAAACTTAAAACACATGCCAGTCCAATACCTGCATAAACTAGATACTCACCTATTAAATAAGCAGTAGGTTTATCTAAAATATGCAAAAAGTTAACAAAGGTTGTCGCATTAAGTTGCGAGGGAAAATAAAGATACCCTCCAACCATAAATAATATCCATCCTGCACCTGACCAGTTACGGGGTAGGTACCGCAAAAATGAAAGAATTAAATGAATAACTCCCATCAAAATGGAAAATTCCATCAAGATATTATCATAAAATTTTGTAAGGCTTTCATACTCGATTTTATCTTCCTTGTAGCTTACAGATTTCGTCATAAACTCATGACCATTTTCAGCTGTTTTCAAGTTGGGAAATTTTCCAAGCCAGTAGTAGTAAACATCATCTTTTTGCTGCATATGGTACTCTGTTTTTTCTTTAGCCAAAAAGTGAAGTACCGAAAATTTTCTAAAAGGATTTTCAGGTCCAATATCCATGCCAAAAAAAGAGGCCGTAAGAGTTCCCCAGATAATACAACAGGTAGCTAATAGTAGAATAAGTTTGACAAACCTTTTTCCCATTCCTTTTAAATTAGGGAATTTAAATTTGATAAAAAGACCTAAAGCTAAATATAAAAGCCCATAACCTGCATCTGAAACAATCATTGCGAAAAAAATAGCAAAGAAAACTAGAATCCAGGTAGATGGGTCTTTATCCGAAACGTCAGGTGTGTCATAAATATGAACCAGGTCTTCGCCAACCTTTGACCAACCCTTGTTTTCCATATAAGTCGGCTTTCTATCTTTTTTTTCTACTTTGATTTCTTCAAAATCTACCAGTAAATTTTTAGTCAGACCTTTAAAAGCTTCGATCTTATTCTGTGGAATCCAAGCCTGAATGGCAAACAAAGATGAGCTCATAACATAATCAGCACCATTTTTAGCATCATTCAAATGCTGAGCGTTTAACTCTTTTTTTAATTCTTCTCTTAAAGAGTCCAGGTAAGCTGCATTTTCTTTTAACTGTTTTTCAGTTTCTTGAATTTTTTTATAGCAATACTCTAATCGATAGTTAAGAGAACTAATGGATTGATCAATTTGCATCTCAATCATATTAGGATAATTTTTTTTATCCTTGTTTATCGCTATAAAGTAATCCAGGTCATAAGCTGAACTAATATAAATGACTTCAGGAGGAAGTTTAGTATCTTTAGCCTTTTCGCTTTTCATAGCTAAAAACTGAATGATCCTATTTGCTTCATCTTTTAAGGCTTGTACTTTCTCTAAGGAAAAATCTCCAAAAGGAGTTATGCGGGCAATTTCAGATTTTATATACCTAACTTCTTCTTCTAATTGATGTAGACTAGTCTGGTCGTGATTAATTCTCACAGCAAGTGAAAGGGGGTCTAGAAGAGAAGTTGCCTGTTCAGCCACAGGCTGTTTTTTTAAGACTTTAATTGCATTGAGCAAGTTGCTAACGTTGTTAGATACTTCTTTAGATTTTGGCTTTTTTTGAATGAACTCTATGAAACCGGCTTTTTGTGCATCCTTGAAAAACTTTTGCATCTCATCTTTAGAACCAAAGACAAGATATTTTTTAACGTTGATAATCATACTTCTTTCTTAGCGTTAATTTTTGCTTTAGCAACTTTAGCCTGCGCGATTTCTGCCAGTTGCTGGTCACCTAAAAATATTTTAATTTTCTTTATGTTCTCTTTAGACCTTGGAATAAGAACTTTTTCAAATAGGTTCACCCGAATAGAAACTTCTCGAAGCTCCTGTTCTAGTGCTCTTTTTTTTTCATGCACAATATTTAGCTTTTCCTTTGCTCCAATCATGCTTTTAATCTTATTTACCACAGAGTCAGTCCACACAGGAGTTTCAAATAAAAAATACTCTGGGTTTAAGAAATCAACCCCTTGAAAAGTAGGTATTTCTACACCAGCAATGTTTTCATAGTCCTTATAAACTTGTTTTACCTGACTTAAGAAAATGGGATTACAGCTCACCTTCTCAGATAAAAGAGAACTAAACTCTTCCGCAGCTTTTTTTTGCTTATTGAGTTCATTTTGAGATTTTTCCAACTCAATGCTTGCTTGGTTAATCTCTAGCTGAAGCATGGCTTTTTTAAGCTGCAAAGTAGGTAAATATCTTTCCAGCTGATTTAATTTGATCTGCTGGGTCCTAAGCTCTGCTTTAGTAAGTTTAATTTGTGTCATAAATTAACTTTCTTTAGGCCAGTATTTATCAACGTATTTTTGCTTAATGCCTACTTCTTCTGAAGAAAAGCACTCACCTAAAGTTTTCCAACCCAAGTCGAGGGCTTCTTCTAAAGATATATTCACATCCAAATTCATCATTCTATTTTCAAACAGGTTGCAGTAATGGAGAAGTTTTTCATCCCACTTAGAAAGTCTGAATCCCATTGACTGTCGCTCACGCGCCTTTTTAGAATCGGCATACAGCCTAATCATGGTGTTGGCAAGATCTCCGTGATCTTCTCTTGTCACTTTACCTATTACCTGTTGCTTAAGCCTTGATAAGGATCCAAATGGGTCAATCACACCGTCGTGTAAATAGAACTGTCCTTCGGTAATATATCCAGTATTGTCAGGAATAGGATGGGTTACATCTCCTCCTGGCATAGTAGTTACAGAAATTAATGTAATAGATCCGCTACCTTCAATATCTACAGCCTTTTCATATCTAAAAGCTAAATCAGAATATAAAGAACCAGGGTAACCCCTATTAGAAGGAATCTGATCCATTGTTATTGATATTTCTTTAATCGAATCGGCAAACGCACTCATATCAGTAAGAAGAACCAGCACGTTTTTATTCTCAGAGGCAAATTTTTCAGCGCAAGCCAATGCCATATCAGGAACTAACAGACATTCCACAGGAGAATCAGTTGCTCTATGGATAAACATAACTGTTTTTTCCATCGACCCTGCTTTTTCTGCATTGTCAATAAATGCCTGGTAGTCATCAAACCTAAGCCCCATTCCACCAATTACAACAACATCTGCATCTGTCTGGTTGGCAATTCTCATCAAAAGCGGGTTGTAAGGCTCTCCTGCAACGGAAAAAATCGGTATTTTTTGAGACTTAACAAGGCAGTTAAAGACATCAATCATGGGGATGTTAGTTCGGACTAGATCTTTTGGCACCACTCTCTTTGTTGGGTTGAAAGAAGGAGCATTGATTTGAATTTCCTCTTCAACTATGGATGGTCCCCCATCAATAGGTTGTCCTTGCCCATTTAACCTTCTTCCTAAAAGAGACTTTCCAAAAGGGGTTCTCATTGGATGTCCTAAAAAAGTTACTTTATCTCCAGTTGATATCCCTCTAGCATTTTCAAAAACTTGCAATGTCACCATTTCATCATCAAAACGCAAAACAGAAGCATAAACTTTTTGTCCATTGAATTTCTCAACAATAGCAAGCTCTCCTAAGCTAACCCGATCTGCTGCAACTGTTATGAGGTTTCCACGAATATCTAAAATTCGATCATAAACTTTTCTCATGAGTGCCTCGCTTCTTGTATTTTTTCCTTAATTTCTCGGAAGTTATTTTTATATTCATTTGATTCAAAGGGAAGATAGTTTGTATTTTTGATGAGGTTTTGCAAAAACAAGAAAAATGACCTAGCTTCGTCATGAGATTCAAAAACAAAATGTGTATCAAAAATTTCCTGAACTAGCTGAAAAAGCTCAACCTGCCTTTCTAAGGGACAGAATGCATCTTCTTTATCAAAAGCATTTTGTTGAAGGTAAGAGATATCGTATAGCTCCGCTTTTAGATAAATAATCATATCATCAATAGAAATCCCTTCTTCTCCAACAACTTCCATTCTTTTTCCAATTTCATCTCCATCTACCAAGAACTTTAAAGCCTTCTTGACCTTGCTTGCCCAGTGCTCTAACTTCTGATTTAGCTCTTCTCCAACATTGTCGATATATTTTGACCATGAAATAAGAGGATCAACTGCCGGATACCTTCTAGCATCTGATCTGGCTCTTGATAGTCCATGAAAAGCACCCACAACCGAAAGAGAGGATTGTGTGACAGGCTCTTCAAAGTTACCGCCAGCAGGTGATACACTACCACCAATTGTAAGGGAACCTTCTTTTCCATCTGGCAGCTGAATAACACCCGACCTTTCATAAAATGAAGCTATTCTTGAAGCTAGATAAGCAGGGAATGCTTCTTCTCCTGGAATTTCCTCCAGCCTACCCGACATCTCCCTCATCGCTTGTGCCCATCTCGAAGTTGAATCAGCAAGCAGTAATACATCAAGTCCCATTTGCCTATAATATTCAGCGATAGTTGCTCCCATATAAACGGATGCTTCCCTTGCTGCAACAGGCATAGAGGAAGTATTACAAATGATGACAGTTCTATTCATCAAAGGCTCTGATGTCCTTGCGTCAGTAAGCTCTGGAAAAGTTTTCAACATTTCAACTACTTCTCCTGCTCTTTCCCCACAAGCAACCACGATCACAATGTCAACGGAGGAATACTTTGATAAGTGGTGCTGCAATACTGTTTTGCCGGCGCCAAAAGGTCCAGGTGAACAAAAGGTCCCCCCCTTTAAAACAGGGAACTGCGTATCTAAAATTCTAAGTCCTGTATCCATCATTTCCGAAGGCTTAACCTTCTTACCATGAATTAACGGGGTTTTGACAGGCCACTTTTGAAGCATATTAAAAGAAACTTCATTACCTTTTTCATCTTTTGCCTTAACTATGGTTTCTTCAACAGTATAAGAGCCTTGCTTCGCAACCCAAGTAATTGTGTAAGAGCCGTACTGTTGAAAAGGAACCATAATTTTATGTTCAAAATGTCCCTCTTTAACAGTTCCTAAAAGGTCACCTTTCTGTACAGATTGATTCACATCGCATTTAGGTGTAAATTCCCACTTAACGTCTCTATCAATCGGTTTAAGGTACACTCCCCTTTTGAGATACAGCCCAGTTTTCTCGGCTACTTTTTCTAAAGGGTTCTGCAAGCCATCATAAACAGTAGTTAGCAAACCGGGACCTAACTCCGCTTCTAGCAAGTGCCCTAGGAACTCAACTGAAGATCCTAACTTGACTCCTGTCGTATCTTCGAAAACCTGAAGCTTTACTTCATCCCCAACGACCTCTATTACTTCAGCTGATAAATGATCCTCATCAACCTTGATTAAAGACATTTCACCTTGTCTAATATTTCCTTCAAACCGAACCTGTAGAAGGTTTCCCAGTGCTTTTAAAACAGTTCCTTTTCCAAGATTTTGATTTTGCATAATTATTCTCTAACTAGTTGATCTAATTGGTTTTTTCCTTCTTCGGCATTAAGTTTTTGCCAGTTTTCTACTATTAAAAGACGGATGTAATAGCCTAAAATTTCATCTATAGAAAAAGGATGCTCGACAGCCACTTCTTCTATAAAATGCATTCGATATTCTAAAATTGCTTTTTGCAGACGCAAAGGATTTTCGATATTTTCATTAAATATTTCCTTGAGACCTGTAAATTCACTATCAAGTTCAAGATTTTCGCTATCTTTTTGAGCTAATAAGAAAGCGACAAACGGATCTGTTGGTTCTTCAAATTGGAGCTGCTTTTCTAAGGATAACTTGGCATATTTTGACCTTAGGGCTACCAAAGAAAGACGAAGCTTTCTTTCAAATGAAAAATATTTATGTAAAAAACCTAAGTACCGAGAAGAAAAAACTCGGTAAAAATCGCTCATTAATTTAGAAAAATATTTAATTCGATCTTCTTTTGAATCATATTCATTTAAAAATTCTATAACGAAATCAGGAAGTTCCTCTTTTGCTAAGAGGATATCTTCAAGCTCTCCTTCATCAAAATTCCCATGAGGGCTTAAGGGCTCACCTAAAAGTAGAGCCTTCAAATTCATTAAGTCATTTTCTAGTCGTAATACCCTGAGCTTCTCTTTGTCCCACTCAGTTAAATTCATATCTAGCATGCTAATGAATTCTGAAGAGCTGATTTCTGGCTCACTGTCTAATGATAAAGGAGCAAGTGAGCTGCCTATAAAATAGTACCGACTCATAGTGCTTTTAAGATTTAAAAACTATTTCTCGAAAATCTTTGCGAATATACCTTGCGACAAGTTCTTTAAGAGCCTCATCTGTAATATCAAGGGTAATTTGCATGTCGTGAAGCTTTAGCTTAACGCCACCCTGGAATTCCCCTATTTCTACGGTTTGATTTCGGAGTTTTTCTAATGTTTCTTGTAAAAGAAGTTTATTTAAGTCTTTAGCTTTAAATGCTTTTGGAACCAAGACACTCAAGTCAGCGTCTAGTCCTTTTTCAACAGCCATGCTCACAAATCTTTTAATCATTTCTGAGACTGTTTCACCATCTGAAGTCTCTTTAGTGATAACCTCAGAAAGCCTCGCATCAAAAAGCTCTTTCTCAACAGATTGTTTCAGTAAATCTAGAGCTTGTTTGCATGACAAGTTTAAAGAAGCTTCAAAAACTTTTTTATGCTCTTCGCCTTGTCTTTTAGCCTCTGCTATAATTTTCTCAGAATCTTCTTTGGCTTTCTTGATAATTTCTTGTGACTGTAAGTGGGCGTTTTCAACAATTTCCTGAGCCTCTTGCTTAGCAGGATCGACTGTTTCTTTCTTTAAAAGATCGCATATTTTTTCAATTTTACTTTTGCCGGTATCAAGTTTCTTATCTTGCATTTGACTCCCCTACACAGTTGTAAACTGATGAAAGCATACATGAGTTTCGAATTTTTCAGGAGTTTTTTTAAGAAAACAAAAAAAATTACTTTTTCTTATCTTTTTTGAAATCAAATATTTGAACTCATTCATAACAATAATTAATAGAAAAAATATAGAAAAATATTTATATCATGTGTTTCCTTCTTAATAGGGAAAGGTAGTGAATACTATAACAATAACCCAGGAGAATCCCATGAAAAAATTATCGATGGCATTGATGCTTTTTGCACTTTGCTTTTCAAATGTACAGCTTCAAGCACAACAAGGCGGGCAAGCTGCAAGAAGTGGTGCAACAACAGGCTCATCAGATTGGGCTTGGGGCATCGGACTTGCTTCATTAGCTGTTTTAGGAACTGTCAGTGGAATTATTGCTGCAAGTGCAACTGAAAGCCCTACAACATTTTCACATAACTAATATAATTAAGCGGCTTTTCTCACTTAGAAGAGCCGCACTAAACTAGGATGAGTGTCAATTCCCCCTCCCTGAAGGAAGGGGCTTGTAGGGTGACCTGCAAGGGCAACTAGTTGACCAGAGGACTAACAAAGGAGAATTTTTAATGTTAGTAGACGTTAAGACAGAGATATTAGTCAACACACCTATGGATGCCATCCCAGTCCGTTGCTCTGTGCTGCTTGATTTAAACAGAGTTGAAAGACTCAGTGACTCGCAGGAAAAAACCTGTTTTAGCTCCTCGAGGGGAGGTCGGATTTAACTGTCTACTCCAATAACAGTTAATACGCATTACTCGGGCCGGAACGAGGGATGTTCTTTTTTAGCATCCAATTATTCCGGCACTTTTTAAATTTAAACAAAAGGAGCGAGGTTTCCTCCCCTTCCTAAAGAAAGGGGCCTCCACCTCGTCAATAAGATGAAGGGAATAGTACCTTATTTGCTTATCTTGACACTTCCATTTCAGGCTTTTTCCCAACAAAGCACTTCAGAAGAGGCGCCAGTAGGTAAAGCTTGTCGAGATGGAACAAATACTGCTGTCATAGTATGGGCTGTTTTTGGCGCTGCTTTTTTGGTCACCATTGGAATTATAGCTGCCGTTGTAATTTCAAAGGATAATAACGATAAAGTTGTAATTGTTCAGTACTGAATAATTGAAGTAATTGAGCTTATTGTGAGATAACTCAAAAAAAAGGATGAACTTGTGAAAAAAGCAATATTTTATCTCATGCTTCTTGCCCTAATTGTAGAGCCGCTCCAAGCACAAACTACCAGCCGCACTACTAAAAGCCAAGCAAGTGCAGCTGCAGAAGGTTCATTCGATGCAACAGCGCTTTCAATGGTTGTCTGGGGAACTGGAATGGCGATTGTCATAGCTACTGCAGCCATTTTAATTCCTAATAGCACCGATGACAATAGCGGTAATAATTCTCATGCTAACTAGAGTTTTTCTTATTTTCTGCTGCTTATGTTCCTATGGTTTTTCTGATGCATATTATTTTTTTAAGCCGCCCAAGGGGTGGAAGGTAGCCAATCCCGACCTTTTATCTGAATCTGTTGAAATTGGCTTCATTGGTAAAAGTACTTTTAAATTCAAGCCTTCTATTAATCTAGCAACAGAAGAAGTATCCTTGTCCTTAGAGAACTACATGAAAGAGGTAAAAAAAATTTATCAAAATGATAGGACTACTTCCTATAGAGATTTAGGCAAGCTTCCTACTAAAGCAGGTCCATCAAGATTATTAGAAATAACGAAAAAGACCAAGTTTGGGCAAGTGAAAATGCTACAGGCAATTCTTGTAAAAAATAATAAGGCTTATGTTCTAACGGGAGCTATGGAAAGCAAAGGATTTATTGATATGTATAGCATTTTCATTAAGACCTTTCAAAGTTTTACTTTTACAGACAACCTTCTCAGTGTTATACAAAACGTGGAAAAGAAAGAGAAACTTAAGAAAACCATCTCTTCATTTCAAGCTCTAGAAAATAAAAAAGACAAACAAAAACAGTTCAATATACTGCAGAAAATGATTACTAAGGATTTTAACGAACTGGGAACGCATTGGCAGATCGCTATCTTAAAAGATATTCAAACTGCGAAATGAGATACATTTTTCTACTTTTACTCATTACTTCTTGCGCAACTAAGTCAAACTGGCATTTATCACAAATAGACTCTCAAGAAGTGCAATACCGCTCTTCTAGATTTGTCTATCATCCAGATAAGTATTGCGACCTGGAACTCGAACTAGTCTGTTATCAGAATGAAACAAAAGCTTTTATTAACCTGCTGCACGAAGCATTAATACAAGAAAACAACAAGCCTATCTTGCTAACCTTTACTATCGATGGAACGTCCTATGAAGGAGCTACCTACTTATTAAAAGGTGGACAAAGGCTTCAAATCTCGGAACCCTTAACAGATAAACTCATCAATTCCTTGCAACAAGGCAAAGAAATAAGTATTATTCTAAATAGCAGTCAATTAGATATTGATCCGGGGAATTTTACTAAGATCTACGCCAAAAGACATCAAACAAGAAACTCTATTGTTTCCATTCCCCTATTTGAAATTTTTAAAAGATAGGAATTTTATGAAAAACCAGCTAGATCAGCTTAAAGAATTCACTACAGTAGTCGCAGATACTGGAGATTTTCAAGCAATTGAAAAATATCACCCAACAGATGCTACTACAAATCCCTCTTTGATCTTTAAGGCATCCCAGGAAGAAAAATATGCAAAGCTTGTAGATGATGCTGTTGCTTTTGCTAAAAAAAATAGCAACTCTAAAGAAACTCAACTCGAAACTGCTTTAGATAAAACATTTGTAAATTTTGGAATAGAAACATTAAGTCGCATCCCGGGAAGAGTATCTACAGAGGTTGACGCTAGACTTTCATTTGATGTGGAAGGATCAATCAATAAAGCAAGACACCTAATAGCCCTTTATGAAAATGAAGGCATCGACCGCAAAAGGATTTTAATAAAGTTAGCATCTACTTGGGAAGGTGTATTAGCCGCAAGAGAGCTTGAAAAAGACAATATCCATTGCAATATGACTTTGATGTTTTCTTTGATTCAGGCAATAGCATGTGCTGAAGTAAAAGCTACTTTAATTTCTCCCTTTGTTGGCAGAATCCTTGATTGGTATAAGAAAAAAGAAGGTAAAGAAAGCTATCCACCAGATGAAGATCCGGGTGTGAAGTCAGTACGTAAGATCTATAACTATTATAAAAAACATGGTTACAATACAGTTATCATGGGAGCATCTTTTAGAAATAAAGAACAGATTTTAGCTCTTGCTGGCTGTGATTTTCTTACTATTTCACCGGAGCTTTTAGAAGAGCTAAAAACGTCTGAAGACCCAGTAGAGAAAAAATTAGACCCAAAATCAGCTAAACAATCAGATATGGAAAAAATTCATGTAGATGAAAAAGCATTTCGTTATCAGCTTAATGAAGATCCCATGGCTACAGAAAAACTTGCTGAAGGAATTAGGAAGTTCGCAGAAGATATTGTAAAATTAGAAAAAGTTATAGAGAAAAAGCTGGCATAGTTTTTAAGCCAGCTTAAAAAAATTATCTAAAAGGGCTTTTATAAACTATAAAAGCCCGGTCTAAATCATTTAAGCAAACGAAACAGTTTTCTTCTTTTTACTTATTATTGGTTCTGCTGCAGGAGCTGCAGGTCTAGGCTTAGCTAAAACTGGTTCAGAACTACTTCTAGTCTCCACTCCCGGAATACCGCTAAACGAAACCCTTCTTCTAGGATGAATAGGGCTGCCTTGTTTTTTTAGCGCACTTTTAGCAGGAGAGCCTGAGAAAGGTTTAAAAACTCCAGCTGTAGGCGCAGAAACAGCAGCGTTAGAAGCAAATCTTGGCTTACCATTGCTCATGCTTGAAACATGCTCTTTATAAACAGAATGTATGTAAGGTTTATATACATTTGAAGAAAGTAGCCTTTGATCACCTAAAATATGTCTAATGTGTTTATCAGCTAAATCAATGAAAGCCTTAGCATTAAGAAGGTTTTTTCCAAATTGTTTAAATAATTGATTTGCCACTCTGTTTACCATTTGAAAATCTGACATCATTCTAGAAGCTTTTGCAATTAATTCTTGAAAAGGTTGATTCAAGGTAGACAAGATATAATTTTCCGAATGTTTTGATGCTTCAGGATCATTGAAGATTTTTTCATAACCACTTAAAAACCTTCTATAATTGTCTAAAGCAATTTGTAAATTTCTTGTTTCTTCATCTAAAGCTCCACGTTCTTCTTCAGGTAAATCTAGATTCTTTCCTAGAGCTTTTTCGTGTAATTGAACTTCCTCTAGTATTTCCGAATACACTGAGCTTTTTAACGTCATTTGATTTAAAACCATTCTAAGGGTTTTTGCTTCATGAAAGCCTTGAGAATGCATAATACTTTGATGGAACCAAGAAAGCACTTCTTCCATTGAACTATCAGGATTTAATGTATGCGGAATAGCTAAATACTCAAGCCTAGATAAAATTAACTGGACATGACCACTTTCTAATTCCGATATATTACCATCTTCTAAATTGTTACTCATATCTAGCTTAATATCGCAAAGGGCTTTTCTTCTTACTGTTGATAGAGTATTATATTCATATCTTTGAGCTATGACGATTAAAGCAATTTCTCTTTCAAATTCACTCAATGCCTTCTCAATTTTTTTATTAAATTCTGCTTCAATTTGATCATTACTCTTATCATTTTTTTTCAAAGCTCTTTCTTTTTGTCTGTAGACTCTATCTATTGCTCTATCACGTGCAGAAAAAATGCCATTTAAATCCTCAAGGAATCCCCTAGACTGACTAGATATCACACGTAATTGCCCTAATACACCTCTTATAGATAATTCATTTTCTAATTCTGACGCCATGTGCTCTTTAATAGCCATTAAGTCAGCTGGGCGAAAAATTTCAAATTTTTTAAAATCTACTATACTATGTAAGTCATCCATAGTAAATTGAACTTCTGGATAATCACTAAACAGTTTCTGATAAGCTTCATCAAATTCATCCGGGGATACGATTCGATCAAATTTGTCTAATAAATACTGTCTTAAATCATCAAAACTTTGAATCTCATCTCTATGTCTTTCACTTACATATAATTCTTTAGCTTGCTGTAACTTATAATTTCTTGCAGCTAAAAGAAGTGGCTCGTAGTTGCTATCTGCCATAAACTCTGTTAAATGATAGGTTCTTCTTTGCTGATCTAGCTTTGAAATATTTAGCTTGCCTGAAAGGCCTACCTTTTCACCGGCTTTGAAAAGCCCATAAGCTACATGACCAACAACTGGCACCATCCAAAAGCCAGATTTTACTGCTTTAGAAACTTTTCCCCATAAAGATCTTTCTTGAAGTTTTAAATCATAACCAGCTACTTCCCTTCCATATTTATCTAAAGTTTGTCTAGAAACTACAACTACTTTTGAGGAAGATTGTGTATTTCTTCTCAAGTCAAACGCATGATAGTAAGGAGCGCAAAGCGGATTCGACCTTGATTTACTTGTAAGTGAAAAACTCATAATATTATACCTAAATAATTTATTATTTATTGTTATTAATTAATATAATATATATTATACAACAACAATTAATTTAAAATCCATTAAATTAATTGTTATTAATTACTTAAATAATTATTTATTTATAACAAAAAAATATTTTTCACATTTATATATGTAAAAAATATTTTTAGTAAATTGCTTTTTTTAAGAGCAGAAAATAGTCAGAAAGAATAATTTCAAAAAAAAACACTATTCTAAAGAATTAGAATAGTGTTTTTTTTGTTAGCTGAATAAAGATAAGATTATTGAACTACAGCTTCTTCTTCATCAAATGAAAACTCAAGCTTTTCTTCTAGCTCTCTATCAATAAATTTTTT
>PFAC01000013.1:3499-3778 GCA_002773835.1 Chlamydiae bacterium CG10_big_fil_rev_8_21_14_0_10_35_9 | reverse complement strand
CCAACATAAAGTCAGTCTTACCTTCACTGGAGGCTTCAGTAAGCACTCTTGTTGTCTCTTGGAAAGAGGCTGCTGAAATAAATGATTCAGTTCCAAGTGATGCTTTTGTGATACCTAACAATACAGGAGCTGCTTGAGCAGGTTTTCCACCCTCTTCCATTGTCCTGCGGTTTATCTCATGAAATTTCTTTTTATCTACGTCTTCACCATATAAGAAAGTAGTATCACCAGGATCAGTGATGCGTACTTTTTGAAGCATCTGACGCACAATAATTTCAA
>PFAC01000013.1:0-3411 GCA_002773835.1 Chlamydiae bacterium CG10_big_fil_rev_8_21_14_0_10_35_9 | reverse complement strand
CTTCCATACCTGTTGTTTCATCTCGCACAACAACAATTCGCTTGCTCTTTTGCACGCCTCTGAAGTCCACTATACCATCAAGTTTCGCTATTTCAGCTGCATCTTTTGGTTTTCTTGCTTCAAAAAGCTCAGCTACTCTAGGAAGACCACCTGTAATATCCTTCGTTTTAATAGCACCACGTGGCAGCTTAGCTAATACCATACCGGCCTTAACTTTTTGGCCTTCTTTTACTGATATAATAGCACCAGAAGGTATAGCATAAGTACCTACCAGCTCAGAGTAATCTTTATCACTATAAATAGATATTTGAGGATGAAGCTCACCTCTGTGCTGCTTGACTATAAGTTCTGTTTGCCCTGTTTGTTTATTTACTTCCTTCATAGTAGAAATACCTTCCACTAAGTCACCATATTTAACAAACCCAGGTCTTTCACAAATAATCGGACTGCTGTGTTGTTCCCACTCAGCAATCTTTTCCTTAGCTTCTACTTTTGCTCCATCTTCAAACAGAATCTTAGTACCAAGCTCAATATGGAAAACTTGCAATGGCTCAATAGATTTTGTGCTTAGAAGTTTTTTATATTCTTCTAAACTTCTACCTTCATCCCTTACAATGCAAAGAGATCCATTCTTATTAAGTGCAAGCCAGTTGTTTTCTTCATTTTTAACAACTCTAAGATCCATATAAACTAAGACACCATCACTATCAACAACAAGTTCAGGAGATAATGCAGCAGATGCAATACCACCCAAGTGGAACGTTCTCATTGTTAGCTGTGTTCCTGGTTCACCGATAGACTGAGCAGCAATAATACCAATTGCCTGCCCTTCTCCTACTAAGGATCCTGTAGCAAGGTTTAGGCCATAACATTTTGCACAAATGCCTCTTCGGCTTTCACAAGTAAGTGCCGATCTAATTTTTACTACATCAATACCTGCATCATCGATTTGCTCAGCCTGTTGGCTGGTAATAACATCAGATGCATTGGCAAGTTTTTTCGTGCTATCGCCTGGCATGAAGATATCTTCACAAGTTGTTCTACCAAAGATTCTATCTTGCAGCGGTAACAACTCTTCTTGGCCTTGCTTAATTGCTGAAACTTCAATGCCATTTAAAGTACCACAATCCTGCTCTGTAATGATGACATCTTGAGCTACGTCAACAAGTCTTCTTGTAAGGTATCCAGAGTCCGCAGTCTTTAAGGCTGTATCAGCAAGACCTTTTCTAGCTCCGTGAGTTGAAATAAAGTACTCAAGTACTGTCAAGCCCTCTCTAAAGTTAGCAGTAATAGGAGACTCTAAAATCTCTCCAGACGGCTTAGCCATAAGACCTCTCATACCGCCTAACTGTTTTACCTGTGAACGACTACCTCTAGCACCCGAATCCATCATTAAGTAAATTGGGTTAAGCTCATCATCCTTGACTTTTTGAATAAGCTCAAAGAGCTCATCAGATAGACGATCGGAAATTTCAGTCCAAATACTAATAATCTTAGACTTCTTTTCCCCTTCAGTGATGATACCATCTTCGTACTGCTGTTTTACTTCAGCTACACGCTTATTAGCATCTTCGATAATTTCACTTTTATCTTGTGGGATTGTAACATCACAAACCCCCATAGATAAGGAAGCTTTAGTAGCTTCAGCAAATCCCAAGTTTTTCATGTCATCCAAGAAGCGCACCGTTTGCTCCAAGCCTTCTTTTTTATAACACTCTAAAACAAGCTGAGAAAGCCTCTTCTTACGAAGGGCATAATTCTGGAAGCCCATCCTTTTAGGAACGATAGTATTAAAAATAACCCTACCAGGGGTAGTTTCAATAATAGCTCCTTCAATTCTGACCTTAATCTTCTCATGAATATGAAGTCCCCTTCCTAAGTGATCTCTTCTGCCTTCTTCGTCTTTTTTATACCAGTTATAACTACCACTAGCACTTAAAGCTAATAGCACCTCATCAGTGCTACTAAAGACTTTAGTCGCACCATTTCGATCTTTAGGATCATAAAGAGGATCATGCATCAAGTAGTAAAGCCCTAAAATCATATCTTGAGAAGGAACAGCTACTGGTTTACCTGAAGACGGCAAGAAAATATTATCAGGAGCCATCATAAGAAGCTTAGCTTCTACTTGAGCTTCAATAGATAATGGCACGTGAACAGCCATCTGGTCACCGTCAAAGTCCGCGTTAAATGCAGGAGTTACCAGTGGGTGAACCCTAATAGCCTTACCTTCTATAAGAATAGGCTCAAATGCTTGAATCCCTAATCTATGCAATGTCGGCGCCCTGTTCAGCAAGACGGGATGGCCTTTAATAATTTCTTCTAAAACATCCCAAACTTCAGGTGACTGTTTTTGAATCATTTTTTTAGCCGATCGGATAGTGTAGACATACCCTTGATCTTTAAGGCGCTTAACAATGAATGGTTCAAAAAGTTCTAAAGCCATCTGTTTAGGAAGACCGCATTGATTAAATTTCAGCTCGGGTCCTACAACAATAACTGAACGGCCGGAGTAATCAACCCTCTTACCTAAAAGGTTTTGTCTAAACCTTCCGTGCTTACCTTTTAGCATTTCAGATAAAGATTTTAGAGGCCTGTTTCCAGCTCCCATTACTGGGTGGCCATGTCTACCATTATCAAAAAGAGCATCTACAGATTCTTGCAGCATTCTCTTTTCATTTCGGATAATGACATCTGGAGTCTTAAGTTTTAAAATAGCCTTTAGACGATTGTTTCTATTTATTACCCTTCTATACAAATCGTTCAAATCTGAAGTAGCAAACCTTCCACCATCTAATGGAACTAAAGGCCTTAAATCGGGTGGAATGACAGGAACTGCCGATAAAACCATCCATTCAGGCTTATTAGATGAACCGCCAAAACTTTCAACAATTTTTAGCCTTTTAGCTAGCTTCATTCTAGCTTGCATAGACTTTGTTTTACGAAGTTTTTCCTTAAGTTCTAAAACTAGAGATGACAAATCTTCTGTAGCTAAAAGTTCATAAATAGCTTCCCCACCCATTTTAACTGTAAATGAATCTGGACCCCATTTTTCTAAAGCCTCGCGATGTTCATTATCGTTTAACAACTGCTTCTTTTCTAAGTCAGTCCTACCTGGATCAGTAACTACATACTCTTCATAGTAGATAACTCTTTCTAAATCAGCAGTGGACATTCCCAAAATGTTGCCGATCCTTGAAGGCATTGTTTTGAAAAACCAAATATGAACAACAGGTACCGCTAGATCAATGTGTGCCATTCTCTCGCGTCTAACCTTTGATAGGGTTACCTCTACACCACAGCGATCACAAACGATTCCTTTGTGCTTAATTTTTTTATATTTACCGCAAGCGCATTCCCAATCTCTGGTAGGTCCAAAGATTTTTTCGCAAAAAAGGCCACCCTTTTCAG
>PFAC01000057.1:14671-31924 GCA_002773835.1 Chlamydiae bacterium CG10_big_fil_rev_8_21_14_0_10_35_9 | reverse complement strand
TTTACATTTTCCCAAAACTCATCTATTAAGCTACAAGTTTTTTGAAATTCTACTTGAAATTGACTCTCACAAAGTGGCTGGTCTTTTAAATCGTTCATTATTGTTTTCCCTTAACTTCCAAAAATTTTTTCATTCATTGAAGAAACTACTTTTATTGAATGTGACTCGGATAAGTGAGCATATCTTTTTACCATAGATAAGGTCTTATGTCCTAAAATTTCTGCTATTTCACCTAAAGTAGCTTTATTCATTGCAAGATAACTTGCCGCAGTATGCCTTAAATCATGAAAAACAAAATTTTTTATATTTGCTTTTTTTAGAGCACCTCCCCAAGCCCCTCTTATTTCAATGGATTTATTAGGCTTCTTCCCTGAAAAGACTAAAAAAGCATCGAGTTTTCTAGATTTAAATATTTCTTCTAAAAGAGCCTTAGCTAGACCCACAAGAGGTACAACTCTTCTTTCTGAATTTTTAGTCTCATGTAAAATAATACGGTTAGAGTTAAAGTCTATGTTTTCCCATTTAAGACCTAAAATTTCTGATTTACGCATACCAGTACTAATTCCTAAAATTACAATTGCATAAAGATAAGGATTTTTGCTTTCTTTACATGCTTCTAATAGCCTAACTCTTTCATCTTCATCTAAAAACCTAACCCTTCCTCGAGATTCTTTAGGTCTGGTCACTTTTCTCATTGGTGAGTCATTTAGCCATCCCCATTCTCGTACAGCCACTGTAAAGACATGAGAAAGAACTGCCATATATCGAACCGTAGTACTATTTGATCTTTTTTTTCCGCGTACTGTTATTCCTGAAAGCAGCAAATCTCTTTTTTCCGCAATCATTGCCGGAGTGATATCAGCTAGCAGATAGCTACCTAATTGATTTTTCCACCATAGAATTTGCGCTTTTTGCTTGTTATAGCTTTTAGGCTTTAGCGGTAAAACATCTCGAAGATATCTATCTAATAATTCCGAAAAAGTATGCTTTTTGGACTCAATTGTTTTAAAATATCTCCCCTCTTTTATAGCCGCTTCTGTAAGTTGCACCCATTCTTTAGCTTTTGATTTATTAGGGAAGGTTGCTGAAAGTTGGGGATGCCCCTTCAGTCTGATTTTAGCTCTATATGTTACTTTTCCCAAGGAAGTTATTCTTTTTTCTATATTTGCCATTTAAGAACTCACAATAAAAGAAAGTAACATACAAAACATAGCTAAAATTAGCAACAAGGGATTAATAATCCTAAGAAGATTTACCGATAAGTGTCTCATTATAAAAGACATAATTATATACCCTCCCAATGAAAGGGACATCTATGGGGCGTAAACTCCTATTTTAAAAAAAATGTTTTACCAAAAAGTTCTACGATAGTATTTTAAAGCTCCTATTAATTAATTTAAAAGGAGTTTTGCTTATGACAGCCGTAGATAACACATATCTTACAGTTAAAGAGTTTACAGAGAAATTTAGCTTTCCAACAAAGACTTCAATCAGGTGGTACATTTTTTACAACAAAAAGAATTTTGCCACGAAGTGTACCAGAAGGATTGGTAGGAAAATTTTAATTTCTCTTGGAGACTACCTATCTTGGATTGAAGAAGAAGGTAAAATCAATGGCTAAGCTTTTCGGCCTATCAATAATTTTTATAGCTAACTCAACTTGGCAGGCTCTTCAATTAAAAGGGCCTTACCAAGACTTTAATAAAATTAAAACAAGAATATTTAGCGCCCCTACTAGGGCTCTTTTCAAGTTACTAAAAGAGGAGTTTCAACAATGACAACAAGAGAAGTATTAAACGGCATGCTAAAGGAGCTTGTCGCTCTTAATGAAGAAAGGCTCAAAAAAGCCTACGGGCCTAGCGGAACTATAAATAATAAAGAAAGCCTGACTAATGCCAGGCTTACGAAACAAAAAGATTGATAAAATCAAATATATCAAAAAACGATTAATCAGCACTCATAAAAGTGCTGAAGAATAATAAAGGCACCTAGTTAGGTGCCGTAAATCTATAGGAAAGATTATATGAAGCATAGTAATACAAATGATTTAAATAATCATGATGAAAGTTTAAAAAGGCTAGCAAAAGAAAGATCAGAACAGTTTAAAAAAGAAGCTTTATCAATTGAAGATCAAGTTATAGAAGAATTTAACAAAAAATATGCAGTTGTACATAGCTCGTCTACCTATATCCTAATTGAAAAGAAAAATAAGGTCATTTTTGATAAAAAGAATTCTCTAGAAGTATTGCATTCTAATGACTTTTTTATTCCTAGCGGAGACTCTAAAAAACCAATAAAAAAATTCCCTTTTTGGATGAATCATCCTAATAGAAGAACATATAAAGAAGGCATTGTCTTTGACCCTACTAGACAGGGTCACTATGGCAACCAATACAATCTCTTTAAAGGGCATACAGTTCTCCCTAAACAAGGTAATTGCAATCTGTATTGGGAGCATGTTTATTGTAATATCTGCAATGGCAATGATGCACATTACAATTATGTCAGAAAATGGATGGCTTCAATCATTCAAAAGCCTAAAGTGCTAGGAACCGCCTTGGTATTACGAGGCAAGCAAGGCACAGGAAAAAATGTTTTTGTTGAACACTTTGGAAAACTATTTGGCCAGCACTTTCTTACTCTGACTAGCCTTGATCAAGTATGTGGAAAATTCAATGCTCATCTCCAATATGCATATTTAATTTTTGCAAACGAAGCCTTGTGGGATGGATCAAAAAAAGAGGTAGGAGCACTTAAGGCTCTGATTACTGACCCTACAATTTTTATAGAAGCTAAAGGTAAAGATGGCTTTCAGATTGATAATTATCGTCATTTAATTATTTGCAGCAACGAAGATTCAGCCGTTCCAATAGACTGGGATGACAGAAGGTTTTTTTGCTTGAACGTATCTTCTGAACATAAAGAAGATGGAGCTTATTTCGGAAAAGTTGTTTATCAACTAAAACAAGGAGGCTATGAAGCCTTATTATATGATTTGCAAAATGAAGACTTATCTAATTTTGACCCAAGGGACATGCCATTAAATGATTCTGGCTTTGACATGAAAAAGAAAAGCGGTTCTTCGGCTGATATCTTCGTTTTTGAGATGTTAAAGCATGGAGCACAAAATTTTATTTTAGATGAAAGCGTCTGGAAGTTTGAGAGTGAGATTAGAACAAAGGAAATACAAAAAAACTACCGGGATTTTTGCGATGAAGAAGGTTTAAAAAGAGAAGATAAAAGTGTACTTGGGAAAAGTATTAAAAAGTTTATTCCAAGCGTTTATTCAAAAAAAGGAACTACTAGAGCTGACAGAGGGAATCGCTATTACTTCCCCTCTTTAGATAAATGCCGAAAAGAATTTGAAATTGCAACAAAAAGCACTTCAAAAGTTTGGGAGGAAGATGTCTAGGAAGATAGCTCTTTGTGACTATGTAATTTTTATTTATAACTCATTGATTATTAATAAAGTGTCTAAGTGTCAAAGGTGTCTTCCCAAAAAAGTTTCTTTAAAAAATTTCTTATTTTCTTGGTAAAAAATTTTTAATGTGCTTTTTATAAGCATCCACCATAGACACATGGACACTTTATTGAATATTAACAGCTTATACTAAAGAACACCATTGACAACCTTCTATGACAATACTAGACATATTACGTAATAAAGGAATCGAAGCTAACAAAGTTTCTAACTCAAAAGGAGGTGAATATCACTCTCCATGCCCAGGATGTGGAGGAAATGATAGATTTATTGTATGGGTTGACCAAAACCGATACTACTGTCGTCAATGTAGGAAATCTGGAGATCTAATTCAGTTTTATAGAGACTTTGAAGGGGTTAGTTTTAAAGAAGCTAAATCAAAAGCTAGTAAACTCCCAAATAAGCAAGACAACAGAAAAAGCTCTTCTAGCATATCCTTATCCCCTATTGAGCCTTCTGTCCAATGGATAAGCCAAGCTGATAAACTGATTGTAGAAGCTCATAATAGCCTTCTTGTTTCAGATAAATGCATTGAGACTCTTTTAAAAAGAGGCCTTTCTCTTGATTCTATTAAAAAATATTCTTTAGGTTGGGTGGAAAAAGACTTATGGATTTCCCCTCAAGAATGGGGCTTAAAAAAAGAAGGGAAGCTTTGGATACCTAGAGGTCATTTAATTCCAACATTTTTCAATTTTCTACCTTTAAAACTAAAGATTAGAACCGACACTAATCAGCCTGATAAGAAATTAGCAAAATATGTCGAAGTTCCTGGTAGCTATCAAAAACTATCTATTTATGGAGATATGCATCGACCTGTAGTTTTGTTAGAATCAGAATTTGATGCAATGCTGCTTCAACAATTTGCTTCCGATTTTTGCTCTTGCATTGCATTAGGAGGAGCTTCTAAAAAGCCAGATAAGAATCTTTTTATGGAATTACAAAAATGCCCCCTCATTCTTTATTCTTTAGATTATGATCAAGCAGGTGTTAATGCCTTTCAATGGTGGTATAAAAATTTTCAAAACTTAAAAGTATGGATGCCTCCAGAAGAAAAAAGTCCTGGAGATGCGTTTAAATTAGGAACTAATCTAAGAAACTGGGTTTATTTAGGGATAAACAGGAAATAAATCTCTTAATTATTCAAACTTTTTAATAAATCTACAATTTTAGATGTTACTTTAGTCTCTTGAAAACTGCCAACATATAGAAATAAATTATTTTTTAAATCAGAAGTATTTAAATATTTTTTAAACATGGATTTCATAACAGGTCCGCCAAGATTTAAAAGTGTTTCTATTCGTTCTGTAGAATGACTTCTATTACAAATGCTTTCATAAATGCAAAACTTAATTGATTGCTTTATCGCTCTAATATCGTAGATAAATTTTGGGTTTATTTTTATGCAAAACTTGAGAAAGTTTTCCTCTCTTTTAGTTTTATATTCAATTTCTAAAAAAGGATCTATAGCCCCTAATGGATAAGGAGAATCACCATTCCATTTTTTATAAGAAATTAAGTCTTTTAAAATATCATACCATTTTAACTTTTGCATTAATTTCATAATGCTGTTAGGGCCTCCATATGGTTGAAAAAATCTTTGCGGATGTTTTGTTCTTGAGGCAATGGCTATAATTAAGTTTTGCAATTCATAAAAATCTTCATTTTCATATTCACTTTGTTTTTCTAATTTATATGTAAGGCCTTTAATTACCTTATTAGCAGTGGTATGAAAGTCTTTTTCTTTCATGAAAATTAATTCTAAAGGAGAGACTGCAACGCTTGGTTTAAATTGAAGTGGGTTATGTTGTCCCATTATAAAAAAGCTAATAGAATCAACACTAAACCCATTTTCAATTAGTAAGATTGCTGCATTATAATCTTTTTTTATAACTGCATAATGTAAAGGGGAGCATTTATATTCATTATTTCCATATTTTAATAAAATTTCAGATAATGATTCGTTATTTTGATTTTTTTCAGTTAAAGCACTTTTACTTTCTAGTATTGAAACATTAGATGAGGAACTTGTCCCTACAGCACACAAAACTGGAAGATTTTTATTAAAAGCGATATTTTCTTGTTTTTGCATTTTCTTAAGCAAGGTGTCTAACTCCCATTTTCTTTGTAAAGCTCGTACTTGTGGAATGGCTTGATTTATACGCATTGCTGCCATTAAAGCGTGTCCAGCAGACTCAAGATAGTTGCCTTCTTTAAATTCATTAAGCGAACTGTAGCTGCCTAAGATGACTTGGCAAGCAAGTGAAAGAACTTGATATTCTAAAGATCCATGGGTCATAGTCAATAAATAGAAAATGTTATTAGCTAGTTGAAGTGTTTCTTGAATTGCTTTGTCTTTATTTCCATCAACAACCGCTTGATAAAGATGATATCCATTTAAAGTTAAGTCATGTCCTGTAGTAATTAACATTCCAAGCGGATGAAAAAGAATTGTTCCTGCAATTGAAGAAATTGCTAAGGTTGTATTTAGAAAAGATTTGCCAATGTTGTAGGTATCTCCTTTCTTAATTGCAGATAATAGCTCTACTCCACAAGTAAGTGTTCTAGCTGCACTTGTTCCAATTGCTAAAGTTTTTCCAAAGGGTTTATATAGACTAATAAATGGAAGAGCTACTAAAACAACTCGTTGAGCTTGAAAAGCAAAGCTACTATTAGCTTCTAGCTCAGGAAGATCTTTTTTATAATTCCTATGAAAATATTCAGGCGCTTTTAAATTTAAATTAGAAGTCATTTTTTATTTACTATTAATTTCAGTTTTTAACATAGATATTATAAACGAAATTAAAAGAAATTCAAGATAATTGATTTTTTAATACTTTAAAATATATTATCTAATAATATTAAATTATTTACTTTTAGGTATTATTTATGAAAGAAATTTCTAAAGGAGAATCAATGCAGATTCCTCAACTTAGCTTTAAAATAAAAGATGGGCACTTAACTGAAACCTCTATCAATGGCAAAAAGTTTGACTTGCAAAGCTGCCCTGAAGAAAAAGCTATATTTATTGATGCGCTTTGCAAAATGACTAACATAAATGATTCTTCATTAGCTTTTCTCGCTATTCTTAGAACTAGGCTAGCATTGAGCCAAACTGACGAGGAAGAAGCATATAAATTTCTTTTGAATGCTCTTAGAGAATTTAAGCCAAAAGATCAGGTGGAATTTTCTTTAATACAACAGTTTCTAATCCTACATGATCAAGGCCTAAATAGATTAAATAAAGCAAATTGTTCTAATAGTGTCGATATTTCAAATTCTCAAGTTAATATGGCAACTAAACTTCTCAGGTTGTCACAAGAGACACTTACAACATTAATGAAGTACCGAAACAAAGGACAACAGCAAGTGTTTGTTACTCATGTAAACGATGGAGGAAAAGCTATTGTTGGCAATATTAATGGAGCTAGGGATGGTAATAAAAAATAAGGAAATACCCCTTGTCCTCTGCAATGCAAAATCAAAAAGAACAGGCAAACTTTGCAGGCAGCCAGCTATGAAAAATAGAAAATGCCGGCTCCATGGAGGCAAGAGTACTGGAGCTAAAACACATAAAGGTAAATTAAACCAAAAAAGAGCTGTAACAAAACATGGTTTTTATTCTAAAGAAGCTATTCTAGAGCGAAAAAAAACTAAAGAATATATCAGAAAAGGAAAAAAGTTACTCTTGAACTGCTAAGATTTTTTTACTAGCTAAAGCCTTGCTTCCGTAGTTAATTATCAAGTAAATAATTTAATTTATTTTTTGTTTTTAAAAAATTTAATTAATCTGTATTAATATCCATTCCTTATTAACTTTTAACCAAAAGAGGTAAAATATGGCAGCAGTAAATAATCCAGCCCAGGCTAATGTTGAATTTGACTGGGATAATGCTCCTGAAATAAATGCACATGCTGAAGTAGTTGACTTTGTAAGGCGCGTAGAAACTGTAGCTAAAGATGCTGTATCATCTGCTGTTTCTACAACTAAAGCCGTAGCCGAACACTCCGCTCATGTGGCAGCTGATGCAACCTCTCCACAAGCAGTTGCTTCAGCAGCAAAAGTTGGAACTGATGCTATTTTGGGATTTGTAGCGCAAGTAGTTGAAGATGGAACTCATCAACAAATTACGAGAGCAGCTAATGCAACTGTTAATGTCATTCAAGATATTAGTGAAATTGAGAGAGCGGTTAACCAAGGTATGGAGCAAAGAGGAAATGCATTAGAAAACAATTAAAACAATCTAAAGTCCCTCTTTTCTAGGAGGGACTAAATAAATATCTTCCAAAGATAGTCATGAATACAAATCTAATCTTTAGACACCCAAGAGTGAATAAGTTATCACAATTAGATTCTAATTCAGAATATTCTCTTCTAAGATTTGCCAAATCCTCTGCAACTTCTTCTCGAATTAGTGAAGCGCCATCTAAAGTTAGCAACTCAGTAACTTTTTTTTCTAAAGTGCCCAAGTAAGTGAAATCATCACAACCTCTAACTTCAACATACCTTGAGCCTAAAATTGACATCTTTATAGAAGCATTTCTTGTAATGGACAAAAAATCTTCAAATGTTTGTATACACTTCATGAGGGTAGAAACTTTTGTGTGTATCCTTTCTTCAAAAACCCTACATACCATTGATGAGGGATGAAAAGGCCCATCAACATGATCCGTGGGATGATCGGTAATTTCCACATAAGCAGTATCTGGAATTGGGCCATTGGGGTGTCCAGAAATACCATGATAAGCTTTTACTGGATTTACATGCTCGCGGTCAGTATTTAACCATTCCTCTTCATCAACACCTCTTCCATCAGACAAAAAGAACCTTTTAACACTTAAATATTTGTTGACACAGTGGTCAAAAACACCATCACCAATAAATTCTATATTTTCACTTTCGAATAATTGGCTTGTAAACTCTTTAAAATACTTATTTGCAAAATATCCATTATGTTTAAAGGATTCCCCATAAATCCTTTTAATTTCCCTCCCTAATGACCTTCCAGTTTCCCTAATTTCTTCTGTCCAAGGAAGATCTCTTCTTCTCATGATTAGTTCTTTTACTTTATTTGCAAGCTCATGTTCCTGCAAAGATCCTGAATACCCCTGAGCTGTAACATAAGGGCTCCTAAGTATCCAACCTTTATGACCCTCTGCTTTTTCTGCTATTGTCAAAACATCGTCAAATGTTCTTGCATTGAATAATGCAACTTTAATATCTATTCCCATATCATCTCCTATAATAAGCCAATATCTTCTGGAGGATTTTCCTTATGATATTTCTCTGAATATGTAAAACTACTAGAAGCTGTGTGTGAAGTAATCCCCCTCTCTTTACCAAATAACATGCCTATGTAAGTAGGGTCTAAATGAATGTCCATCATCTCAAGTTTAGGAAATGTCCAAGTTATACAACTATCTACCTTCTCTTTCCTTTTTTTATTGACTCCTGCATACTTTCCCCATGTATGTAGTAAAGGTATTTCTACTTCTCTACGTGCCTCTTTATAAACCCGATCTAACATTTCTAAAACTTTATGCCTTGGCCTTTTCCATACTTGGGATTTTTCAACTGGCTCTAAACCTCTATTAAAAAAATCTTCAATTAAAACCACGCTATTCCCTGGAGCACATGTTGAATTATTATTTTTACCTGTAGCAGGAACATTAAAATGGCAAATTAATAGAAAAGGTTGTCCCTTTCTTAGATTAATATCCATCCTTGTTTCAATTCTGTCTTTATTTATATACATATAAGACATAGTTCTGTCTTCATGAGCAATTCCTTCAATGACAATTTCAGCATGTTGTCCCTCATACTTTAGAATTGCTGGGCACACTTGCCCTGCTGCATAGGCTGTTGTTTGTCTACATCCTCCTGGGCGTTTTTCTCCGCCTACTCTAATTAAAGTCACCGCCCAACTATGTTTAGTAACTTTAATTCTCTCATCCATTTGGCTAAGAGAAAATTCAGATTCTTTAGGTTCCATAATTGCTTTGATAAATTTAGCTCCCTGGGAATTAAGCAATTGTATTTTTCGTATAACAAAACTATCTATAGCTTCAAGTTGTTCCTCACGAGACATATCTCCCATAGCATAAAGAAATTGCTTTGTACTTTTACTACATCTGCTAGAGCCTGCAAATTGAGTTCGCTTACTATATTCTTTTAGTGATGAGGGAACTTTTATTCTCTTAAGCGGGTATTTTACCATAAGGTTACTGCGAATCTCTTTGAGAACTCCATGTTCATGATCTGCATCAAATATCCACCACCGTAGTGTTTCTTCTTCTGCAACAAGACCAAGTATTTTATTATTACCAAGATCCCATCTTTTTACGACTTCATAGAACGAAGGAGCTCCATTTTTTTGTAAATAAACACATTGAGATGAACGTTCTTCTATAATTCGTAGAGCTTCTTCTTCCTGTCTCTCTGGAGCATTTTCTTCAAGATTCCCCTGATATCCTCTATTACTTTGCTCATCTATTACACCAAATTTTATTAAATTATTTCTGAATGCGATTACAATTTTTTTCCCTTCAATGGTCCACTTTTGAACCCTAAAGATATTTTCTTCCTGAATTTCTTCTCTAACATCATATGAAATTTCTAATCGGATCAGCTTAACACCTAAGCTTACTGGAGTTCCATCATCGGAAACAACAGGATGTATAACAAAAGATGAAGCAAGATAGGGGGAATGTTTTTTTTCATAATGTTCTACAGCAATAGCGGTAGCAAGAGAAGATAAAGCACCTACACCAGATGTATAACAAAGTGGGACTCCTACCATGGGTGCAAAAGGAGTAAGGAGAAATCCTCCCAGCATACCATAAATAGATGCAATTACGGTATTCTCGGAATGGCGTGATACTGATCGTGATTTTTTATTTTGATGAATTAGTGGGTTCTCCCGATGATTCTTTATAAAAACTTTATCTTCTATCAGAGCACTCTTACATTTTGTAAGATTCGTAATGCGAAGAAATTTTGCTTTCTTAAAAATCCATATTTTAAATTGGGTCACTCCAATGTTAATAATTGTTTTTAACTCGAGCCTTGTACTTTCATGAAATAATAAACATGTCGGCCCCTGATCTGTAATCACTACTTCTGGAGCGATTTTTATCCAACTCACTGCTGGGCTACTTCTAGTTAATTTCATAATAGCATCACCAACAAGCTCTTCCATAGGGTCTTCCGGTGGAAATATTGGCCCCTGATCTGTAATCCTTACTTTTACTTGAAAAAGTTCTTTCCAAATCAACAATCTAATAGGAACTTCAGTAAATTGACTAGACATTCTATCAAATACATGACAAACGCTGCCTTCATCCCGTCTGATAATAGATACAACTCTTGTTTCATTATCAACAACCCACTGATAAGTGATGTCATCATGATTTACAGCAGGCGGTATAAAATACCTTGGCGTTATTTGAGGAGCCATAAGGATTATATTTTATTTTTAGTTTTAAAAGTCTGCGATTTTAAGGTAGAAGGAATTTAAGTAAAAATAAAATATTAACAATAACTAATTTAAATAATTATTTATCAAATTACATTTCCGAAAAACAATCTTCATACACGAAAAAGAGAAGTAGCTTTCTGTTTAGAAGAAATTATAACTGATTTTAGTTGTGAAGTGTCCCGTAAGTGCCCTTTAATAAGGCTTCTTAGTTGGGGTTAATTCAAGCAAAATAACTTAAAATATTGATATTTAGAGTGCTCGGGAAAGGACTCGAACCTTCACGCCCAAAATGAGCAAGGGATTTTAAGTCCCTAGTGTCTACCAATTCCACCACCCGAGCAGAAAAAGATGTATTAAGTTAATCCTTTTCTAATTAAGAGTCAAATCAAATTAAGAAGGTTCTTCGTTTGGCTTTTCCTCTGATACATTTACCTCTTCTAGCGTAGGAGTTTTAACAATCTCTTCGACAGGAGTGGAAGCATCTTCAGGAATAACTGGTTCTTCTACATCTCTAGCTAAAACATCTTCTTGTGTAGGCTCTTGCTTGGCTCTACTTAATTTCTCTTTAATCAGTGTTGGTGGTGGCGGGAAAAGCCTTGTAAACATTGATGGCTGAGAAGTTTGATTTTTTATTCCTTCAGAAGAAGTTGGCTCAGATTCTTTTTCTTGCTTTTCTTCAGTAGCATCAGACTCTTGTTTTTCTTCTTTAACTTGCTTTCTTTCAGAAGACATCTTTCTTCTTCTAGATCTGCGTTTTTTTCTGTCAGAAGACTTTTCTGATTGTTCCTCAGAAGCTTCTTCTTTTTTAGATCCGTTAATTTTAATAGACTTTTCAGAGCTTACATTTTTAAGAACCATACGTGTTTCTTTAAGCTCTAAAACTTCATAATCACTTACTGGCAAAAGAAAAGATTTTGGCCTTTCTAAAGAACGAAAAAACAATGCATTACCAAAAGAAATTACTTCTACTGCATCAACAAAATAATCTTCGCCGTCACCTTTAGATGACCGTATAACTAATTTACAACCTTCTCTAGGTGTGATTACTGTTTCAATAATTGGTTCACGTGTAAAATTCAAAGAGCACCTACCTTTTTAATTTTCATTTGATGCCATATATTCAACTAAATCAACACATCTTTGCGAATAACCCATTTCATTATCGTACCATGCAACAAGCTTAAAAAATTGATCATTCAAAGCAATACCTGCATGCTTATCAAAAATGGAAGAGCGAGTATCGCCAATAAAATCTGAAGAAACTACAGGTTCCTCTGTATATCCAAGTATTCCTTTCATACTCCCTTCAGATTCATTTTTTATTGCTTCACATATTTTTTCATATGACGTTGATTTAGAGAGTTTGACTGTTAAATCTACTGCGGAAACATCCATTACAGGAACCCTAAAAGCCATGCCGGTTAGCTTTCCTTCTACTTCGGGAATACATTTAGCTACAGCCTTGGCAGCTCCTGTGGACGCCGGAATAATATTATAAGGGGCAGCTCTGCCACCTCTTAAATCTTTATGAGAAGGGCCGTCAACTGTGGGCTGTGTTGCAGTCACAGCATGAATAGTTGACATAAGTCCTTCTTCAATACCAAAGTTGTCTAGCAAAACTTTTGTTAAAGGAGCTAAACAGTTTGTTGTACAAGAAGCATTACATAAAACTGTATCTTTATGTGGATTATATTTCTTATGATTAACGCCCATTACAAAGGTTGGCATATCCCCTTTTCCTGGCGCTGAGACAATAACTCTACGAGCTCCAGACTGAATATGTTTTGAGGCTTCGTCAATATGGGTAAATCTACCCGTAGCCTCAATTACATAATCAACGCCTAGAGATTTCCATGGTAGCCTTGCTGGATCTTTTTCAGCTGTCAGCTCAGTTTTCTTCTTATCAACTGTAAATGACGTCTCATTTACTTTGACGTCACCTTCAAATTTACCATGAACTGTATCGTATTTTAAAAGATATGCTAAGTTATCAGGAGGGACTAAATCATTGACTGCAACTATTTCGATATTATCCCTTGCATGTGCTATTCTATAGACTAACCTTCCAATCCTTCCAAAACCATTAATAGCTATTCTAATCGGCATGGGTATTCTCCACTAAACTTTAATTTTAACAAAGTTAGATAATACTTAAGCGACATTGGAAAGTAAAGAATGAATTCAGCAAGGGATAGTACACTTACTAAATATATTCTAAAATACAAGTAGGCGATGAATCACCAACTTGAAAGCTTTTGCGAATAATCCTTGTGTAACCGCCTTCTCTTGTCTCATATCTCTGCTTTAATGCGAAAAGTTTATTCAGTACTTTTCTATCTGTATTATAAGCAGATGTATCACCATCTTTAGCTTTTCTAGCTTCTTTTGGTGTAAGGTGATTATATTGAAGTCTTAGTTTGCTAATAGCCATTCTTTTGCTAGCAAGTGTATCTTTTTTTGCTAAAGTAATCATTTTATCAGCATGTCTTTTTAGCTCTTTAGCCTTAATTAAGCTTGTTTCAATCCTCTCATGATCAATGAGATCCTTTAGCATATTTGCAATCATGGCTCTTTTATGAGAGCCAGTTCTACCTAATTTATATTTACGCTTGGCATGTCTCATGATTCGCTTCCTAACTTTTCTTCTTCTTTATACTTTTGAATAACTTCTTTAATGTTATCTTTTGTGATACCATACTTGCTTAAGTCCATACCTAAGCTTAATCCCATTTCTTCTAACTTTTGCTTAATTTCAGTAAGAGACTTCTTACCAAAATTTCTAAATCGAAGCATATCAGATTCAGGCATTACAACTAGTTCGCCAATAGTATCAATATTAGCACTTACTAAACAATTTGTTGATCTAACTGATAGCTCAATTTCATTAATTCTCAATGCTAATTTTGATAAAATTTCATCTCTATCTTTGTTGATTTCGACTTCTCCTTTATCAAAAGTGATGCTTGGCTTACTTAAAAGCTGAAAAACGTTTAAATGCTCAGATGCAACTTGCGCCGCAAAAGCTAAAGCTTCTTGAGGAGTGATTCTTCCATCAGTTTTAACTTCAAAGATAAGTTTATCCAAATCAGTATCCTGACCCACTCTAGTATTTTCTACATAATAGTTTACTAGTTTCACAGGTGAAAATGAGGAGTCAATAACTATCTCATCTACCATTCGTTCGAAATCATGCCTTTCAGAAGGAATGTACCCTCGTGATATGCCTACTCTAATATCTATTCTTTTAGTCATAGGCTTGGTAACAGTAAAAATATGATGATCTGGATTAACAATTTCGAAATCAGTAGGTCCAATTAAATCCTTAAAAGTAACACTATATTGGCCATTCCCTTTCTCTAGATCTTCATGTGTAACTTCCAAGATTTTTGTAAGAAGTTTCATTTCAGTTGAACCTGAGTCTTCACTTAAAGGAAGCTTTCTTAAAAGCGAGCCTTTTAAGTTCAATACAATGTGAGTCATATCTTCGGTTATTCCATCAATAGCTGTGTACTCGTGAGGAACCCCCTCGATTCGGATTGAAACTAAAGAAGGTGCTTCCAAAGAACTTAACATGATTCTTCTTAAACTATTACCAATTGTATGTCCAAATCCTCTTTCAAAGGGCTCTACTATGAACTTTGCGAAGTTTTTGCCTTCATCGGCATCTTCTATTTTAATCTTTTCTGGCATTTCAAATTTGCCATACATTACAGTCATCTTAATACTCCTCTAAATTGAAAAAATTCCCGCTATACTCGTCTTCTTTTTCTCGCTCGACACCCATTATGAGGAACAGGCGTTTTATCCCTAATTAAAGTAATAGAAAGTCCAGCTCCTTGAAGACCTCTTACAGCAGACTCTCTTCCTGAACCTGGTCCTTTTAAGTTAACTTCGCATTCATTCATTCCACAAGCAATAGCTTCTTTAGCAGCTTCTTGCGCTGCAACACTGGCCGCAAATGCGGAAGATTTTCTAGAACCAGAAAAATTACATTTCCCTGCAGACGCCCATGAAATTACATTTCCGGCTTGGTCTGTTATAGTCACTATCGTATTGTTAAATGTAGCTTTTACATGTGCAATACCTGAAGGAATTGTCCTTTGCGATTTTTTCTTAGGTTTTCTTACTGTTTGCTTCTTTTCCTGCTTAGCCAAGGCTAGACTCCTTAAATTTTCTTATTAGCTATAGTTTTCTTTTTACCTTTTCTAGTTCTTGCATTTGAACGTGTGCGTTGTCCACGTACAGGCAAACCTAGACGGTGTCTTAAACCTCGGTAAGAATTAATGCTAATTAATCTTTTAATGTTATTTTGAACTTGTCTTCGTAAATCACCTTCAACTGTATACTCAGATTGAAGTAAAGCATTTATTTTAGCAATTTCCTCTTGTGACAGATCTTTTGCTTTCATATCAGGATTAAGAGCTAGCTTAGAAATAACTTCATAAGCAGTCTTTTTTCCAATGCCATAAACGTAGGTTAAACTAATTACTAACCTTTTTTTATCAGGTATATCTATTCCAATTACTCTTGGCATAATTTATAATTCCTTTTTTAAACTGGTAAAAAAGATACCACAGACGAGGTTAAATCTCAATGACTAACGTCCTTTGAGTCGTCCTCTTTTAATAAATCCGTCATATCTTTTCATAAGTAAATGAGACTCAATTTGTTTTGAGGTATCTAATAATACTCCCACTAAGATTAATAGGGAAGTACCGCCAAAAAAATGGCTTATCCTTGCATCTATACTAAGCAACCGCCCAATAATAGTTGGCAAAATAGCAATCAAGGCTAAAAATATTGCTCCAGCAAGAGTTATACGGTTCATTGTAAACTCTAGAAAGTCTTGTGTTGGTTTGCCTTGTCTAATTCCTGGAATAAAAGCACCGTTCTTCTTCATATCAGAGGCTATTTGATCGGGCTTAAATTGTGTGGCTGTCCAAAAGTAAGTAAAAAATATAATCAACATTACATATGCAATAGTATAGAACCAACTTCCAGGAGACAACCAATTGGCAAAGGTTCCAATCCAAGAATTTTTACCTAGAAATTGTCCAATTGTCGCAGGAAACATCAGCATGGATGAGGCAAAAATAACTGGAATAACGCCTGCATAATTAATTTTTAAAGGTATATGGGCACTGCCACCCTGAGATTCGTGCCTTCCAATAATTCTTCTTGCATACTGAAGCGGTATTTTTCTCTGGCCTTGAATAATTAGAATAGTTCCAATAATTATTCCTACAAATATTACAGCTAAAACTGCAAGAGAAACAAAAGTTAACTGACCTGCTTCTTGTGATTCTAAGTTCAACTGCTTAACGATAGATCCAATAGTCCCTGGCAATGAAGACAAAATACCAACTGTTATAACAAGGCTGACCCCATTTCCAATTCCCCTTTCAGTGATTTGCTCTCCAATCCACATAAGAAATAAAGTTCCTGTCGTCATAGTGATCATAAATGTAAAATAAAAAAGTACAGGAACTCCCAACATCGTCATGGATGTCAAGCCTTCAACTATAATTCCAGGAGTAGTTGCATCAATTTGTAAAGCGTATCTTGCAAATATTAAAGATTGGAACAAAGCCAAGACCAATGTTGCTGTTCTAGTCCATTTAGAAAGCTTTCTACGTCCTCCATCACTACTTTCTCGGATATCTCTTTGAAGAGATGGAACTAAAGCTAGCAAAAGCTGCATTATAATTGAGGCTGAAATGTAAGGCATAACACCTAGTGCTACTACTGTCATATGTGCAAATGCACCACCAGAAAATATATCCATTAACTGAAATAAGTTCTGGCCACCGCCGGTAGCACTTTTAAAAATTGAAACGGCTGCTTCTGAATTAATACCAGGTACTGGTACAAAAGCACCAATCCTGCAGACTGCCAGCATCGCCAACGTAAAAAATATTTTAGCTCTAAGTTCAGGAACTTGAAAGATTCTTTTTAATGCAGTGATCATCTAAAAATTTATTTTGCTCTTATACGATTTTGTAAGGTACAGAGTTTTTTTCAAGCTTTTTTAATGCTTGTTTTGAAAAACTGTTAGCTTCAATTGATACTTTTCTATCAATTTCCCCTTTAGACAATATCTTAAGTGTAGCTTTAGAATTTTTAGAAATAATCTTCTTTTCAATTAAGGAAGATATGGATACTGTCTCTCCGTCTGAAAAAAGAGTATGGACTTGATCTAAGTTCAAGCAAACTACTGGCTTCTCAAATCTCTTTCTTGAAAAACCACGAATTGGCATTTTCATATGCAATGGCATAGCACCACCAATTCGACCAAAT
>PFAC01000057.1:0-14650 GCA_002773835.1 Chlamydiae bacterium CG10_big_fil_rev_8_21_14_0_10_35_9 | reverse complement strand
GTCTCCCTTTTCCCCTCTTCCTGATGTTTTACCAACACCAGAAGAAGGACCTCTTCCTAGTCTTTTCTTTCGTTTTCTTGGCGTAACACTTGTTAAATTATGTAGAGATGTCATTATTCCATTCCTCTAGCCATTAATATTTCTTTTTTATTTTGAAGCGCAAGTAGAGCTTCTATAGTCGCTCTTACTAAGTTAATAGGATTATTAGAACCTAAACTCTTAGCTACAATGTCTCTTACTCCAGCAAGCTCCAGCACTGCCCTAACCTTTGATCCGGCAATTACACCAGTACCTTCCGGTGCAGGCTTTAGCAATACTCTAGCTCCATCCCAAGAAACTTCAACTTCGTGCGGAATAGTTGTTTTATCCATTTCAAATGAAACAATATTCTTTCTTGCAGCTTCTGAACCTTTTCTGATTGCATCAGAAACTTCATTGGCTTTAGCAAATCCATATCCAACATGACCTTCGCCATCACCAACCAGAATTAAGGCTGAAAAGCTAAATTTTCTACCACCTTTAACAACTTTAGCACATCTATTAATATGTAAAACTTTTTCTTCAAGATCAGTTTTCAAATCAGACTGAGCAATAGTTTTACGTTCTTTTATACTCATACCTTCTTTCTCACTATTTAAAATTGCATACCGGCTTCTCTAGCCGAGTTAGCAAGTTCAGCTATAACACCATGAAATTTAAAACTACCTCTATCAAAAATAACATTTTCAATGTTATTTTGCTTAGCAAATTCGGCAATTTTTAACCCAATTTGCTTTGCGCTTTCTTTATTTTTGCTAAGTTTTAAATTTTTAGATTGTGTACCAACACCAAATAGAGTTCGACTATTTTTATCATCTATTAACTGAGCATAAATGTTTTTATTCGATTTTGTAACACAAAGTCTTATCTTTTGTCCTGCTCCTTTAACTTTTTTACGAACTCGCATTTTTCTTTTAATACGAACTTGTTTACTTCTTCTTAACTCACTTAACATATGAAAATCCTATTATTTAGATTTAGCAGCTTTGCCAGCTTTTTTCCTAACGTACTCACCTTCATACCTAATCCCTTTACCTTTGTAAGGTTCAGGAGGTCTTAAAGCTCTAATCTGAGCAGCTAGCTGACCTAGCTTTTGCTTATCTGGTCCGACTAATATAATAGTTGTCCCTTTATCAACTTTGACTTGTATGTCAGATGGTATTTCAACTGAAGTTGGATGTGAAAAGCCAATTTGTAAATCTAGTTTGTTACCTGATACAGCAGCTCTAAAACCAACTCCTACTAAAGAAAGTCTTTTTTCAAATCCTTGAGAAACCCCAACAACCAAGTTGTTTATTAAAGATCTATATAAACCGTGGTATGCATCGTTCGAGTCTTGTCTACTTAGCTTTAGCTCATTTTCCTCTTGCTGAACGCTAATACCTTGCATTAACTTTAATTGAAGTTGTCCTTTTGGACCTTTTACAAAAATTTCATCTGCAGTTAACTTAACTTCCACACCTTTAGGTAGCGGTATGGGTTTTTTCCCTAATCTAGACATTTCTTTTACCTCACTCCACTACACAAAGTAATTCACCACCAACTTTCTGGTGCCTTGCACTTTCCCCATCTAAAACGCCTTTAGAAGTTGAGACAATTGCTATGCCGAGACCATTTTTAACTCTCGGTATTTTATTATACCCAACATACTTTCTCATCCCAGGAGAAGAAATACGTTTCAAATTTGAAAAAAGTGAATTTCTTTGTCTATACTTTAAAAATACTCTAACTTTTCTCTTTTGTTCATTAACAAGAAAATTCTCAATAAATCCTTGCTCTTTAAGAATGTCAACAATGCTCATATTCATCTTAGTTAGAGCTAAATCAACATATCTATGCTTAGCTCTAGATGCATTTCGTACTTTAGTTAACAATTCTGCTACTGGGTCATTAAATGACATATTTATAATCTCCTAATTACTTAAATGGAAATCCAAGGTTCGTTAATAGATCAACACATTCTTCATCTTTATCAGCAGTTGTTACAAAAGTGATATTCATTCCTTGTGATCTTTTAACCTTATCCAAGTCTATTTCAGGAAATATTTGTTGATCATTAAGACCAACACTATAATTTCCTCTACCATCACACTTAGTGCTAAAGCCTCTAAAATCTCTAATACGTGGACATGCAATATTGCAAAATCTATCCAAAAACTCAAACATTCTCTTACCGCGCAGAGTAACCATTAGCCCTACAGGAGACTCTTCTCTGAGTTTAAAGTTAGAGATAGCCTTCTTAGCTCTCGTAATAATCGGCTTTTGAGCTGAAAGAAGGGTAAGTTCATTTATGTGATCTTGCATTGCATTTTTATCTTTTGCAGCTTCTGCAATTCCCATACTAATAATTATTTTTTTCAGCCTTGGAAGCTGCATAGGATTTTTATCCTTATACTTCTCTTTTAGCTTGGGTAGAATTTCATCATTAAATTTCTTTTGAAGCCTAGACATTACTTACCTTTTTGTTTCTTGATATCACGAAAAGTTTTTTCCTTTTCTCCATCAATATATACAAGTTTTTTAGATCCCTTTTGGGACAGTTTTACTTTTAACTTTAATGGTGCACCATCAGATGATGAGATTTTCACATTTGAAATGTGAATAGGTCTTTCCATTTCAACAATTTGAGATGACTGACCTTGCTGACGAGCCTTCATGTGTTTTTTTCTAAGATTTACACCTTGAACAAGAACTCTATCATTAGTCCTATCTAATACTTCACCAACCTTACCTTTGTCATTGCCTGATAAGACAACAACTTTATCGCCTTTTCTGATCCATTTATTATTCATAATAATCCTCTTAAATAACTTCTGGTGCTAATGAAGTAATTTTAATATAGCCTTTATCTCGAATCTCTCTTGGTATTGGTCCAAAAATCCTAGTACCACGAGGGTTTTTTTTATCATCGATAATAACACAGCTGTTGTCATAAAAGCGAAGTGTAGAACCATCATTTCTTTTAATTTCATTTTTAGTTCTTACGATAACTGCTTTAACAACATCACCTTTTTTCACAGATGCTTTAGGGTCTGCTTCTTTAACAGAGCAAACTATAATATCGCCAACTTTTGCATATCTTTTTTTAGAGCCGCCTAAAACTCTAAAGCACTTAACTTTTTTAGCGCCAGTATTATCAGCTACTTCTAATTTTGACTCTTCTTGCAACATATCTTTCGTCTCACTCTTGGTTCATCGTTTCGACTACTCTCCACCTTTTAAGCTTGGATAAAGGGCGAGTTTCCATTATTTGAACTACTTGACCTTCTTTAGCTTGGTTGTTTTCGTCATGTGCATAATATTTTTTCCACTTTTTAATTAACTTTCCATAAAGTGGGTGACGAAGCTGTCTAATTGACTTCACTACAACAGTTTTATCCATTTTAGCTGAGACAACTACACCTTGCTTGATTTTTCTCCTATTGCGCTCCATTATTTTTCACCTCGATTTAGTTCTGCTAATACAGTTAAAGCTCTAGCTCTATTTGTCTTTTTTTCTTTTAAAAGATGAGGTTTTTCCAACTTTCTAGTTACTTTCAACTCATTTCTAAGCTGAAAAATTTCAGCGTCTAATTCATCAATAATTGTTTTGACTTCATCTTTTGATTTTTGTCGCAATTCACTTCCTTTCATAATTACTGAACCCTTTCTACCCTTTCTACAAATTTTGTCTTAATAGGTAGCTTTGCAGCCGCAAGACGCAACGCTCGCTGTGCATCTTCCCTTGAAACATTTCCTACTTCAAAGAGAACTCTACCTGGCCTAACGCAGGCAACCCAATGCTCAACACTACCTTTACCTTTACCCATTCGAACTTCAGCAGGTTTTTTAGATACTGGCTTGTCAGGGAAAATCCTAATCCACACTTTTCCTTTTCTACTAAAGTATCGACTTATTGTTACACGGCATGCTTCAATTTGTTTATTAGTGATCCAGCCTCTGTCTAGGGCTTGCATCCCATAATCACCAAAATCAATAAAATTACCAGCTTTGGAACATCCTTTTAATGATCCTTTTTGGCATTTTCTAAACTTTGTTCTAGATGGCAACATTGACATTCGATTACCCTCCTACCTTTACAGAGCTTGATTCTTCACCCTTATTTATCCAAACTTTGACCCCTAAAGATCCATAAGTTGTTTGAGCTGTTGAGGTAGCATAATCAATATCAGCCCTGATAGTATGCAAAGGTATTCTACCTTCTTTATACTTTTCTGTTCTGGCAATTTCAGCACCGCCTACTCGTCCGGAAAGCTCCACTTTTATTCCAGCAGCTCCTGCATCAATAGACGTTTGAATAGCTTTTTTTAGAACCCTTCTAAAAGGAACTCTTCGTTCTATCTGCCTTGCAATGTTATCTGCAACCAGTTGAGCGTCTAAATCAGGTCTTTTAATTTCTTCTACTTCAACCCAAATGTCTTTCCCAGCTAGCTTCTTGAGCTCAGACTTTAAAATTTCAATTTCCGCGCCTTTTTTCCCAATAACTGGTCCAGGTCTTGCAGTATGAATAGTTATTTCAATTTGACCACTCATCCTTTTTACAGAAATTTTTGAAGTACCATTTAATGTTGGTTTACTCATTAAAAATTTTCTAATTCTGCGATCTTCAATAAGGAGATTTCCAAACTCTTGTTTGTTTGCAAACCAAATAGAGCGCCAGTTCTTTCTTCGCACAAGGCGAAATCCAGTTGGAGATACTTTTTGACCCATTATTTGCCTTCCTGATTTGTCGATAAAACAATTGTAAAATGACTTGTTCTTTTCATGATAGGAGCCCTTCCACCTCTATTTCTAGGCTTAGCTCTTTTTAAGGTTGGACCTTCATCAATTCGAACTTCATGTATATTAAGTTGATCTCTTTGAACATCTAGCAGTGTCTCTGCATTTGCAATAGCACTATCTAGTGTTTTCTTGAGAAGCCTTCCAGCTTTTAGTCTAGAGTAAGTTAGCTGAGTGCTAGCCTCAGCTACTGATAAACCTCTAATTAACCCAGCAGCTAATCTAGCTTTACGCGGGCTGATTCTCACATATTTAGTTTTTGCTTTTGAATATTGCATTATAGCCTCACTTCTTTACTGGGTGCCCTTTAAAAGTTCTAGTAGGGGCAAACTCACCTAAACGGTGCCCGATCATATTTTCAGATACAAAAACAGAAATAAATTTCTTGCCGTTATGCACATCAAGAGTATGGCCAATCATTTCAGGTATAATCATTGATCTTCTTGACCAAGTTTTTATTGTTTTTTTTGTACCAGCTTCATTTTGCTTTAAAATCTTGTCGAGTAGATGATGATCTACAAAAGGACCTTTTTTTAATGATCTTCCCATTACTTACCTACTTTCACTTTGTTCTTTCGAGGTTTGACAACCATTTTATCTGATTTTTTCTTAGATCTAGTTCTATAACCCTTAGTATATTGCGCCCAAGGTGTTTGAGGAACATTACCTTTACTTTTACCTTCACCACCTCCATGTGGGTGATCAACAGGGTTCATAGCTGTACCTCGCACTGTTGGCCTTTTGCCTTTCCAGCGATTTCTACCCGCTTTACCTTCTACTCTAAGAAAATGTTCCGGATTGGATACTGCCCCAAATGTTGCTTTGCAGCTTTCAGGAATCATTCTAAACTCGCCTGAAGGAAGTCTTATTGTCGCATAGCCGCCTGATCTAGCAACTAGCTGAGCAGAAAGACCTGCAGATCTAACTAGTTTCGCCCCTCTATCTGGATAAAGCTCAATATTATGAACTACAGAACCTAACGGCATAAACTTCAATCTCATGCAAAAGCCAACTTTAAAAGGAGGCTCCTGAGTGGTCGCTACTGTATCGCCCACTTTTAATCCTTGCGGTGCTAAAATATATCTTTTTTCACCATCAAGATAATTCAAAAGGGCAATGTGGGCAGATCTATTTGGATCATAATCTATAGATGCTACCTTTGCTGGAATGTTTTCCTTTTCTCTTCTAAAATCAATTACTCTCAATTGTCTTTTATGTCCGCCACCTCTATGTCTACAGGTAATTCTTCCAGTATTGTTTCTTCCATTAGTCTTTTTTTTGGCTTTAAGTAGCGATTTAGGCTTTTTAGCCTTAGGTGATAGTTCATCAAAACTAGGCAAGATTAATTTTCGCTGCCCAGGTGTTGTTGGTCGAAATTTCTTAGTCATTGTTTAACCTTTATACTTGTTCTTCAATGCTATCTCCCTTATCGAGAGTCACAACGGCTTTCTTAATATATTTCGTTTTACCAAATCGCCCTCTAACTCTTCGAGCTTTTGGCTTAATTAAAATTGTATTAACTTTTTTAACTTTAATTTTTCTTTCAGCATAAATTGTCTCAATGGCCCAAGCTATATCATTTTTATTTGCTTTAGTATCAACCACAAAAACATACTTAGGAAGTTCATATTTTCTAACAGATTTATTTGAATCAGCATTTTGAAGATTCTCTAAAACTCTGCTTTTTTCTGTCATGTGTCTGTTTTTAATAATATCATACGGATTTCTTCTCATGACTTACTTTCTCCTGTTACTATAGAGGTAAATTGTTCTAGCGCAGAGCTTAAAACAACAATTTCTTGGTTTGAAGCCAGGTCGTATCCATTTATATGACCTAACGAAGAAAAATCTTTTCTAGGAATATTTCTCATGCTTTTTACAAAAACATCATTCTTTTTTGATTTAGGCGCTTTTGCAGTTTGCGCTGGGATCTCCCCTAAAAATAGAACAGACTTATTCATAATATTTGCTTTTTCTAGGAATGTAGCCACCTTGTTTGTCTTAGGGACACGCATTGCAGGAACTTCTAAGATTTTGACGTTTTGATTTTTAATCTTTTCAGCAAGTAAATGTCTTATTGCAGCCTGTCTTTCTTTTTTATTAATACGAACATGCTGATCAAATTTAGGTTTAGGTCCAAACGCTACCCCACCACCTTTATAGTGTGGCGCAGAAAGAGCTCCTTGTCTAGCTCTCCCAGTTCCCTTTTGAGCATGAGGTTTCTTTTTTGTCCTACAGACTTCAGATCTTGTTTTAGTGTTGGCTGACCATTGACGGGCATTTTTTCGTATTGCAACAATGTAGTTTTTAATTAACTGTAGACTAGCTTCAGTACTCAACAGAGAATCATCAATTTCGTGCTCTCCAAGCTCTTTGCCAGTTAAATCATATTTTTTTAGCAATGACACGACTCTCTCCTAATTATGTTTTTTCTTAGCATTCGTAATGTAAACTAGTGAACCACGACTTCCTGGAATTGACCCCTTAACGATAACTAACTGATTTTCAGAATCAACATGCAGAATAGCAAGGTTTTGAATAGTCTTACGCTCACCGCCCATTCGAGAAGCTCTAGGGCTATTTGGTAAGCAGCGACCTGGGGTTGAACGCATACCAGTTGATCCTGCGTGTCTATGGAAGCCGGATCCGTGAGCTGCGGGCCCCCCTCTAAAGCCGTGAAGTTTCATCACACCTTGGAAGCCTTTTCCTTTAGAGGTCCCAATGACATCTACATACTTAACTTCTTTAAGAGCATTCAGATCAAGAGCTTGCCCTACTTCAAATTCATCTGGATTTTCAACTTTAACTTCCGTAACTTTACGGCATGCTTCAACTTTTGCCTTTGCAAAGTGATTTCTTTGGGGTTTTTTTACCCATTTCGCTTGCGGTTTAGATGAAAAATTTGATCCGATTTGCAAAGCATCATATCCGTCACATTCTTTTGTCTTTTTTTGAACGACATAGTTTGGACGAACTTTTATCACAGTGCCAACAACAGGATTTCCATCTTCGTCAAAAAACTGGGTCATACCCTCTTTTTGACCAATAAATTTCTGCGTCATAATAATTTCCTTTTCTACCTCTCCCTTATAAGGGAAGGCATGTTGGGTTATGGTTTTTAACTCAGTAACATTGAATTAAGCAAAAAGGCTAACAAAATCAGCGTTTTCGCTCAATCAAAATCTATCTTATATTTAAGAGTTGTATGTAGTTGCAGAGAAATATAAGTGAATTTTAGTTTGAATACAAGACTTTACTTTTAGGTTCGTTTATTTTCTTATATTTCTTTTTTTTGAAAATTGAGTTTAAAATCTTTTTCAACATTTTGACTTTGAACGAACGTCAAAATAAGAATACCAACAGCTACTATTGATAATATCAAAAAGATTAACCACTCAATCTGCGACAACTTTTTTTTCAAAATAAATAAAAAAAAGCCTACGTAAATTTCAAATATCTAATTTACGCAAGCATTTAATGTAAAAGATTATTCTTAATAAATTCTTTTTTTCAGTACCTGGTTACACGAGAGCCTTAGCGTGAACCTCATACATTTGATGAGAACTCACATCTTTGTAAACATTTGCCGAAAAAGCTAAAAGAGTTCCTAAAATAGATATACCCAGTAAAGCCGTACTTGATACAAGCACCATATTTGTGAGCATTCCCACTACAGCAATTATACCAGAGGCTACTGATAAAACTTTGCTAGCTAGTTTAAGCATATAAACAGTCTTCATTTCGTGTGGATTTTCAGCCCTTACAACTGGATGCTCAAAGTTTGCTCTATCGCCTAAGTGATAAGTAAGATTCTCGTCGTAACCTGCAATCTTAGCATCATTTTCCTCGTACTTACTCCAGTTAGTGTAAAATTCAATTACTGAGTTAGTAAGATCCATAACCTTGACTACGGAAAATAATTTATTCACCCCGATAAGAGCTCCTAAAATAACAACATCAGACGCAAATTCTAATGTATCATGAACAAAAGTAAGAGGAGCAAGATCTCCCGAACCCTTCGAAGATACCACATTATCAACGGCATTGAAAAAACTAGAGGAACTACCTAAAATTTTAGTTAATATAGTTGCTTGCGCAGCTGTGCCTAAAAATTTAGAAGCTCTTTGAAGAGCAGGAATGTGAGACTCTCCCCTTCCAATCTTTTGTGCTATATGAATAAATAACTCAGCATTTTTTTTAAGAAATTGATCTACTTTATATGGTCCATCTTCTTTTCCAGCTCTGGTAGCTATAGCACCCCACAGCTCTCTAGCTGAACATGAAGTTAATTGCTCAATTGAATGTGTCATAAGTTTGATACTCCCATTTTTAATGAAAAGCAGTTAATTTTAGGTTAATACTTAATTAATGTAAATAATGTGAAAAATTTACAGAAAGTTTAAATAAATGTAAAACTCTTTTTTTGGAACCCTCTTAACCATTCGGATGAGGTCATATTTTTTTTTCCTTCCGGTTGCAAAGTTAAGATTTTAATACTGTTTTCACCCGTTCCTATAATCAAAGGATCTAAACTCAATACTTCCCCGGGCTTTCCTTGCAAATCAGAGATTTCACTTCGTAAAATTTTTACCCTTTTTTTATCTGAACTATTAATACTCAAAAAAGTCCATGCACCGGGGGACGGAGAAATGGACCTAATTAAATTATGAATTTTAAAAGAAGAGTCCTTCCAATTAATCTTCATCTCTTCTTTTGTAATTTTTGGAGCAAAAGTTACCTTACTCGTATCTTGTGGGACTTTTTGAACAGTTTTATTTTGAAGTTGTTCAATGACTTGAATGGTCAATGGAGCAGAAATATGTAAAAGTTTTTTTTCCAACTCTTCCAATGTTGTGTTTTCATCTATATCTACTTCTTTTTTTGCTAAAATATCTCCTGCATCCATAAGGGCATTCATTTCTATAATTGTAACACCTGACTTATCTTCACCATCCATTAAACATCTTTGCATGGGAGCTGCTCCACGATATTTTGGAAGAAGACTAGCATGGATATTAATAGGACAAATTTTTGGCACATCAAGAAGCCTTTGTCTAAGGATTTGACCATATGCAACAACCACAAAAACATCGGCATTAAATTCTTTTAAAATGTTTATGAAATCATCATCAGATGCTTTTTCAGGCTGAAATAACGGAGTGTTAGGAATTTTTTGAAGAGCGAGCAGCTTAACTGGAGTTGGAGTTGGAGTAGCTGACCTTTTCTTTGCTCTGTCTGGTTGAGTTACAATAGCTTCAATAGGAAATTTTGCATCCAAAAAGTAACTTAAAACTCCAGCTGCAAAACTAGAAGTTCCAAAAAAAATGATTTTCATTCATGAACTGCTTTTTGTTCTTTCAAAAAACCATCAAACTCTTCTGGAGCCTGCGTGACGCCTTGTAACCCCAAAAGTCCTCTTTTTGAACTACGACAAAAGTGTATCCACTTTTTTACTTCAGGGAGAGGTTGTACTTCTTTTTCAATAAGTTCTAATGCTTCTTCTAATCGCAAGCCCATACGGTAAGTAATGCGAAAAGCTTTAGAAAGTTCCTGCCTTACATTTAAAGGAAAATTATTTCTCTTCAGTCCAACCATGTTAAGGCCCCCAAACTTGTAGGGAGAACCTCCACCTAATGTATAAGGAGGAATATCGTGCGAAATTCTACTAAATCCGCCTACCATTGCATAAGCCCCTATCCTAGAAAACTGATGAACTGGAGTCATTCCTCCAATAATTACTTTTTCCTCAACAATTACATGACCTGCTAGCATTGCATTATTAGCCATAATTACATTATTTCCTAACTGGCAATTATGGGCAATATGGCAATAAGCCATAATAAGGCAATTATCCCCTACTTTAACTTCAGACCCTTCTTGACAAGATGAATTTATGGTAGTGAACTCTCGTATTTGGCAATTTTTACCAATTTTTACAAATGTCTTTTCACCTTTAAATTTTAAATCTTGCGTTTGCGTGCCAATGCTTGCGCTTGGCCATATAACAGTCCCTTCTCCGACGGTTGTATAACCATCAATGTAGGCATGGGATTTTATTGTCACATTGTCTTCTAGTGTAACATTTGGTTTTATAACAGCGAAAGCTTCAACAGTGACATTATTCCCTATTTTTGCCCCTTTCTCTATTACGGCATTTGGATGTATATTAGACTTTGGCATTTGATCTAATTCTTATTTCTTTTTATTTTTTAGAGTTGATCCTTTTCTACTAATGCAAAACTAAGTTCTGCTTGAACAACAGTTGTATTTTCAACAGTGGCTTTGGCTTTAATTTTTCCACCATTTTGACTTACATGAACTCCTTGCGCGTGCAGGTTAAGCACATCACCCGGCACTACTGGTTTTCGAAATTTAGCATTTGACACATTTAACAATACAGCAATTTTCTTATTGTAGCCTTTTTGATGAACTAAAACTCCACCTGTTTGCGCCAGTGCTTCTAAAATTAAAACTCCTGGCATAATAGGAACTTCAGGGAAGTGACCTTGAAAAAACTGCTCATTGACAGTGACATTTTTTTGCCCGATTATTTCATTATTTTCTAAGTCTAAATGAATTATGCGGTCTACAAGTAAAAATGGGTAACGGTGCGGTAAAATTTTAGCAATTTCTTTAACATTTAAGATTTCAGATTTGTGAGCTGTCATTTGGGGATCTCCGTAATACGTTTATTTAACTCTTTTGCAAACGCAACATTTGAGTAATGTCCTGAACGAATGGCAATAATATGACCTAAAATGGGTTTGCCAATCAAGGATAAATCTCCCAATAGATCCAAAATCTTATGTCTTGCCATCTCATCAAGGAACCTTAAACCACCCGGATTAAGTACTTGATTATCTTTAATCACTACTCCGTTATCAAGGCCTCCTCCTTTTAGCAACCCTTTTTTTAGCATTGGCTCTATTTCCTCATAAAGAGAAAAAGTTCTACAGGGAGCTATTTCAGTTTTGTATGATTCAGTATCAACTTTGTAACTAAAAAATTGTGAGCGAAGGAAACTGGAATGAGGATAATGAAGAGTATAACTTACTTTGAACTCGCTTGAAGGCAAACCAATAATGTGAGTATCGCCATAAGTCCAGTAAATCGGCGCGTCAAGCACAGCGTACTCCCTGAGGCTATCTAGTAATTCCATTTCGGCATCTTCGATAATTTTGATAAATGGCAAGGAACTTCCATCGCATGCCGGCAGCTCAGGCCCATCGATTTCAATGATAAGATGATCTACTTGCATGGCCGACAATGCACTAAGCAGATGTTCAACAGTTTGAATACTTGCTTGCTTGTTTCCTAAAATCGTACATCTGGGAGTTTCTTTTACATAATCAAGCTTAGCTGGAATGGTAGGAGATCCAGGCAAATCAACCCTTTTAAAGACAATGCCATTTTTTTCAAAATTTGGACGCAAAGTTAGGGTAACATTAGAACCGGTAAAAAGTCCTTTTCCTGAAAGTGAAACTGTTCTTTTTAAAGTCTTTTGAATTGTGTCTTTTTTACTGGCTACAATCACAAAGAAAACCTCGATTGAAAAAAATGGTAATCAAATAGCCCCCCTTGTTGAGGAAATCTTCAAAAAGGTAGCTTAGTCTCTTTTTTTTCAGCAAGCTCTATTCTTATTATGCAACCTTAAAAAAATTAAAAGAATAAGGCAAGACGCTCCAATAATTGAACCATCCCCTACAGAAGAATAAAGTGTTCTATAGCTTTTCAAAGGCAAATCTAAAGAGAGCGCTCCTGCAATTTTTTCTGAAGATCCATCATGCGCCCCCAAAATTTTTACTATTTTTCCAAAACAGTCAATTCCACCTGTAATGCCAGTATTGCAGCACCTTAAAAGTGGAACCCCATTTTCTACAGCTCTTATCCTACCATGAAAAAAATGCTGCCAAGGCAGTTTTGAATCTGGGAACCAGACATCATTACTGATATTTACAAATAATTCTGCACCTAATTTTCTTGATTGCCTAACTATTTCACTATAAGTCTCTTCATAACAAATAGAAATTGCTAAAGGGATTTTTGTGGACATGACTTTTGCTTCTGTCCCCGCTTGAAATGAATCATATACTCCAAATTTTTCTGCGAGAGAAGTGCACCATTCAAAAGGAATGTACTCTCCTAAAGGAACTAAAACTCTTTTAAAATATTTTTCAGAGCTTTTCCCTTTTTGAAAACAAAAACCCGCATTGAAAAAGTCCCCTGTTAAAGGGTCTAAATCATCTAAGCCCACAATAACTTCACAGCCATAATAATTAGCAAGGGCTTGAGCTATGAAGCTATTAGAAACATACCAATCATTATTAGCGCCTTCTCTGGCTAATGGTTGATTCAACTCAGGGAAAAACTTAAAGCTTTTTACACCAAAAGCATCAGAAAATATTTCTTTTATTCTTTCTATAGGATAGACACACCTGGAAGATCCATAAGGAAGAGCCGCTTCAGGAAGAACAATAAGGTGAACATCTTTTTTAACTTCAGTTTTGAGAAATAGCATAATTCTATGCCATTGATAAATTGGAGAAAATGCTGACGAATGAGATTGTTTCTGCTCAGGCATTATAGACGTCTGAACCAGTGCTGCTGTCATTTGTTTCGGTTTTAAAGTTCTTTCTAAAACCGTTTTATGACAAACCCCATAAAAGTAAGGCAAAATAATAATCAAACTAACTGCAAAGTAATTTTTATTTAATTTCCAAGACCTTAGTACCATTGTATTTGTGAAAATAACCCAAAATGATAGTCCATATACACCGAATAGCGAGGCAATTTGTAAGGAAGAAATATTATTAGTATAAGAAAGTCCAACAGGATTCCATGTAAAGCCGCTAATGAAAAAAACACGTGACCATTCCATTAACACCCATAGCGAAGCGATTGACAAGCAATGCAAAACAGAAAGCTTTTTTTTCAAAAATAACATCAGCGAAAGCAAGCCAAACTGCACCCCCATGGCAACGATTACAAACAAATATACTAAAAGAATATAGTTTCCCTGATACTTTGTGGCAGTCATCCAAGAAAGTTGGACTGACTGCACTAAGCAAAACCATAACGTAGCAAAAAACCACTTACCTCCCTTACGAGGTATCTTTTCTAAAAAAAGCCAAAACAGAGCAAAGCCAACACAAGAAGACAAATAACCTAATGTCGGAATCCAAGCAGGCTGGCCAAAAGCTACAATTAACAAGCTAACGATAAACAGCACAAATAATTTAATCATCAAAACTAGGTCTTTTAAACTGAGGAATAGGAGAGCTCAATTTTGCTCCAAAAACACTAACAAATAAAAGTCCTCCTATAATCGCTAAATTTTTCATAAACATAGCCAGTTCTATTTGCTTTGTTGGATTTTCTAAAAACCAAAAATGGTGCATTACTATCGTCGTTGGAATAAGAAATAGAATCAATAGAACTGCTCCAAATCTGGCCTTAATTCCAAATAAAATTAACAATCCCCCAAATAACTCTAATATAGTCGCTAAAACCAATACTAAAGGAGCCCAAGGAAGCATACTAGTAAAAAAGTCCTTCAAAAATTCTTTATTTACATAGGAATGCCATTCCACGAGCACACTTATTAAATTATTTTCCGTATCATACCAGTTAAAAACCTTTTTTAATGCTGAGATAATAAAAATTGAACTTAAAAAAACTCTCGCAAAAAAAAGTGAGATTACTTTCATTGAACGCATACAATCATCTCCACTTGCTTTATCTAATATAAGATCTATTAATTTAGCTAATTTTATGTTACCTTATAGGCAAAAATAATAAAAATTATATGAAATCTATTTTTAGAAAAAAATTT
>PFAC01000048.1 GCA_002773835.1 Chlamydiae bacterium CG10_big_fil_rev_8_21_14_0_10_35_9 | reverse complement strand
TTTACCTGCTTTAGAAGAAGGTAAAATAGTTCTCTGTGACCGCTTTCATGACTCTACCATTGCTTATCAAGGAATTGCAAGGGGGTTAGGGGAGAAGAAAATACATGACTTGTGTATGGCTTTTTCAGACTCATTAGAGCCTAATCTCACCATTTATTTAGATATTGATCCAAAGCTTGGTCTGCAAAGGTCTACAAACTCTGCCTCTGATCGAATAGAGCAGGAGAAGATTGAATTTCATCAAAAGGTAAGAGAGGCTTTTCTCTCTTTGCAGGAAAAATCTCCTCAAAGAATGAAAAAATTTGATGCGTCTCAACCTTTAGAAACAGTATTTGACTTGGTATATAAACAAATACGATCAGTTATTGATTAGTGTTGGTTTTTATAGACTCTTTTAAGGTGTCGATTTTTTGAATTTGCACCTGGGATTCGCTGACAAGAAACTCTTGCCCTTCTACCTCAATTAAGTACAAAATTGTTTTAGGGCTTAATACTCTTTTTTCTTTAATTTGAATGGATTGTCCAACAGACGATGCTTGCATTCTAAATCGTAAAAATCTTTTTAAAAGCAAAGCGGTTATAATCAAAAGAACTATAAGAGCTAAAAGAGTCATGAACATTTTCATGATGCTGCCTTCGTAGTTTTGCACTGGAAAGACAGGTTCTTCGGGATTGTTGATGACTTGAGCTAATAATATGAATTTAGAAAGAGTAGTCATGCGGTAAATATAGCTTATTTAACAAGAAAAAATCAACGCTATCTTCCGTAGAAGGATCTAGTAGACCCATTAATTTTTCTCTAGCTGAGTTGTCCGCTTCAGAAAAAGATAAAGGGGCTTTTAAAATGCCTTTAAATTCCTCATTTTCAGCTATTCTTTTCATACAGTCTGCTACATAAACGCCACAGTTGTGGGTATCTTTTTGAATTTTTTGTGTATTATTGACAATTGACCACTCATTGACAAGATCAAGACCTTTAGTGCTAACTATATAATTTAAAAGATCGCCTACAGTTTTTACTTCAGGAAACTTGCTCTGAATAAGCAATTGGCTACTAAAATGGTCTTGCAAGGTATATCCTTTAGAATCAAAAAATAAAATTTGTTTTTTTTCTTTGTCAAAGGCAAGTAATACTATATGATTTCTCAAAATGCCTTTAATAGTTATGGGGAATAAAACTTTAGGTTTGTCCAAGTTATAAGTGGGAATAAACCCATATAAAAGCCGAGATAAATTTATATCAATCTTATCATTGCTATTTTCTAAAACTTCTGAAATTTCTCTGATAACATCATCTTTGAGCAACTCCCTGTTATTGAGTATTTTTAAATTTCTATTTGCTAGAATCTTTTCATCATTTTCCTTAACGCCCCTAAAGCGTGTTTTTAAAGAACTCATAGCAGAATGAAAAATGTCTTGAATTTTCAAGACTATACGGAGTAACTTGATGTGCCAAGGAGTGCTTTTTCCAAAATTAATGTTTGAAGCAGACTGATTTTTTAATAAAGGTTGAATTGACATTATAATGCCTTATTATTAATAATTTATTATTGTATTTAATTTTATATTAAAAATATTAAGGTTGTTTAAAGAAATGAAAAAAAGATTAGGCTGGATCGCACTTGATATCGATGGAACCCTAACAAATGATAAATACTCTATTCCTAAAGAGGTTTGTCTTTATCTAAGATCTTTAGCTGAAAGCAGTTGGCAAATTATGCTGGTGACAGGTAGGACATTTTCCTTTGCCTCTAAAGCTGTGGCTGGTTTGCAATTTCCTTATTATTTTGCTGTGCAAAATGGCTCCATTGCCCTTGAAATGCCCAGTAAGAGGATTATTTCAAAAAATTATATAACGGGAGATCTCATCTCTTATATTGATAAGGCATATGAAGGAGAAGAAGGGGACTATCTCATTTATTCTGGTTTGGAAAAAAAGGATTTTTGCTATTGGAGGCCTTATAAATACAAGGAAGAAGACTTGAACTATATTGAAGATTTGAAGTCAAGGCAGCTGGAAAATTGGCATGCGCTAGATGATTTTAACTCAGTCCATATACAGGAATTTTCCTTGGCAAAAGGATTTGGTCCCTTAGAAAAGATGCAGCGGATTCAAGAAAAAATCGCAGCTTATAATTTATTTGAAACTGCTATTATTAAAGATCCTTTTACAAGCGGTTACTATATTTTGCATATCACGAATAAAGGGGCTAATAAGGGTTCAGTTTTAAAAAACTTATATGATGAATTGTCTCAAAATGTTCCCATCATTGCAGCAGGAGATGATAGCAATGATGTATCTATGCTTGCTGTAGCCGATCAAAAAATTGTTATGCCAAGCGCTCCTCAAAATGTAAAAGATATGGCAACTATCATTGCCCCTCCAGTAGAAAACATGGGCATTATTCGAGCGCTTGATATTGCTATAGCCAATGTATCTATCTAAATTAGTGTTTCTAAATGATTACTGTCGGTATTAAAAATCTACGTATTGATTGCATTATAGGTATTTTAAAAGAAGAAAAAACATCACCTCAATCTATATTTATAGATATTGAAGCAAAACCTTTTGGAGAAAATTTCTGTGATTATAGGGCATTTAAAGATGTGATAAAAAAACTGCTTTCTGCAGGTAGTTATGGTTTGTTGGAAGATCTTGGAAAAGATATAATAGATATGCTTTTGAAAGAGCAAAAATTGCAGAGTATAAAACTTACTATTAAGAAGCCTCAGGCTATAGAAGGAGCAGATTTTGCTTTTATAACAATGGAAAAACATGTTTGAAAACAGCTGGATATTAATTACAGGTGCTTCAAAAAACCTGGGAGCTTATTTAGCAAAAAAGTTGGCTCAAGGCAACCATCCTGTTTTAGTTCATTATAATAAAAGTAAAAAGAGTGCTTTTTCTCTTGTTGATAAGCTTGTGAAAGAAAAGAAAAAAGCCAAGGCTGTTTTTGGGGATTTTTCTAGTAAGCAAGGGATAGAGCAGTTTGTGGAAAAAATTCAGGATGAATCCATTAAAAGCATTATCCATAATGTTGGTAATTACTTGGGTAAGTCTTTTTTAGAAACGATGGAAAGTGATTTCGATCAGCTTTTGCAAACAAATATGAAAGCTCCTTTTATTATAACACAAGCACTTTTGCCATCTTTAAAGCAAAATAAAGGCTCTCTTATTTTTTTAGGAGTGGCAGGTTTAGAAAAGTTGAGAGCTGAGACTACAGCTAGCATGTACACTATGACTAAACAAATGCTTAGATTTTATATGAAAACCTTAGCAAAAGAACTTGCGCATTTTCACATTAGATCGAATATGATCTCCCCTGGATACTTAGAGCATTCTGTTGTGCAGCCAAAAGGGGAGCTTCCAATGGAGCGTAGTGGCACTTATGAGGATATTTACAAAGTAGTCCAGTTTTTATTAAACCCATCGAACAATTACATAACAGGTCAAGATATAGAAGTTGCAGGAGCAGTACGATTATGACAGTAATAGAAAGCAGTATAAATTTAAGGGCAGAATCAAATTTCTACGACATAAAAAACTTAGAAAATGAAACGGAGTTGTATTTCTTATTAGACACTCCTTTTGTAGAAGATAAAAAAGATCAATTTGAAGTGAGTTTTCTTTGTGATAAAAGTTCTATTTTAAGAGTACAAGATAAAGCAGCTAACTGTTTTTTTCTAGATGAGCCTTTAGTGATTAACGATCGTTTTCAGCTTACATTTTCTCTACTTGAAGGGGAGGGTAATTTTATGGCCCATTTATCTTATGCTGGTAAAGATCAGACCATCAAAGACCCCATGGGGGCCTTTGATTGGAAAATAGGACTCCGAACAATCCGAAGGGACTTACCTTGCCGAATCCTCGCAAAGCTCGTTCTTATTTAATCCTTGAAAAGAGGGACTGTCAGTAGCAACTCCCATAGCATGAAGGCCGTTGTCAACAAAGAGTGTTTCTCCAGTAATTGCAGAAGCTAGAGGAGAAAGTAAGAATGCAGCTGCGTTTGCTACTTCTTCTGGAGCCAAACCTCTTTTTCTAGGAGCGTTAGCCTCCGAGTAATTGATCATGTCTTCTATCATGCCAATTGCTTTGGCAGCTCTTGATTTTAATGGACCTGCTGAAATGCAGTTTACTCTTAAGTTCCACTTTCTTCCTGCCTCGAAAGCTAGCGTTCTAGTGTCACTTTCCAGTGCTGCTTTAGCAGAACTCATTCCACCTCCGTAGCGAGGAACTGCTCTTGTTGAAGCAATATAAGAAAGGGATAGAATTGCCCCGTCCTCGTTCATGATAGGGCCGAAGTGAGAAATCATACTTACAAATGAGTAAGAAGAAGAGCTCACAGCCGCCAAATAACCGTTTCGAGAGGTATCTAATAAAGACTTTGTTACTTCAGGTCCATTAGCTAAGCAATGCACTAAAATATCGATTTTTCCAAAATCTTTTTCCACTTCCTTAGCTACATCAGAAATAGTATAGCTCTCAAATGCACTGTAGCGTTTGTTGTCTTTAATATCTTGGGGCACTTGGTCCATATTGTCGTACATGGCGTCAATCGGATAGACCTTTGCGTAGTCAAACATTCTTCCATCGGAGCATTTTCTGGATTCGTCAAATTTGCCGTTTTTCCAAGATGTTTGAAAAATTTTTACTATGGGTACCCAGGTTCCAATTAAAATTTCAGCGCCGGCTTCAAAAAGTTTCTTTGCAATAGAAAAACCAAAACCTTGGTCATCGCCAATGCCTACGACTAATGCTTTTTTCCCTTTAAGATCCAATGGTATCATCTCTTTTTCCTTTGTGAGTCTTTTTTAAAAGAAACAAATATATCATAAAAAATCCTATTCCTCAAGAAGCTCTAATTTACTAAAATTAAAAAATTATTTATGTAGTTGATAAATGCATAAAAAGTAAATTTATGGAAAACAAAAGATCTATTGCCATTGTCAATCAAAAAGGGGGGTCTGGAAAGACCACCACTGCTGTAAACCTAGCCTCTTCTTTAGTAAACTTAGGAAAAAAAGTATTGCTTATTGATATGGATCCTCAAGGATCTGCTTCATTGTGGCTAGGCTTTAAAGAAAAGGGAAGAGGTTTCTATGAGGTGTTAACGTCTAATAGGAAACTTGACTCTGCTATACTTACCACTGATATCAAAAATTTATATATTGCTCCATCGTCTCCTATCTTGTCAGGTGTTGAGAAAATATTAGCTAATGAAGTTGCCGCTGAGACAATCTTAAAAAATAAACTGGAAGAATGTGTTTTAGACGTTGAATACATCTTGATTGATTGTCCTCCAACCTTAGGGATGCTTTCTTTAAATGCACTTACTTGTGTAAAAGAGGTTATAGTTCCAGTAGAAGCTCATGTAATGGCCCTGCATGGACTGGTCCAGCTTTTAAAAACAATTAATTTAGTGAAAGAAAGGCTAAACCCTCATTTAAAGATTTCAGGAATTTTACCTTGCCGTGTCGATCTTAGAACAAAACACTCTAAAGAGGTTTTAAACCAACTCAATCAACGTTTTGAAAAAACTATGTATAAATCTGTCATTCGTGAAAATGTAAGGCTTGCTGAAGCTCCTTTACACTTGAAGCCTATTTCAGAGTATGACAGTGAGTGTTATGGGACAAAAGATTATATGAATTTTGCAAAAGAGGTCATAAAGACAACTTAAGGGTTTCTCCTTTTCCACCCTTCTGCTGTAAGCCTTCTTTTCGGCTCAGGCTCTTTGACGCTCACTTTTAAAGTGGCCGATTCGGTATCTTTCTTTTTTTCAGGCTCTTTTTTAGTCCTTCTTAAAAATCCTAACCGGCTTTTTTTCTGTTCTTTAGCCATGCATTACCCTAGGGACACTAACGGATCTCCATCCTTATTGTAACTTTTTAGGCTTTTATGTGTCAATTTCGAGGGAATTTTGCTTTTCAGATGTTGTGTATGCTTGATCTACGCGGTTTGGTTTATCTGGGTAACGTAATTGAAGTAAGCCATGTCTCACCATTTGAGTTAGAAATCGAGAGCGTAAGCCATCAGGATTTCTTTTAAGAAAATCAGCTAATTGTTTCCTACTCAACCAGCGACCTCTGCAAAGATCTAAGATTACTTGTTCCATTTTTTCTGGGAATAATCTTTTATTTTGTCTTGCAACTTCAGCAATCTGATTAAGCAATTCTATTTGATTATCAGGTGTTTGTGACTTATGTACGGAGTTATGTACGGAGTCATTATCCTTATGTACGCAGTGACTTGGGATCTTATATCGAGTCCAACGACCTTGTCCATCTTGTGTTAAAGCTCCTTTACTAACAAGATTTTGAAGAAGTTTTGTTACATCAGTAGTATGTACAGCAGTAATTTGTTGCATTCGGATATTATCTACAAATCCTTCAATATCTGCAGTTACTAGCGCTTGAATTTCTAACTGATCAAAATCTTTAAATGTAGTGACAAACATTTTTTTTAATCGGTCTAATGATTCATCGGGAATTAAACTTATCATAGGTAGTATCCATAATACCCGATCAGGCTGAACTGATTCTCTGATTCCAGGAGAACGCCAATGCTGAGATTCCCAGCCTAATTTTATTTTATCTACTCCAGATCCAGCTTTTTCTGCTGCACCGATCATGGTAAACATAGTTTGCAAAGATTTATTTCGACATTCACTTATATTTCCAGATAACAACTGTTCAAACGATATTAATAACGATCCTGGATTTGAAAATTCAAATCGATCATGATACTTTTCTATCACAATACCGCCTTGTCCTTCATAATCGGCATGAATTAGTGCATTCACTAAAGCTTCTCTAATTGCTACATGAACAACGGTTTCTCCTTTACGAAATAAATTATTGTCTAACTGAAAAGGGAGTTTTAAATCCGCGCTCAATTTTTGAACTACTCGCACATAAAATTGATATAAATTTCCAGCCCAAGTTCCATCTAATACTAGTCGATCAGTCCATCTTATCTCAGGATTATTGGAAAGTTTCTCTCGAAAATCTATGTGATATTGGGGAAGTCCTTCTCTTAATGCTTCTTCACTGCCAAACATTAGAAGACCTGCGACTGTTAATCCTTGAATATTGCTATCTCTCGACAATCGCCAACCTCCAAGTTTAACAAGCAAGCCTTTGTCATCCTCACTTAACCAGGGATGAGTAGGTTTGTGAGAAGCAAGTCTCTGGCGATATTGTTGTAAACTTAAAGAGTCTAAATCTTTCAAAGTAAAATGTTCAAGAATGCGGCTATCAGCAGATTTCTCAGAGCGGTCTGCTAACATTCGAAGTACTTCTTGTTCTTTACAACGATAATCACCTTCGTAATTTCGCTTATAGGTTCCTTGAATAGGATTTTGACCAATGTATACTGGACGCTCATAACGAGTAGCTCTAGGAACGCGAATAGCTAAAATAACACCTTCTGAACATTTAATCTCCTGAAGATCATCATTATTAAGAAGATTTACACTAACTTTAGTTTGATTATTAATTGTATCCCAAAAAATTTTTTTCTTTGCTTCTATATTTTTTATACCGGCAATTTTGCCATTATTTTCAACTCCCAAAAAAATGATACCACCACGAGTATTTGCCATGACGCTATATGTCTCCCATAGGCTTTGAGGAAGACCTCCTTTTGCTGATTTATATTCCAAGTCTTCTCTCTCATTCCACGGTAAATGAGTAAGAATGTCAGATGGATTGTTAATTTTTTGTAATGATATCATGAAGCAGTTTCTTTTTTTTGGGTTTCAACCATATATAATAACATTAATTAATTCTAAATATTTGTATTATATTCGCTTTGGTAAAGAAATCTCTGATTGAAACCACTCAATAGCGTCGAAAAAGCAAGATAAATTACCTTGGGAAGGCTTAAGTTTAGAACTACAAGTTTAATGGAATTTATATTTTAGAAAAGTCCTTATAATCCTACTTTTTGTAATATTTTCCACTATTTGTTAAAGTAGCTTCAAAAACAAATGGTAGTTCACCCATGGCGCAATATCATATTGAATATCAAGGACAATTAAGAACAAAAATTACCCACCAGGGAAATGGACAATCGATTATAACGGATGCTCCTGTAGATAACCACGGCAAGGGGGAATTTTTTTCTCCAACAGACTTAATGGCATCTTCTTTGGGATCTTGTATCTTAACTATTATGGGTATTCATGCGAATATGCTGGGAGTAGATTTGAAAGGCTCTAATGCTACTGTTGAAAAAATCATGCAGGATAGTCCCAGGAAAATTCAAAAAATCCGTGTAAATATCCATCTGCCACTTATTGATAAAAAGCTGCAAGAACGGTTGGAAAAAGTAGCTTTGGAGTGCCCGGTTCACCATAGTTTCCATACAGAAACCGGTCAGGAAATAGTCTTTCATTGGGGAGGACTTTAAAAAATAGTGAAATACAACGATCCTCTTTCATTTTTTAGGCATCTGCAAAGCGCCTCTCCCGATCATTTTTGTAGATCTTATTTAGTTATAGTTCCCGATGATTTTGACAGGCAAAAGATCAAAAAGAAAATTATCTCTATTTTTTCTTCGAAAAAAATTGAGGTCAAGTTCTTTTCAGGAGAGGAGGCTGATCCTCAAGACATTATATCAGATTTGACAAACCCTTCTTTATTTTCTGAAGAGCCTCTTATTGTGGTAGACTATTTTGAAAAGCTGAAAGACAAGACTGTTCTTAAAAAACTTATACCTTCAATGAGTTGGGGGCATTTTATTTTTTTGTGCTCTTCTAAGACAGGCTTGCAGGGCATTGATAAAACTGTTGAAAAACACGGAATAGTATTTGATTTTAGTACAGAGAAGCCTTGGGTTAAAAAGGAAAGAATAGAAAAAAGCCTTTTACATTTAGCCAAAAAAGAATCAGTAGCTTTTCCTAAAGAAGTAGTAGAGTATCTTTTTGCTAGAATGCAAGGTGATCCTTCTTTATTAGAACAAGAGGTTAAAAAGCTTCTAGTTTATATAGGAGATAAAAAAAATATCACCCTTGATGATGTGCATGCAGTAGGGGCTATGGCTAAAGAAGCTTCTTTGTGGCAAGAGGCAGAGAAAATGGTATGGGAGCAGAAAAGAGCAGTACATAAGATATTTGAGTCTAGCCATTTTTTTTCTCTTATAGCAGCACTTCGCTTCCAGCTCAGTTTGGGCAAGAAACTTTGTTTTTACACGGAACAAAATATATCTTTTTCGGAGCTTCAAAAGCTTTTTCCTAAAATGTGGCCTAAAGCGTTAGAAAAGAGAAAAGCACAGGCAAAAGACTTAGGTCTTTCTTTTTTTGACAAGGGAATCTCTTATCTTTATGAAATAGAGCTTTTCTCTAAAGATGGAGTTCAGCATCATCTCTTGTTACTTGATTACTTTCTAGCCAGACTATGCATATGAGTAAGACTCTTTACCTTCTTCCTAATCTTTTAGACGAAAACCAACCTGTTGAGGGGTTTTTACCTTCTTCTTTAAAACCAGTGGTAAACTCTCTGACAGGCCTTTTTGCCGAAAGTGAAAAAGGAGCCCGAAAATATCTATTAAAGTTCATGGACCGAGAAAAAATGCAGAAGGTGCAGATTAAACTTTTAAATGAACACACAGAGGATAAAGACCTGCAGGAATATATCCATTCGATAAGGGAAAAAGAAATTTGGGGCGTTGTATCAGATGCAGGCCTTCCTATCATCGCAGATCCAGGCGCAAAATTAACCATGCTTGCACATAGGAGTAAAATGCACGTAAAAATGGTTAGTGGCCCAAGCTCTATTATGATGGCCCTCGTTATGTCGGGATTTAATGGACAAAAGTTTCAGTTTCACGGGTATTTACCAAGGAAAGAAGAACAGCTTGTTCAAGCTTTAAAAGATATTGAAAAAAAGGCGAAACAGGAGCAGTCCACACAAATTTGGATTGAAGCGCCTTATAGAACACAGAAAATGATAGATTTATCTCTTCAGCATTTGCAAAAGAATACTTTATTTTGCGTAGCCATTAATCTTACCTCTTCTCATGAAAAGGTGCTATCTATGAGCATTGCCGAGTGGAAAAAGTTAAACTTTAAGACAGATAAATCTCCAGCTGTTTTTTTGTTAGCTTAAAAAATTGCCGTAAAAATTAATTTTCTAGTCCAATACACTTACTATTAGTAGGTTCTACTAATCTTCTAATTTTTAAGCTGGTAATAGTACCTTATAATTTGTTAATTGTAGAGATAGGAATAAAAGTGAGGGGAAAAGCATGATTGAAGACGGCAAACAAGTATCATTAGAATACTCAGTGTTTTTACAAGACGGCAAGATGATTGATTCAAATGTCGGTGAAGAGCCTGTTATTTTTCTACAAGGGTCTCATCAAATTTTGCCAGCTCTAGAGGAGGCTATTCAAGGTCTAAAGGAAGGAGACACTAAAAAGATTACACTACTTCCTGCACAGGCCTATGGTGAAATTGATCCTGAAGCTTTTAGAGATGTTGATCCTAATGCCATACCTGAGCAAATGAGGTATGAAGGGGCTATCTTAGGGGTGCAAGACGAGTTTGGTCAGCAGTATAGAATTCGAATTCATGAAATTAAGGAAGATAAAGTAGTTGTAGACTTTAACCACCCTTTAGCTGGACAGACACTTACTTTTGACATGAAAATACTTGTTGTACAAGAAGGGCAGGCTTAAACAATCTCTGAGGCTACTGTATCATAAAATAGCTTTCCTTTCTCTGTAAGAAATAGGAAAGGTGTTTCATATTTTAGAAATTGCTGCTCTATAAGGCTTTGTGTATAAGAAAATACGTCTTCGCTGGAAATTTTCCAAAAATTAGCAAAGGAAGGGAGGTTAACTCCTTGTAGTACTCTAAGGCCAATAGCTAGCGCTTCTTTAACCTGTTTTGTGTAAGGCAGCTTTTCTTCAAAGTCTACTGGACGTTCGTTAGCGAATACCTGGCTTGCATATTTAGGAAAATTAGCGATATTCCTATACCGCTTTTTATCAAAATAACTGTAAGCAGAAGGGCCAAAACCTAAAAAATCCCTTGAGGTCCAGTATCCGAGATTATGCTTTGAGACCTTGCCATTTTTAGCAAAAGCAGATATTTCATACCTCATAAGTCCCATGCTTTCTAATTTTTCTATGCTATATTCCAGCATTTGATAAGAAGTCTCTGAAGAAGGGAGGTGCAAGGTCTTCTGTTTTCTAAAAAATACTGTATTAGGCTCGATTGTCAAATTATATAAAGAAAGATGGGAAATAGGAAGAGCTTCTACTTGCATAAGGGTATCTTGAAAAACTGCTAATGTTTGATCGGGAAGATCATACATAAGGTCGATAGAGACGTTATCTATCGAGCAGTCATGCAAGCAATAAAGAGCTTTTTTTATTTGCTCTGAGTTGTGGTTTCTTCCTATTTTTTTAAGTAATGTGTCATCAAGTGTTTGCACCCCTATACTGAATCGATTGAAACCAACTTGCTTTAATTCCATAATAAGATTTTGATCAACATCTTCAGGATTGGCCTCTATTGTTATCTCACACTCGGGGCTTAAGATAAAATTAGCAGATACTTTATTTAATATTTGTTCAAAATACTTTGGAGATAAAAGGATGGGGGTTCCACCCCCAAAATAAATAGAGACAATTTCTTTTTGCGCTAGCAGGTGACTGTTAAAGTCAATTTCCTGTAAAAAAGCTTTTGTTAAAGTGACTTGTTTATCTTGCTCATTTCTTATAACAAAAAAATGACAGTAAGGACATTTTTTTCTACAAAAAGGAACGTGAAAATAAAGGCTTATCTTACCAGTTGTCGGAGTCAGGATCTTCGAGAATTCCTCTTTTCCATCGGTTTTTATCGGAGAAGGGATCTTCTTCTTCTTCGTCATCAAAATGGGTGCTTTCTTCACCGAATTCGGTGGATTCTGCTTGTGTTTCTTCATATCCTTCTTCCATATCGAAACCAGCTTCAGTCATTTCAACGCCCATATCCATGTCAGAAAGAGTATGTGCTTCAGGGTAAACTTGTCTTGCAGGTGCCTTTTTAGGGGTGACATATTCTTCAATTTCACCGTTTTCTTTTAAAAAGCGAAGGCGTTCTTTTTCCTCATCGATTTTCTCTTTTAGCAGGCGAATTTCTTCCTTGTGCTTTTCAGTATCTTTTTTAGGTACTAATCCCAGTTTGAGCCATTGTTCTAGGTCTTGCAGTTCAACTTCTAGTTTTTTTAACCTTTCGCTTTTCATATATCCCCTGAAATGATCCTTTCGATTTGTTTGTTAACTGAATAGTTCTTTTTTTTTAAATCTTTTTTTATTAGCGATGCTAAAATTTATCGCAATGCTGACTAGAAGTCAAGGACTCCCATTGAGAAAGCAAGATTTACCCCATTAAAAAATCGAAAAAGCAAATATTTTATATCTAAGTAAAAAAAAGATCAATTCAATTGAAAAAATTCCACCCACAAACATTTTTGTAGCTACTTTTTGTGGGTAAAAACTTCTTTTAAAGAAATAAGTCTTGTATTAATGTTTTGCAACTTTAAAAAAACATTACTAATAAGAGGGAAATATATGTCAGCTATAGGATTAAGTCATACTTCAATAACAATTGACTCAGACCGGTCGCCAGGCGTGAGATTACATGGTGACAAGGAACTAACAGAAGTTACGATGAAAGAGATGGCAAACTTTCTTTTAAATAATGGTAATTATGCTGCAGGCTATTCTATTACTAGTCTTAGAAATTTGACAATAAAACCCCTTTCAGCTGATGAAATTAGGTTTGGGATAAGAGTTATTAATGAGCATCCCTTACTATTCCCTAATTTTTCAAATGAGGCAAATACAGATAGATCGGGATTGATTAGAGTTACGATGAAAAGAACTTTGACAGTTACAGAGTTACGGACACTTGGTGCTGACCTTCGAGATGTAAGTGTTTTTTTAGGCGAAGCAAAACGAACCTCTATAAAAGCTCTTACTATCTCTAAGAATGCGTGGAGTGCAGTTCACAGCTACCTAAAGCAATTGGAAACCCCAGTTTCCACATTTGATTGGAAAATAAGTTATCATCAGCGCTATATTAGCCTGCCTCCGCCTCGTGAAAAAACTTGCTGCGAAAAATTTACTGATGGCGTTTCAGATATTGTGTCAAAATGTTGTGATCCTGTCATAACTATTTTAGCCTGCTTGATAGACAATGCATGTGCTAGTATTTGCTGCCTGGGTGTTTCAGGACTTATTGCTTATGGCATTATTAATGCAGTAGAAGATTAACCTATCTTTTGGCAATCAAATCTCATTTATGAGAGCCATACACCAATGTAGATATTGTGATGTATGGCTCATAAGAAAAAAGTTTCTTCAACGAGTTTTAAAAGTAAGTGTTTGTGGCTAAATCAAGCATGTGCCTACGTAGGCCCATTTTATAGACAAGTATATCTGAAGCTACTTTTGAAACTAATAAAGACCCTACTGATATACTTAAGGACAAGTCTCCAAAGAGTCCATTTTGTGGTCTTATCATAGGAATAAAACGACTCCAATATATAAAAAGAAGAGATACATCATTTAAGGATTTAGCAATAGAGTAGTAAAGAAGAAGATTCTCATGACGTTCATTAAGGTTTCTAGCCAGTTCTATCCCTAGGCGAGGAACAAACAAACTTTCATAATATTCTTGTAGTCCGCCAGTAAATCTCATAACATTTTTTTAGGGAAAATTTAAATTTCTAGCTTATTTTCTTACAACATTTTAATAAAAATTTTTAAAACTATTTTCATATCAGTTATGTAAAAAGATAAACCGGAGGATCTTTTGTGCAAGAATTGTTGGCAAATTACCAATCGATCAGCGCTCTTTACCAAAAATATTTAGAAGATCCTCAAAAAATAGATAAGAGCTGGAAGTACTTTTTTAAGGGATTGGAAGAAGGGGAAATTTTTTGCTCTTCTCAGGATTCTGCAGATATTAGAACTTTTTTTCTCATAGATTTTTTTAGAAGATATGGTCATTTATATGCAGAAATAAATCCTTTAATGAAACATAAAAAAACAATCGACCTTAAAAAGTTTGGTTTTCAATCAGGTGAAGAAAACTCAATTTTCTCTACGTTTGATTTTCTAAAGAAAAAAGAAGCTAAGCTTCAAGACATTCTAGATGCTCTTCAAAAAGTATACACAGATCGAATTGGTCTAGAGTATATGCACTGCAGCGAAGAGTTAATTCGTTGGATTCAAAAGAGAGTTGAACCTGATTTGCCTTTAGAAATTTCGCAAGAGGACAAACATCTTATTGCAGAATATTTGAACCGCTCAGAGATTTTTGAATCTTTTTTAAATACTAAGTATCCTGGACAAAAGAGATTTTCTATCGAAGGAGCAGAAACCCTTATACCGATGCTTGCTAAATTGATGCACCTTATTTCGGATAGCAAGGCAAGCGAGCTGGTAATTGGCATGGCTCATAGAGGTAGGTTGAATGTCTTAGCCAACATTGTCGAAAAACCTTATTCAGTAATTTTTCATGAATTTAAAGAGGAGTACCTTCCTTCTTCATTTGAAGGGACGGGAGATGTAAAGTATCATAAAGGATATTCCTCTGATGTGCAACTTAGTAACGACAAACAACTTCATGTTCACTTATGTGCCAATCCATCTCATTTAGAATCTGTTGATCCTGTTGCTATAGGTCAGACTTATGCCAAGCAAAAACTATCTGATAAAAGCAGTGTTGTTCCTGTTTTACTGCATGGAGATGCCTCTTTTGCCAGCCAGGGAGTTGTTTATGAGACTATGCAGCTTATGAACCTCCCGAACTATACAGTAAATGGGGCGATTGAAATTGTGATTAATAATCAAATTGGTTTTACTACTCTTCCTAAAGAAGGTAGGTCCACAACCTATTGTTCCGACATTGCTAAATCATTCCAAATCCCGGTTTTTCATGTAAACGCTGAAGATCCTGAAATGTGCATTTTTGCTATCAAAATGGCACATGAGATTAGGCAGACATTTAAGATTAATGTGATCATAGATCTTATTTCTTATCGAAAATATGGACACAATGAAGGGGATGAACCAGCTTTTACGCAGCCTCTTCAATATGAAGTCATTCGAAATAAAAAAACAATTCGTGAAATGTATTTAGATTATCTTATTTCTAAAGGAGCTATAAAAGAACAAAGAAAAGAAGAATTAGAAAAAGAATTTAAAGATACTTTATCTAAAGCCATTGAAGAAAGTGACTCATTTAAAGAAAAGCCTCCTGAGCCTGAAAAAGTTTTGGGAACCATCTGGAGCGAATATGTCTATGCAGAGGAAAAAGAGCTTTTTGAAGAAACTTATACAAAGGTTTCTTTAGATGTTATTAAAGAGGTAATTGTGCAATTTTGCACAGTCCCTGAAAACTTTCATATTCATAAAAAATTAGATAAATGGCTGCATCTGCGCTTAGAAGTTATGCAAAAAGATCCTAAAGAATATTTGGTTGACTGGTCGCTCGCCGAGTTGATTGCTTTGGGAACTCTTTTGAAAGAAAATATCCCCATTCGATTGGCAGGACAAGACTCTAAAAGAGGGACGTTCAATCAAAGACATGATGTATGGATCGATCAGAAAACAGCAGAGGAATACTGCCCGCTGCAGCATATCAGTAAAGAGCAAGGTTCATTTACTATTCTAAATACCCCTTTAACAGAATTTGCAGCTTTAGGATTTGAGTATGGTTTTTCCCTTTCCTCTCCTAAAACACTGGTATTATGGGAGGCTCAATTTGGAGACTTTTCTAACGGCGCTCAAATCATTATCGATCAGTATATCACAACAGGGCAGCATAAATGGAACCGCTTATCTTCTCTTGTCTTGCTACTACCTCATGGATATGAAGGGCAAGGTCCTGAACATTCTTCCGGAAGAATTGAAAGGTTTATGCAGCTTGCAGCGCAGAATAACATTCAGGTTGCTGTTCCCTCCACACCTTCTCAATACTTTCATTTACTAAGAAGGCAGGCAGTTCGGACAATCAAACGCCCTTTAGTTATATTTACCCCTAAATCTTTATTGAGACACCCGCTTTGTTTGAGCTCACTGCTGGATTTAAGTGAGAAAACATTTGAGGAAGTGCTAGATGATCCAAAGCAAACTGCAGCAAAAAAACTGATTCTCTGCTCAGGGAAAATATATTACGAGCTTATTCGGTTTAGAGAAGAACAAAACATAGAAGCTGCAGCCATAGTTCGAATAGAACAGCTCTATCCTTTACATGAAGAAAAAGTTAAAAAAATACTTGAGAAATATAAGAGTTGTCAGGAATGTTTTTGGGTACAGGAAGAGCCTGAAAATATGGGCGCTTACTTATATGTTAAAGATGATCTTGAAAGGCTTGCAGGTAAAAAAATACTATTTGCCGGAAGAGATAAAAGCGCATCTCCTGCTACAGGATCTATGAAACAGCATAAACAAGAATTACAAACCATATTAGAAAAAGCCCTGATGTCAATTACCCCTCCCTGAAGGAAGGGGTTTCCTGGAGAAAATTTGGATGAAAAAAGAAGTCAAAGTTCCCTCGCTAGGCGAATCTATTACAGAAGCTACTGTAAGCAATATCTTAAAGACAAGCGGCAGCTATGTCGAAATGGATGAAGAGATAATTGAACTGGAAACAGATAAAGTAAATCAAACAATTAATGCTCCTGAATCGGGTGTTTTAACAGTTAATGTCAAGGTTGATGACGTAGTGAAAGTAGGGCAGGTTTTAGGAGAAATCGACACCGAAGCCAAAGGGCCTAAAAAAGAAGAGCAGCCTAAAGAAGAAGTGAAACGAGAAAAGCCTAAGGAAGAACCTGAAAAAAAGCTTCAAAGCGGGGCAAAAATCAGGGAAACAGAAGAAGATTTTTTACAGTCCATAGGTTCTGAGCAGAAAGAAGAAGCTAAAGAAAAACCGGTTGAGCAAAAAAAAGAAAGTAAAAATGAAAAAAGAACCCGTATGTCTAAACTCAGAAGGGTAATAGCTCAAAAGCTGGTAGAGGTAAAAAATCAAACAGCCATGCTCACTACTTTTAATGAAGTAGATATGAAAGAAATCATAGACTTTAGAAAAAACGAGCAGGAAAGTTTTCAAAAAAAACATGGCGTCAAGCTGGGGTTCATGTCTTTTTTTATTAAAGCAGCCGTAAAAGCTTTGGAGCAATACCCTGAGATCAATGGCTATATTGAGGGAGAGGAAATAGTTGTAAGAAAATATTATAACATTGGAGTTGCTGTAGGCACTGAAAAAGGACTTATGGTGCCAGTTATAAATGACTGTGATAAAAAATCTTTTGCCGAGATCGAAAAAGAGTTGAAAGTCT
>PFAC01000005.1 GCA_002773835.1 Chlamydiae bacterium CG10_big_fil_rev_8_21_14_0_10_35_9 | reverse complement strand
GATCTGCAAAAGAAGTTTATGAAACCGTTAAAGACTCTATAGATTATGTTTCAAAAAAAGAGGCTATTGAATACCTTAACCTTAATTTTTTTTCGAAAAGAGATAAATCTTATTTATTAAAAGCCTATAACAAGCTTCCTATAGATGTTTCTGCAGAACAAGTTTATAAGGCCGTAAACAAATCTATAAGCTCACTTTCTAAAGAAGAGGCCATCGCATTCATTAATGCTAAGAGAGAAGCTAATATTGAAAGGATACGATTAATTTGTGCAAACCACCCTTCATTACCAATAGGTGAATTTTTACTTCTTCCTAAAATGCAAGAGTTTATAGGTCACCAAAATATTAGTGAGTTTATAGAATTGATGCTAGAAGAGGCTATTTCAAAGCTGGATCCAGAAAAAAGACGTATTATTCAAGAGGAGCGCGCAAGATCTCAAAATACAGATAAAGAATTCATAAAATTCATAGTTGAAATGAATCCAACTCGTCCACCCGAAGATATTTATGCTGAATGTGGCGGTTCTATATCTCTTACAGAAAAAGAAGCGTGTAAATATATCGATGCCTTAGCCGCTAAAAAGGCAGCTAAAAAAGAAAAACAAATAGCTAATGAGAAAACTACGTTAATAAAGCAGTTTTCAAAAATGCCTCTAGGGACTCCAGCAGAAAATATTTATGGTCAAATCAGTCATCGTATTTCAGCTTTTGCTCCAAAAGATGCCATTAAGTATGTGAACGAGATGATTCAATCACATGAAAAGCGATTAGAAAACATTTGCAGAAATAATCCCAACTTACATGCAGATGAGGTTTTAAAGCTTCCTGAAGCTAGAAAGTTTGCTTTCTTTCCAGATATTAAGAGACATAAGGCTTTTTCTTCAGATGCATCTTCCGTTGGATCTGACGTAGCCACTATTGAATCAGATGAGCCATTATTTAATCAAATTTTGCGCGATGCATTTTACCAGCACCCTGTGGGTACTACTGTAAGTAAAATCATGACTGCATTGAAGGATCAAATTTCTAACCGAAAAGAAGCCCGTCAGTTTTTAACAGCTTTAAAAACTGATGAAAATGCTCTCTTATCTCGGATCTGCAAAGGAAATTGGCATTTAAGCGCAGAGGAAATTTCAAAACTTAAAGGCGCAGAAGAAATTACCAAGCACCCCGCTTCTCCTGAAACACTAAAGAGAATTTCTGAAGCAAAAAATGAAGCTGCACTAGCTCTTTCGCTTGCTGAGTTTGATGACAACTTTATTATGCTCTCGCCAGCACATATAAGACTTTACTTAGATGAGCATGGATTAGGATCTGACAGTGACTTTATACGTCGTTTAGCAAGAATGGAACAAGATCTTAGATCTATTACTGACATAATTCGAACATCTCCTGAAATTTCTGATAGAGAAATAGAAGAGCAGTTAGACTTTGCAATGCTTCAAAGTTATTCCAAAGATACTTTGAGCTATGCCATCTCTTACTCTAGACAGAGCATTTCTCAAGTGCGAGAATTGGTAAAACGAAGAGGTTCAGCGGAAAAGCAACGTGAGATTATGCAACGCATAAGCATTGAAGGCCTTGTTTAAAATGCAAAATATTTTAGAAACCCCTTAAATGGGGTTTCACTTTACTCCCTTTTTCTATCTTTTCTCGGTAGGAATTATTACTATTTATCTTAACAACTTAAAATATTAACGGCTTAACATTATGACACCTACCCCGTTTTATGTGCGTCCAATTGGCGTTACTGTGGTTCAAGTAAATCCTTCATTGGCTATGCTTACTGATCCAAATGACGCAAAAATTTATAAATTAACAACAACCATTTTAAAACAGCACCCTGAGCTTCCTGTTAGTTCATGCCTTGATGTTAAACAAATACTTGTAAACGAAAGAATTTCTTATGAAGCAATGAGCATTGATGAACTACTTCCATTTGTTGTGAAAAAAATTAAATATTTTCAAGATCGAAAACCTGAAAGTACTCTTTTATTTGATATGTATAAACGACTTCCTATGGGGACTTCAGCAGAAAAAGTTTACATGCAAGTTAAAGAAAACCTTCATTATTTTTCGAAAGAGGAAGCCATTTCATTCATATCAGATATACAAAATCAAGAGATCGCTAAACTTAGAAGCTATCTTGAGGCAAACCTTTATCTAACTCCTTCACAGTTACTGCGATGTCGAGCTGCGATGCGTTTTTCTGCAAGGGTAAAAATACGGGAATTTTTGGCTCAAATGCGAGAAGATTTGATTGACGAATTTGTACTTACGATGTCTTCAACCAAAAAAAAAGACTACTCCTCAAAAACAATAACATTAGAACTCCATAATAAAGTTATGGATCGTGTAATCAAAAAAGATCGAGATATGCATAATATTACAGAAACAATTAGAAAAGAGGCTCTAGAATCTGCTAGAACATTTTTGCAACAAGCAACTAGCCAAGAAATTAAGCAGCTTTTATCTGAGGATCTTTCTAATCAGGAATTCCAAAAAATCTCTAGTTTTAACAAGAGCTTGCATGAAACTCTTCTTATCAAACTTTTAACTCAAAAAGCGCTAAAGGACATTTTCCAGCACTTAAAAAGTCTTTCTGGGGCTAAACTATTAAAGTATTTTTCTCCACTTGAATTTTTGTCAGAAAAAAATATAAGAAAAGCTGTCTCCGATGTTTCCAAATTTTTTAAGAAAAAAAGTAATACAGCTAAAAATAATGCTTATATGAATAGATATTTTCACACATGGCAAAGCACCTCTATTATTATTCGAGCTATTCAAAGCAATCCTGATCTTTCTGATGAGGAAATAGAAAAACAGCTCCCTCCTCTAAAACTTATTGAGCGTGATGAAGATAGGCTTAGTTGGATTGAAAATATCAGAAGTACCCTTGAAAAATTCCAAGAAGGCTCTCAAGGTGTATTTGATTCTTTATTTGAGGCTTCTATTGAAAGAGATCTTGCGTCTTTATTAAATAAAGCTTAGAGTTTTTAACTCTTAATAGGTGAATTTTCTCAAAAGGGAATTGTTTTCTATTAAAAAATATTTTACATCTAAAGTTTATGAATATTTTAAGGTTTGTTAACTATTTCATAGCTCTGTTAATGATCTGCAACCCATTTGCCGTTCTACCTCTTTTTTTAAAATTAACTGCTGCTGACACTTTCGAAGAAAGGAGAAGAACAAGTTTAATAGCAACTTTTGCGGTAGCCTGCATTTTAGTGGGAGCAACTTGGTTAGGCATGCCAGTTCTACTTATCTTGGGAATTAAACTAGCTCCTTTTAGATTTGCAGGAGCGCTTGTAGTTTTAATGCTCGCATTTTCAATGCTAAGAGCAGAAGATACGCGACTTAAACAAACTTCTGAAGAAAAAGTCGAAGCCATTACTAAGTCCTCTATTGCCATTACTCCCTTAGCTATTCCTTTAATTGCAGGACCAGGAGCAATTAGTGCCATCATAGTAGAGGCAAGCCAGTATACTGGCTTAATAAATCATGGCATTTTAAGTTTTGTAGCCATTGCTGTAGCTCTTTTTATGGGAACTATACTTTACTTTGCTACCAAGGTGGAAAATATATTGGGTAGAGTGGGGTTGAATATCTTTACTAGAATTGGAGGGCTTGTGGTAGCATCCAATGCTTTAGACTCTTTATCTGTCGCTTTAAAAGAAATGTTTCCAGGACTTACCGGATAATTGAACTGAGTTTTGAACTTATCTCTTGAATCGCTTGAATAAAGTTATCAATATCTTCAACAGTATTATAAATACCTAATGATGCTCTACACAAAGAGGTAACATTCAATTTTTGCATTAGTGGCTCAGCACATAACTTTCCAGTTCTAATAGCTATTTTTTTTAAGTCTAAAAAAGTAGCTAAATCTAGCGGATGCAAATGATTATGTGTAAAACTAATAATGGATGCTTGCTGAGAAGGCATCCCAATTGGAAGTACTATATCAGAAATCTTTATCATTTCTTGATGCAGATAACTAAAAAGGTCATTTTCCTGTTTTTGGATGTTAGCCATGCCAATAGAAGATAAAAAATCAATAGATTCTTTAAAGGCAATTATCTCAGCAATAGCAGGGGTTCCTGCCTCAAAACGATAAGGCGGCTTTTGAAAAATGGCAGATTCAAAAGATACTTTTTCAATCATATCTCCCCCATAAACTGCGGGAGGCATTTTTTCTAAAAGTTCATACTTTCCATAAAGAACTCCCACTCCATTCGGCCCATATGCCTTATGGGCTGAAAAACAGTAAAAATCTGCATCTAACTTTTTAACGTCAACAGGAAGGTGAGCAATTGCCTGAGCTCCATCTACCAACACCTTAGCATTCATGTTATGGGCTTTTTGAACAATGCTGGCAATAGGATTAACTGTTCCGGTTACATTGGCAATATGGGCTAAAGAAACAAGTTTCGTATTAGGGGTTAAAAGCTTTTCAAATTCTTCTATAATTAGCTCGTTCTTATCGTTGACAGGGATGTATTTGATCTGGAGTTTTTTCTCTTTAGCAAGAATCTGCCACGGGACAATATTAGAGTGATGTTCCAGCTCAGTTAATATAATCTCGTCATTTTCTTGAAAAAGACTTCCAAAAGATCTAGCAACTAGATTAATCGCATCCGTTGTATTTTTTGTGAAAATAATTTCATCTGTATTGGCATTAATAAATTTAGCAACAGCCTGCCTAGTGTTATAATACTTTTCAGAAGCTTCAACTGATAAACTATAAGCACCTCTATGAATAGTTGCATATTCATTAAGGTAAAACTGATAGAGCTTATCTATTACTTTTTTAGGTTTTAAAGTAGTTGCCGCAGAATCAAAATAAATAACTTTATCTGCTTGTGGAAATTCAGACTTAAAATGTTTCATCTATATCACTGGATAAGATTTTTTTAACGCCAACACATCAACTTCTTCAAGAATTTCAGTTAAAAATCCTTGCACACAAAGCTTTTTAGCTTCCTGCAAAGTAACTCCCCTAGACTGCATATAAAACAAATCTTCTCGTGAAAGCTGGCCGATTGTTGCACCATGAGAGGCTTTTACATCGTCAGCAAAAATTTCTAAGTTAGGCTTTGAATGTGCTTTTGCTTTTTCATTTAAAATTAAGTTTTTATTGAGTTGATAGCTCTCTGTTTTTTGCGCTTTGCTATGCACATAAATTTTTCCTTCGAAAGAAGACACTGCTTCATCATCCAAGATTGTTTTAAAAAGCTGGCTTGAAGTGCAGCTTTCTGCTAAATGCTTCATCAGGACATGTGTATGGGACTGACTTTTTTGAGTAAGATAATTAAGCCCATATGCTTTAGCATTGGCATAAGGCTCTTCTAAAGTTATTTGATAGTCTCTTCTCGCTACTTTTGTCCCAGACCCCAAATCTACTGTTTTTAAAGAAGCATTTTTCTTTAAATAATAATGACAAGATCCGAAATACCAATTTTCTACTGGCTCTTGAATGATATCTACTACTTTTAAGTGCGAGTTCTCCTCTTGGACTATGTCCACGACAGGAATAGACCAGTGGTGTGCATACTCTCCTATGTGATGAGAAGTGATAGTGATATTTAAAGAACTTCCTTTTCCTATAACCCCCTGGATTCTCGGCATGGAAACAAAAGGGCCTGGCTCAAGTCCAACAGTAAGGTTTACTATTTGAAGAGGCTTTTCAGGGCTCACGCCAGATGGTAGAAATAAAAAAGCTCCCTGCTTATGAAATATAAAGTTCAAAAGGCTGAAAGGATCAGTATCTTCCTTTAGAGATTTAGTTAATCTATTTTGTAAAAACATAGCAAAGCTATTCATTGCCTGATCTAAGGAAACTATTTCTAAGTCAGGTGAAAAACTACTTAAATCTAACCTGAGCGCTCCATTAACAAATACTAAGTGATCATGCCCCTCTAGTAAAAAAGACGAAAAACTTTTCTTATCTAATGAATAATTATCAATTAACGAAAATTCATGAGCATAAATTTTAGCCAAAGGTACATATTTAAAGGATTCATTTTTACGACTTGGAAGGCCTACTTCCTGGAAACGATCCCACGCTTTAATTCTTAAGCTATGCAGCAGATCACTGGGAATCAATCCTTCTTGAATAAAAGGCACGCTCATGAATGAGCCTCACTAATTAAAAAGTCATACCCTTTTTCTTCCAACTGTTTCGCTAAAGAAAAATCCCCTGAGTGCACAATTTTTCCCTCCATCATGACATGGACAAAATCGGGCTTTACATACTCTAATAGCCTTGGGTAGTGAGTAATGAGAACCAAGCTTTTTTCAGGTGCCCTTATAAGATTAACTCCCTTAGCAACTACTTTCATCGCATCAATATCAAGGCCCGAATCAGTTTCATCTAAGACAGCAAGATCTGGGTTTAGCATGAGCATCTGTAAAATCTCATTTCTCTTTTTCTCACCACCTGAAAACCCTTCATTAATAGAGCGGTCCTGGAACTCTTTTTTGATTTGCATAATTTCCATTTTTTCATCTAAAAGACCTTGAAATGCCTCTTTACTTAACTCTGGCTTGTTTTCTGCTTTTCTTTTTGCATTTAAGGCAGAAAAAAGAAAAAGGGAATTGCTGACCCCTGCAATCTCAATAGGATGCTGAAATCCCATAAAAAGACCTAAGTAAGCTCTTTCTTCTGGTTCCAGTTCTAAAATATTTTGTCCTTTAAACCATATTTCCCCATTTGATTCATAGGCAGGATAACCAGCTAAGACCTTGGCCAGGGTTGATTTTCCAGCGCCGTTAGGTCCCATAATCGCATGGACCTCTCCCTTGTTAACATCGAAATTCAAACCATCTAAGATGGTTTTATCTTCGATATTCGATGTTAGATTTTTGATGTGTAACATAGTTAACCTACTGATCCTTCCAACTTTAAAGTTAATAATTTTTGTGCTTCCGTTGCAAACTCAAGTGGCAATTCTTTAATAACCTGACTGCAAAATCCATTTACAATTAACTGAATGGCATCTTCTCTTGAAATTCCCCTAGACTGAAGGTAAAAAAGTTGTTCATCACTTAGTTTAGAGGTAGAGGCTTCGTGCTCCACCTGTGAGCTGTCATTTTCTACATCAATATAGGGAAATGTGTTTGCCGAGCATTCATTTTTCACTAACATAGAGTCACACTGAGTATAGTTTCTGGCATTTTTGGCATTAGGTAAGACTTTGACAAGTCCTCTATAACTATTGTGCGACTGGTCGGCCGAAATCCCCTTGGAAATAATCGTTGATTTAGTATTCTTTCCAACATGGATCATTTTTGTGCCAGTGTCAGCCTGCATCTTCCCGTTCGTTAAAGCTACGGAATAAAATTCTCCTACTGAGTGATCCCCTTTTAAAATACAGCTAGGATATTTCCAGGTAATAGCAGCTCCTGCTTCTACCTGAGTCCAAGAAATTTTAGAAAAAGCTCCTTCACAAAGGCCTCTTTTTGTTACAAAATTGTAAATACCACCTTTACCTGTCTCTGGATCTCCTGCATACCAATTCTGAACGGTGGAATATTTAATCTCAGCCTTTTCATGCGCTATTAGCTCAACTACAGCTGCATGGAGTTGATTGGAATCAAAGGCCGGCGCAGTACACCCTTCTAAATAACTAACATAAGATCCTTCTTCTGCTATAATAAGAGTCCTTTCAAATTGTCCTGTTTCTTTCTCATTAATTCTAAAGTAAGTAGAAAGTTCAACAGGACACTTTACCCCTTTTGGCACATACACAAACGAACCATCCGTAAAAACGGCAGAGTTAAGAGCTGTAAAAAAATTATCTGATATTGGAACGACAGATCCTAAATATTTCTCAATAAGCTCTGGATACTTTTGTACAGCTTCAGAGATAGAGCATAAAACAACGCCAGAATCTTTTAGCTTTTGATGAAAGGTTGTTCCAATTGAGACAGAGTCAAAAACTACATCTACCGCAACATTAGTCAGCCTTTTTTGCTCTTCAAGAGGTATCCCCAGCTTTTCAAATGTCTTAAGTATCTCTGGGTCAACCTCACTTAATGACTCTAACTTAGGCTTTGACTTGGGCTCTGAATAATAAGAAATATCTTGATAGTTGATAGGCGCATATGTCAAATTCGACCACTTTGGCTCTTTCATTTCTTTCCATTTTTCAAAAGCCTTTAAACGAAATTCCAGCAAAAAGGAAGGTTCATTTTTTTTACTAGATATTTTACGTATAGTTTCAGTTGTTAACCCCTTATCAAAAGTATCTGATTCTATAGGAGTTACGAACCCATATTTATAATCTTCTCTTCCAAAAGATGATGTTTCATCCATTTTAAGTTCTCTAAGTAGATTTTAAGGGTATAAGTCTACAAAAAAGAGAGTTCGTCTGTCAAAGGTAGTTTTTTAAGTTTAAATCAATCTATTAAATAGATTAATTTAAAATTAAAAAAGAAATTATATGACAGTAAATAAAGCTCAAAAAGAATCTCTTATAAAAGCAATATCTGAGGTATTAAATGAGCTTAATCACCATAATGTAGATGAAGTAGCTAAAAAAATATCCTCTTTAAAAAGAGTTTCTAAAAAATTTTCTAGAAAGATCCAAGAAGACATTATTCTTTTTTGTACCCAAGTAGATATGCAAAAAGATTATAGACCGCAAGATGGCATTTCAGAAAAAATTCGTAAAATGGCAGATAAAATTTTAAAAGACCTTTAACTAAATTCTTTGTTAGCTAAAATCACATACAAATAATAAAGGAGCACACTTTATGGCATTTCCTAAAAAAGATAAGGACACTTACCTTGGGAAAAAGGTTCCCACAGGTAAGGAAGGAACAAAATACATCGATGAATTAAAAAATATAAGAGACGACCTTAAAGAACTTAAAGAAATTACAGAAGAAATCCAAAAAAATAAGCATATGCCTTTGGATATGATGAAAAAAGTAAACACTACTATCGATAAGCTTAAAAAAGACACGCAAAAACTTAATAAAGATTTTCCTGGATTAGGCTTTAAGGCTGAAAGCTAGAAATTTTTGTAGATACCATTCTGCAGTTGTTTGCAGCCCCTCTAAAAAAGAAGTCTTAGCTTGCCAGCTCAACTGTTTTATTTTAGTACTGTCCAAAGAATAGCGAAAGTCATGTCCTTTTCTATCCGGAACAAATTGCATAAGCGAGCTAAGTTTTTTTGAAGGAACTTCTAATATGTTTGCCATAATATTTATTATATGACGAACTACTTCTAGATTTGTATACTCACAGCCCGAACCAATATTATAAGTATTCCCTAATGTTCCTCTTTCTAAAATTCGCCAAACAGCTTCTGCATGATCTTCTACAAATATCCATTCCCTAATATTAGAACCATCGCCATAAATGGGAATAGGTTGGTTATTTAAACACCTTTCGATAACAACTGGGATAAACTTTTCAGGAAATTGATAAGGCCCATAGTTATTGCAGGAATGAGAAACAGTTACTTTTAATCCATATGTTTTGTAGTAGGCTCTAACTAAATGATCTGCTCCTGCCTTACTTGCGGAATAAGGCGAATTGGGAAGGTAAGGAGATTCTTCTTTAAATTTCCCCTCTAAAGGAAGATCACCAAAGACTTCGTCCGTAGAAATTTGATGAAAATGAATGGATGGATATTTTCTTACAACTTCTAGAAGGTGAAATGTCCCACAGATGTTTGTTTGAACAAACCCTTTTGGGTCATGAATACTATTATCTACATGCGTTTCAGCAGCAAAATGAACAATAACATTAACATTTTCTTTCTGACAAATTTCTTCTATTCTACCTTGATTGCATATATCTTCTTGGAAAAATGCATACTGAGGGTTGTTTTCTACCAGCTTTAGATTTTCCTTATTCCCTGCATAAGTAAGCTTGTCGACATTTACTATTTTCCCAGTAAAAAAAGAGCTACCTAAAAGATAGCGTATAAAGCTGGAGCCCATAAATCCTGAACCGCCAGTTACTAAAATAGTAGAAGTTGGATTAACAATTGACATAAAGAGATTCGAAATATTCCTCTAAGGACTCTGTCCAAGTCCTTGGTGAAGATAAAGTTTCTTTTTCATACTTCTCTGTAGATAAGACAGAGTATTTTGGTCTTGCGGCTCTTGTTTCAAACGCTTGGGAAGAAACAGGCTCAACCTTTTCACAAAGAATTGGAAGCCCTAACTTTTGCGCTTTTTTTAAAATTCCTTCTGCAAAACCATGCCACGAGGTCTGCCCTGCATTGGCAAAATGATATATTCCTGATTTATCGATTAATTTCATTGTAGCTTCAACTAGGTCTTTAGTAAAAGTAGGTCTACCTAGTTGATCAGCTACTACTTGCACTTCTTTTTTGTTTTCCATAAGATGCAATATCTTTGCAATAAAGTGGTTTTTGAAAAGTCCAAAAAGCCAAGAAGTTCTAATTATAAGAGAATTTGGAGCTATTTTCAAAAGTCTTTTTTCACCACTTTCTTTTGACTTTCCATATATATTTAACGGGTTTGTTGTATCTGTTTCCAAGTAAGGAGCCGTTTTTTTTCCATCAAATACATAATCTGTAGAAAAATGAATGATTTTAATAGAAAATTGTTGAGATACATTCCCCAAAAATTCCATAGATTTATCATTCAACAATTCAGCCCTTTCCTTTTCTATTTCTGCCATTTCAACATTTGTATAACCAGAACAGTTGATGATATGGGTAAATGACTGGTTATGCACAAAACTTTGTAAAGCAGAATTATGAGAAACATCCAGCATTTCTTTGGAAGGGCTTTCAAATGCAATGCCTACTTTTCGAAAATGCCGAGCAAAACATTCACCTAGCATTCCTTTTGATCCAATAAGCAAAACTTTCATGAGAACCATTTTTTAAAATCCAGCTCTTCAAAATGAGGGCTATTTATATCTCGTTCAGAAATAATAGGATTTTTTACAGGCCATGGGATAGCTATGTCATCAAATTGAAACCCCTTTTCTGTTTTTGCTTCAAAGATGTTACTAACCTTATATAGGATATATGAGTCTTCTAGTGCAGCATATCCATGGGCAAATCCATGGGGAATGAAAAACTGCTTATGCTCTTTGTCATCTAAAATGAGATAGTAAAACTGCTTAAATGTAGGTGAGTTTGGCCTAATATCAACTGCTACATCAAAAATTTTTCCTTTTAAAACAGTTATGAGTTTATCTTGACCAGGACTTGATTGAAAATGCATCCCCCTTAAAGTGTCCTTTTGAGAAAAAACGAAATTATCTTGTACAAACTGAGAGGAAATTCCTTGGGCCATATAGCGTAGCTTCTGATAGCTTTCCATAAAAAAGCCTCGAGAGTCTTCAAACTTTTTCGGCTGAATAATTTTTAGCCCTTCTAATATGCTCTCTTCTACTATCATGGTAACAAACCAACTATTGTTGCATGCCTTCCACATTTTTTATCTCTGCGATGCGAGAAATAATCGTTTGCGTCGCAATAGGTACATATGTCGGATATTTCAATGTTTTCTTCTACAACTCCTAAATCCATCATTTGCTTTTTAGCAATTGCTTTTAAGTCAAAATAATTGTCTTTTACTTGAAAGTCCCAAAACTTTTCTGGAAACTCTTCTTTATAATGCACAAACTCTGCATGGTCAGGACCTAAGCTAGGAGAAATACAAACAATCATGTCCTCTGTTTTAGCCCCCTCTTTATTTACAAAAATATTGAGAGCTTTTTCATAAATTCCTTCTACTAGACCTTTCCATCCAGCATGGATTACTCCAATTAAATCAATATTTGGCTCGTAGACAATAGCTGCTTGACAGTCGGCATGAGTCACAGCAAGTCCAAGATTTTTATCGAGAGTGTAAATAACATCTGCGGGCGGAAGGTTGTTGTCCTTAGAGGATACTTTTAAAATATCTGATTTATGCACTTGATTGGCAAAAAGGATTTTATCTACTTGAATTAAATTTTTCATCAACTCTCGATTGGCTTTGACACAGTCAGGGTGATCCCCCACAGTTGTGCTCGCATTAAGAGTGGAAAATTCATTTTTACTAGTACCACCATGACGTAGAAAAACTTTGTTGAGAACTCTAGGATGTTCTAAAAGAAGATCGAATTCCAACCATTCAATTTTATGATCTTCAGCTTCCATACATAACCTGTTTTTTTTTCATAAGATCTCATTTTAAAAAATTAAGATCAATGTCTTAACTTGCAGAGAAAGCTTCCAAAAAGTTATTTGTGAAAAAGAAGGTAATCTATGCTCGAGTTTTTTGCAGAAAAAAAGATATTAGGCTCTTTTATCAATAGCGCCGTAAAACTTCGTCCTTTAGGATGGAGATATAAGACGCAGATTGCAAAGCAATTCTAATGAGGTGTCTGCTGCTGCCTCGAGGCTGGTGCAGACGCCGGAGAAGATTTCAAAAAGATCTTCCCATATCTCTTCCGTGAACACACCACCGCGATATCTGGAATTTGGTAATACTCTTCTTATATCACCAAATCCTAAAATGTTGCTTTAGTTATAACCTAATTACGAAGAACAGGCTCAGGTAAAATAGACTCCATAACAGAATCACGCCCTTGCTCTGCCCCATCGTGGTACAGACTTTGCGCTATTTCAACTGCAGCTTGTACCAAATAAGGAGTTGGTGCTGCTGTTGGAATCATCTCTACTCTTGCACCAAAACCAAGGTTAGGTCCTGGATCTCGTACATAAACCTCTCTCAAGGTTGGTGGTAGCTTAGAAAGTAACTTGGATTTGTCAAACTCTTCTCCTAAAGCATTGTAAATGCCAGTCAACTGTTTCACTGTAACTTCTTCTAGTAAAGACAAAGAATAAAGCCTTTGAGTAAATATATTTGTTAAAATAGTTTCTAAGAGTTCTATCTTATTAGAAAAAATCGAAAAAATTAGATCCATTCGAGGTTTTGTATTTGTACCCCCAAGAAGAACAAAAATAAGAGCATTTAAGGTTTTTTCCATTTCTGAATTTATTGGGCTGTTTTCATAATCCGTACCTAATAGAGTTAGCTTTAAAATATTCTCTGACATTCCATCAAAAGATTGAGAATTCATATATATTTTATGAGAGATCAAAAGAAGTTCTTTTCGTTTTTTGTTCAAAGGAAAAAGCTTTTCAATTTTATTGATATCATCTGGCAGTGACATAGAAAACTTATCTGAAAAATCCCGTAAAGGCCCTGATAAGTAGAATGGTTTTTTGGAAAAATCATACTCCGTCTGATCAGCAAGAAAATGGACCAAAGACTCTATCTCAAGATTTGCCCGAATATTTGCTTTACATAACTGTCTTTGAATTATTTGATCAAAACGGTTTAGCAAAGGCTCTTCTGGGTATGAGAAAAAACTAAATGCAGCAGTAGACGTACGTATCGTTTTTATAACTGCTTGATCTTGAGTTGGTTCTATCTGCATGTTTTGCAGTGAAGGTGCTAATGGGGCAACTGAGTTGGCTGGACTGGTCATAATACTTTCCTTAAAAAATTTGGGGGAAATGTTACTCTTGTGCATTTTTATATTGCAAGAGCTAGCTTCTTTTAAGCACGCAACCAAAGCCCCCATCCCATCCTTCTTTGGTGGGTAAAACTTTATGAAATTTTCCATCTACTTGAAGGGGAAAATTTTGCAGAATTTTTTCAATAAAAGACTCATTCTCACTAGATAAAATGCTGCAGGTCATAAACCAGATTTTTCCTTCATCAGCAAGGAGGTTAAAGGCATTTTTCATGATTTCATATTGAAGTTTAGCAAGTCCTTTCAAATGATCTTTTGTTATGACATATCGCGCTTCACATCTTTTATGCAAAACACCCGTATTAGAACAAGGAGCATCCACAATGATCAAATCAAACTTTTTATTGTTGTGCATTTTTTCTGCTGGCTGATTACTGACAACAGCCTCTAAATGATACTTCGATATATTTTCTTCTAGCTTCTTTAAGCGCCCTTCAGAAATATCATTAGCAAAAAGTTGGGCCTCCGGATAAAGGTCTGCTGCCATCAAGAGTTTGCCTCCTGGAGCTGCACAGAGATCTAAAATTCTTTGTGGCCCTTTAACCTTTAAAGAAAGGTTTTCCATTAGAAAGACGGGCGTTACATTTTGTATATAATACTCAGGACTGTCAACAAGTTCACTAATTCTTTCTTTATTAATAATTTCTAATACTTGCCATTTTTTTTGATGAATGACTCTTGCCTCTTCTTTTGACAAAGTAATATCTTGTACAATGCCTCTTTTCCGGACCATTACCTTTGCAGGTTCATTCATTACCTTTAACAGCTCTATCGTATCGACAAGTCCGTATTCTTTTACAAATAGATCTATTAAAACTTTGGGATAAGAATATTTTTTTTCTAAGTCTTTTTCCGAAGGTTCTTTAAACTTGGCTGTCTCAAGTTTCCGAAGTGTTGCATTAAAGAATTTAGATGTTTCTAAAGAAATATTTTTTTTAGCAAGATCCACTGTTTCATTGACTAAAGCATATAAAGGAATTTTCTTTGCAAACAAGAACTGATAAATAGCAAGCCTAAGCAGCAGTTTTTCTCTTAGCTTTAATTTTGAAGCAAGCTGGAAGGCATAAAAATCTAAGGTGATTTTCCTTCTTATGGAGCCATAGGCAAGTTCTTGAGCAAGGTTATATTCTTCTTTTTTAGGAGATGCTTGTTTTAGCCACTCTCTTAAAGTGTTTTCTACTTTTCGCCCCTTTTTTTCGTACTCTAAAAGAGCATAAAAAGCTCCATATCGCCCACTACTATCTATCTTTTTTTTTACAATAGGATTTTTTTTCTTAAATAACATGATTTTAACCAGTATAGACGGTTTCTAGAAGAGCTAAGTCATGCTCTCTTAAAGACATTAACTCTTCTTTTCCATCTGTTTGGGTTGGATAATTTCCATCTAAGCATGCCGTACATAGGTCTTTTGTGCCTATTGCTTTTTGTAGGCCAGATAAATCATTAAATATAACTGCGTCTGCCATAATTGCTCTTGCCACTTCACTTTCTGTTTTATTATTTGAAATCAGCTGCTCTTTTACATTAAAATCTATCCCATAAAAACAGGGATATTTAATAGGAGGATACGTTGAGGCAAAATATACTTCATTAGCTCCACAAAGTCGAGCCAGCTCAATAGCCCGCTTAGAAACCGTCCCTCTCACAATACTGTCATCGACTAATAAAACTTTTTTACCTTTAAAAACTGAGTTCACACTAAGCCATTTTTTTTTTGCAGCTTCTGCTCTTTTCTTTTGTGTAGGCAAAATAAAAGTCCTATTGGCATTATTTTGTTTAATAAGCCCAGCCTCTATGGGGAGTCCAAGATAGTGTGCGAGTGCCATGGCAGCTGGATTACCTGATTCTGGAACAGATATAACAACATCAGGAATAAGCCCTTTTTTTAATACTTGCTTTCCAAGCTCAATACCTAGATTTGCTCTAACTCTATAAATTTCTTTAGACTCAATGACAGAGCTTGGCTTGGCAAAATAATTAAACTCGAAACTGCAAGTCGTCTTTTTTTCTTGCTGCAGAATTTTTTTATGAACCTGGAAATTTTGATCGATGAACATGACCTCGCCCGGCTCAAGGTCATATATGGTCTCACACTCATACAAGTTTAATGGAGCACTTTCTGATGCAAAAGCATGAAAAAAAGGACCATTTCTTCCATAAAGAAGAGGTCTTAGCCCTTTAGGATCTCGAAAAGCTATAATTCCCTTATTCTTAATAATGCATACTACAGAGTACGCCCCATGAAGGTTTTTATAAATTTCTTGTATTGCTGTACAAATAGAGGCAAAGTCATCATTAACCTCTAGCCGTTTATTTAAATAATATTGAAAAACTTCAGCGTCTGAATTTGTATAAAAGTTCTCCTTTTTTGTTAACGCTCTTTTTAAAGGAATGTAGTTAACGATATTGCCATTGTGGGCAACTGCTATTTTAGAGGCCGCAAAAGGTTGTGCTTCACTTTTGTCCCCTTTGCCAATAGTAGAGTATCTGACGTGACCAATCCCCCAGTTATGTGAGAAATTTTCCAATTCATTCCGGTCGAATACTTGATGGACGTAACCTGTATCTTTTATTAAATGCTCTTTTTGTAATTTTGCATCATATAAATATATGCCGCTGGCATCTTGACCTCGATGTTGCAACTGGATAAGCCCATGATATAAGCTTTTAGCAACACTTTGCTTACTTACAATCCCTAAAATCCCACACATACTTCCAACCTAATTAATTTCTAGACCTGCCTTACTTACTATTTTTTCATCAACAAACAGCTTTTGGTTTTTAAAACTTACTCTTTTTTGGCTAATGAGTTTAATGGCGAAAATTAAAGCCAAATGATCACTTATCTTTTTTTGTTGTTCCTGGTGCTTTTGTGCGCTTTGTTCTGTTATAGGCTCAACTCCCTTATATTCAACCCAAGGGCCTGATACTAAAATAGGGCCGGAATCTATTCCTTCATTGATAAAAATCACAGTAGACCGTGTTTTTCTTTTTCCACTTTTTAGTGCATCAAAAACACTGTTAGCTCCGATAAATTTTCGGTTAGCATTTTCATCTAGTTCCGTTAAATCCGCAGGATGAACATTAATAATTTTACAAGGATACTTTTCTAAAAAAGGATTGGTGATAATCCGCATAAATCCAGCTAATACCACAAGATCTGTAGTAAAATGATATTCTTTTTCGAGTAAGTTCAGTCTTTGTATTACAAGGGAAAAATAGTCAAAAGAGGACTGTATCTTTTTAATTTTCAACAGTTGTTTAAAAGGTAAAAAAACAAGAGGAACGTTATGCTTTTCTGCTATTTCAACACACTGACATTTTCTATCTACAACGACCGCTTTAACTTTGAAAGTAGGGTCATTATTTTGAGCAGAAAGTATAGCCTCAAGGTTTGTACCTGAGCCTGACCCTAAAACAACAAGATTGAGAGGCCTACTTGGATTAACCAAGCTATATTCCTCCTTTATTTAATGAAGACATAGCGTTTCTTTCACTGCAATATCGCCTCGAAAATACACTCCTTTAAAGCGAATTTTTTTTATTTGCTCATAAGCTTTTTCTTTTGCCTCTTCACTTGTCTCACCAAGTGAAACGACAGATAAAACTCTTCCGCCATTAGTAAAAATGGTGCCTCTGTCATCTATTGTTGTTCCTGAATGGAACACAAAGCTGTCCTGACTTTTTTCTACTTCTGAAATTCCGGATATGGGGAAACCCGTTTGATAAGATTTAGGGTATCCCTTAGATGCCAAAACTATGCAGCAGGAAGCTTTTGCTTTCCATGTAACTTCACTCTGTAGTTTTCCTTGGCAGCACTCGATCATAATATTAGCAAGATCACTATGCAAAAGAGGAAGAACTGCTTGCGCCTCAGGATCTCCAAATCGAGCATTGAATTCTAACACTTTAGGGCCTGCATCTGTAAGCATCAATCCTGCATAAAGCACTCCCTGATAGCTGATACTCTGATTAATAAACCCTTGCATAACAGGTTGAAAAATGACTTGCTCAATCTCCTGCAAATCCTTTTCTGTTAAAAACTCGACTGGAGCAAAAGCCCCCATGCCTCCTGTATTAGGCCCCTTGTCATTTTCTAAGAGCCTTTTATGATCTTTAGCTGGAATCATGATTTTAGCCCTTACACCATCACAAAAAGCCATAACAGAAACTTCCTTACCAAAAAGTCTCTCTTCTATCACTACAGTATCTCCCGCACTATCAAAACATTTATCGGACAAAATAAGTTGTATAGCAAGATGAGCCTGACTTAATGTATCGCAGACAATTACCCCTTTTCCCGCAGTAAGACCGCTTGGCTTAACCACCACTTTCTTACCACTTTCGAAAAATGCTTCAACAGTTTTCTTAGCCTCTTTTATGGTTTTACAAACTACAAAATTAGCAGTAGGTACATGATGGGCTTGCATAAACTGCTTAGCCCAGGCTTTACTAGACTCAATTTGAGCCGCTATTTTATTCGGACCGAAAAGAAGAAGACCTTCCCTTTCAAAGTAATCTTTAATCCCACTTGCTAAAAGGTCTTCTCCTCCTACTACTGTCAAATCAATATTGTTTTCTTTAACAAACTCAACAATCGAAGCAAAGTGTAGGTCTTTAATGTCTGCTAGAATAGGATGAGTGCCTCCATTTCCGGGATAAGAATAGACAGTATGATCCTGCCTTTCAAAAGTTTTACAAAGGGCATGTTCTCTTCCCCCTTTTCCAAGTACTAGTATTTTCAAACCATTTCCTCTGTTTTATGTAAGGTGGCAAGGACGTTGTTTATGCAGCTGACAACATCTGCTACGACTTTGGTTTTAGCTCTACTGTCTGAAGCTAAAAATTCATCACCTTCACTATTTTGATTAAGAACACAGGCAATATGAGGAAATATTCCATACTTAGATGTCTGACTGGCAAAAATCAAGTTCTCTCGGGAAATTGTGATGTACACCATTGGTTCAATAGATAAATTATAGGTTTTATAAATTTTTTCTAGCTCATGGGGTCCTGGATTTGTGATCACCTTATGAGGTATTTGATTTTCTTTGAGTGTGTCTGTGAGTTTTTTTAGTTCAGCCGATACTTCAAGGCCTGCAATGACCAAAGCAAAGAATCCTCGAAGAATTTTAGCATTTTTTAATCTTTGCAAGATCCTTTTTGGAGTAGAAAGGTATTCTTGAGTGAATTTCTTTTTAGTTATTTTTTCATAAAGAAGTAAATAACCCTCTCTTATTTTACCCTGAAGTTCTTGTGGAAATTCCACCTGTGAATTACATAAAAAACCTTTTTCCTTGAAGTAGTTTCTCGTAAATTCCTTATCAAAAAACCTGATGTTCTTTTCTTTTACATCTTTAGCAAACCAAAACCTTGACGAATCAGGTGTATGAATCTCATCAATTAGTAGTAAATTGTTGTTTTCATCTAAACCAAATTCATACTTTGTATCTACCAAGATCATTTGACTATCTTTTAGAATAGCTTCCCCTCTTTTGAAAAGAGCTATTGCTTTTCTTTCTATTTCACAATAAAGGTCGGGATCAACGATTTTTTGCTCTAAAATTTGCTGTTTGGAGATGTCTTCATCATTACCTTCGCTGTTTTTAGTAGTTGGTGTAATGATAGGCTCTACAAACTCCTGATTTTCTTTTAAGTGTTCTGGAAGTTTGATACCGCATTTACTTCTTTTTCCCGCAACAAAGTCTCTCCATAAAGAGCCAACTGCATATTTTCGAACAATAACCTCAATCCTTATCGGCCTGCATTTTTTTACGATCATTACATTAGGATCAGGACTGAAAATAAAGTGGTTGTTAATTATATCTTTTGTCTTTTCGAACCAAAATAAAGAAAGCTGTGTAAGAATCCTTCCCTTATCAAGGATTGGTTGATCAAGCAAACGGTTGAAAATAGAAATTCTATCACTTGTAATCATCAAAAGATCAGAATTATAGGAGTAAATTCCTCTGACTTTTCCTTCAGTTTGATCACCAAGCTCTGGAATAAATGTACTAGTTAGACTGTGCTGCATAAAGTTTTTTTTATAATCACAGCATATTAAAGAAATTTTTTTAAAAATACAGTTTAATGAAAAAAATATCTTTGACCAGTAAAAATCATCCCCATTCCTTTTGCGTCAGCTGCTGCAATTACTTTTTCATCCATCTTTGATCCGCCTGGCTGGACACACCATTTTATGTAATGATCACTTGCAAAATTGATAGAATCTTCAAAAGGGAAAAAACCGTCGCTTGCTAATACAGCTTCTGATAACACTTGCCTAGGATCTTCCTTAAAAGTTCCTATATTTTCTAATGCTTTTGGAATTGCTAGTCTTTGCAGGCAGTCTACACGATTAGGCTGCCCTGCACCCAACCCAAGAAGTTGGAAAGAATTGCTTTCTATCTCTCTTACAATTGCAACCGCATTAGACTTTGCAAACTTTACAGCAATGAGCCCAAATGCAAAAAGGTTCAATTTTTCTATAGGCACCACTCGCTTAGTTACAATGCCTTTTCTTTCTTCTTTTGCTTGAAATAGAGGTGCGATTGTGTCTTGTGATATTTTCTTAGGTAAGGACTGAACTAGCATCCCCCCACTTATATTTTTATAGTGATATGGCGTACTTTGCCCCTCAATAGAAAGTAACCTTAAAAGTGGTTTTTTTTCTTTTGCCCAGCAAACAAATTCAGAAGAAAAGTTTGGCGCAATCAAAAGTTCTATGAAACGGTTTTTCAAATGACCGATCATATCTGCTTTTACCTCATGAGAAAAAGCAATGACACTTCCAAAAGAAGATTTGCTATCCCCTTGCCAAGCTCTTTCAAATGCAGTTGGTAAATCATTTGCCGTTGCAAGGGCGCACAGGCTGCCGTGCTTTACAATAGCAACTCCATATGTTGATACAACCCCTTTTAAATCCCCAATACAGCTAAAGGCCACTGTTGCATCTTCATAATTATTAAAAGAAAGCTCCTTACCAGAAAGCTGCTTGCTCTGAGCTATTCCATGGTGGTCTTTAAGCGAGAAAACCCAGCCCTTTTGATCTGGATTTTCACCATATCTCAAACTTTTTCCGTTTTCTAAATCAGGCTTTATCAAAATACGATCGGACAATCTTTTAGAAAACTCTGCATCTAATAGCGCTTCATATTGAGCACTTACATGCATCCCCTTCACAGCAAGTTTTTCCCTTGTTTGGATAGAAGCGGCCCCATGGGATGTGCGAACCTCTTGTAAAAAGTCCTCGTAATCGAGAGGATCTGTTAACAGGGCTACACTTTTGTAATTTTTAACGGCAGATCTTATTAAAGTAGATCCTCCAATATCCATATGCTCTACAAGCTGATCCATTGTAGTACATTGTTGCGCGGCTGAAGCAAAGTCATAGAGATTGCAAACAACCAAATCAATCGGCTCAATGCCTACTTCTTTTGCCTGACTTTCATCTTTATTTTTCCGAAATAAAATACCCCCTGCAATTTTAGGGTGAAGAGTCTTAACCCTTCCTGAAAAACATTCAGGAAACCCCGTAAAATCCTTTAAAAAAGTATGAGATATCCCTTCTTTTGCTAGATGAGAAGAAGTGCCCCCTGAAGCTATAATTTTTAATTGAGGATTTAGTGCAATAAGACCCTTAAGTAAGGCAGAAATATTTGTTTTATCAGTGACACTGACTAAGACTGTGTTGATCGATAGCTTGTCCATAAAAAACCTCTTTTAAATAACTTATGGCATTTTGAAAAATTTTTAAGCCCTCCCCATATTGAGGTAGTTTTTTATTAGCCCTTGAGTATTGTTCTTTTCTTTTTGTCCAATGGGGGTGATTAGTAAAAAACAGGGCAGCTTCTGGATGAGCCATCATGGCAAAGACCCTTCCTGTTTCATCACAAATTCCTGCGATATTATCTACAGATCCATTGGGATTGGTTGGATCATATTGCAACGCAACCTGATCTTTTTTCTTTAACTTTTGAAGCGCTTGTAAAGTGCTTGCTACAAATTTTCCTTCTCCATGTCGAATAGGAAGCTCGATGGTAGATATACCTTTTAAAAAAATGCATTTTTTAGAAGTAACCGTATGAGTAACCCAACGATTAACAAACATTTTTTTTTCATTATATGTTAGTGAAAACTCGCTAGGCTCCTTTTCTTGAAAAAAAAGACCTAGTTTTAAAAGGACTTGAAAACCATTACAAATGCCCAATATGCATTTTTTATTTTTTACAAATTCTCTTAGCTTAGCTGATAAATGCGAGGTGTACAGCAAGCGATTGGCAAAAACTTTACCAGCTCCTAACTCATCACCAAAAGAGAACCCGCCTGGAAAAGCTATTAAATGATACTTTTCCAAGGAAAAATCATTTTTTAAAAGCTCATTTACATGAACAAGGTGAGCCACTCCCCCTGCTAACTGAAATGCCATTGCCATTTCTTGCTCACAATTGATCCCCAAACCGGAGACAACTAAAATATTAATCGAGCTCATTAAAAGGCCTTTGCCATGCTTTTTTTAATACATCAATATCTTCTACCATTACAACCTGGTCGTTTTCTTTAATGGAAAGAGTTGTGGTATTGTTCACTACCCCTATCTTAGTTACTGGGTGTCCTTGCATCGTCTTTAAAAATGCACCTTCTTTCGCTGGGGATGTCGTAATTAAAAATCTAGAATTGGATTCAGAAAAAAGTTTTTCTAAAGAGTTAAGAGACTCATCTGTGATAAGATGGGAAAGATCTATATTTGCACCCCATCCTCCTGAAAAAGCACTTTCTGCAAGTGCTACAGCAAGACCTCCATCAGAAAGATCATGACAGGAAGCAATTTCTTGTTTTTGAATCGAGCCACTTAGTTTTTCATAAGTGCCTAGAACTGTTCTAGTCACAATTGGGGCCTCTCCTCCTTCTATTTTATTTCGAAGAGCCCACTCGCTTTTACCTAGTTCTTTTCTAGTTGTCCCAATCAGATATATCGCATCACCTGGATACTTAAATTCCATAGAAATAGCTTTTTCGTAATCATTGATCGTTCCTATTAGGGAGATAAGTAAGGTATAAGGAACAGAGATTTTAGTGTTTTTGAACTTATAATCGTTTTTCATGCTGTCTTTGCCTGAAATAATAGGAAGAGAAAAATAGGTAGCAAAATCATATAATGCTTGTGCAGATCTTACTAAAGCCCCGAGCTTTTCTTTTCCATCTGGGGTTTTTTCGCTATCGTATACGGGATCAGGCCAGCAAAAATTATCTAAAATAGCAGCTTTTTTAATATCCCCACCTACACAAATATAATTTCTTAGAGCTTCGTCAATAGCACTTGCGGCCATTCTATAAGGATCCAAATCCCCAAATTTTGGACAAATACCATTGGAAAGCACAATTGCTTTTTTCTCGTTATCCCTGATGGTTTCTACAGGTCTTATTACTGCAGCATCAGAAGGACCGTCTAGGCCCACTAAAGGTTTAATAACACTGCCAGCTTGCACTTCATGATCATATTGGCGGATAACGCTTTCTTTACTGCAGACATTCAAATTGGATAAAACTTTTATAAGTTCTTCTTTTATACAAAAAGCATTTTCGTCATAGGTCATTTCTGAGTTTTTAGAGAAATATTGCGCTTCCAGCTCCATTACAGGAGTCGCATTATGTAAAAATTTTAAATCCAGCCAGGCAACTGTCTTATTATTATATAGAACATGGAAATAGCCACTTGAAGTAAATGTTCCTAAAACACAGATATCTACTTCATGAGCTTTTGCAAGCTTTTGAAATTCTTCCAGATTATTTTTATCTACTCCAAAAGTCATCCTTTCTTGGGACTCACTGACTAAAATTTCCCATGGTTTAAGCGTCTCGTCCTTCAAAAGTGCTCTATCTAAATGAAGTTCACATCCACCCGATAAAATAGCCAACTCACCGATAGAGGAAGAAAAACCACCGGCTCCATTATCAGTTAGCGTTCTAAACAAACTAAGATCTCGAGCTTCTAAGAGAAAATCTTGCAATTTTTTCTGTGTGAAGGGGTCCCCTATTTGCACAGCGCTGGTAGGACTATTTTCACTTAATGCAAGAGAAGAAAAGGTAGCTCCATGTATACCATCTCTTCCTGTCTTCCCTCCAGCTATTACAATCAGGTCTCCATCTTGAAGCTGTTTTTCATGAGTGAAAACATTTCCAATTCTGCGAGGCATGATACCTACTGAACCACAATATACCAATGGCTTGCCTAGATATCTTTCCTCAAAAAGAATGGCTCCATTGACTGTAGGAACTCCTGTTTTGTTTCCCCCATGCTCAACCCCTTTACGCACTCCTTCAAAAATTCTTTTAGGATGCATTATTTTTTCGGGAAGTTCTTTGACAGTATTGGGAGCAAAACAAAACACATCTGTATTAGCTATTAGCTTGGCCCCAATGCCAGCTCCTAAAATATCCCGATTAACTCCTAATATTCCCGTGAGAGCCCCTCCATATGGATCTAAAGCGGAAGGGCTGTTATGTGTTTCTACTTTAAAGGCAACATTGTATTTGTCTGTAAACCGAATAATTCCTGCATTGTCTGAAAAAACTGAAACTAACCAGTCCTTTTCTTTAGAAATTTCATCCGTAGCTTTTTTGATATAAGTTTTAAATAGAGAATCAATGGTTAAGCTATCGTTAAAAAGTATTTTTGCATTGAAGATTTTATGTTTGCAGTGTTCGCTCCATGTTTGCGCTATAGCCTCTATTTCTACATCCGTCGGCCACTTAGGAAGGCCAAGTTTTTTTCTTTCTAAGGCAACACTGTCCTTTTGAAAATACGCTTTTATGAAAAGAAGTTCTTTTTCATTTAAAGCAAGCTGCCTATTTTCATTTACATCTAAAAGCTCTTGCAAAGTTTTATCAAAAGATATTTCTTCAAAAATAGAATCTATTTTTTCAATATATATGTCTTCTATCACATCATTAGCCAATATTTCTTTGGCTATGCATTGCATATCTTGAAAAGATAACTTTCCTTTAAAAAGATAAAGAGTTTGTGAGTGTACCGATTCACTAGCTGAGAAGCGCTCATTTAAATAATCTTCTATTGCAACTTGCGCAATCCTTCCTGTGTTGTCACACACAGAAGGCTTAAAAGAGATTAAAATTTTCCAGTCAAAAGACCTTTCTTCAGCATCATTTATTTTTACTTCATTAAGTACAGAATCAGATAAAACACTACAAAGTTCTATTAGCTGTTTTTGTGAGAGCTTTTTATGAATGTCGTAGACTTGTTTGACTTGCACAGCTTCAATGGGCTTATTTAAATATTCTTTAGATGCTTTGACAATTTCAAGTGCTTTTGGATCATGAAAATTATTTTTTAAAGAGATGATAATTTTTTGCGATTGTTTTTTTTCTAAAGCCTGCATCATGATTTTTTTATTACTTTACCAAAAAGAAAATAGTCTGAACTTGCCTGACAGATCTTTTCAGCTGTTTGTTCATCTACGATAAGTACAAAACCAATTCCCATATTGAAAGTAGATAACATCTCTTGCAAGCCAATGTTTCCCATGTCTTGTATCCATTGAAATATCGCAGGCGTGCTAGGAAGTTCATATTCGATTGATAAATAATTTGGTATTACCCTCTCAATGTTTTCCTGAAGACCTCCGCCAGTAATATGAGCCATAGCTTTAATGGAGTGTTTTTTTAGTAAATCTTGCACATGCGAAGTATAGATAGTAGTAGGTGTTAATAATGCTTTTCCTAAGGTTGTATTTTGAAAGGGAGTATTTAAACTTCCAGTTTTTACATCCAAAATTTTTCTGATAAGGGAAAACCCATTACTATGTACACCACTTGAGGCAATACCTACTAAGCAGTCATTTTTTTCGACTGCTTTACCATCGATAACTTTGTCTTTATCTATAATACCCACAGCGAAACCGCTAAGGTCATATTCTTTCTCTTGATAAAACCCGGGCATTTCGGCCGTCTCGCCGCCGATTAAGGCACAATTTGCTAACTCACACCCCTTTAAAATCCCTTCCATCACTTTTTTTGAAACATCCAAATCCAGTTTAGAGGTAGCAAAATAATCCAGAAAAAAAAGTGGCTTAGCACCACAAGTTAATATGTCATTGACACACATGGCTACCAGATCGATGCCAATGGTGTTATGGATATTCAGATCGAAGGCAAGTTTCAGCTTTGTTCCCACACCGTCTGTAGATGCAGCTAGAAATTGATTTCCTAAAGGATAAAGACCAGAAAATCCCCCAATATCAGGACATTTTTCCTTAATAGCTTCTACAAACTTTCTTGCAACTGCTGTATCAACTCCAGCTTTTTGATAAGTAAGCATGTGTCCTTTAGGTAAATGAAAAACGAAGTTTTAACATTGTAAAACTTTTTTTGAAATAAAAGTTCTTTTATTTTTCACAAATGTTGAAAAAACACATGAATTAGCTAAAATTTCAGAAAATGTATGGTTTGATAATCCACACGTACAGATGCGAATGCGCGAAAGAAATGTAAGCTCAAGACAAATTTTTGATGTTTTGAGGAATGGCAAAGGAATAGATGGCCCAAAATTAGATAAGTACGGAGACTGGCGAATTAAACTAAAACGTTTTTCTGCTGGAAGGATTGTGCAAGTAGTAATTGTTGTAAAAAGTAATCACTTAGAAGTTGTAACCGTTATTTAATTAAGATTATGGTAGAAAATTCTTATCATTACAGAATGTGGTTTAGATAATATTTATTTATCAAATGGATTTAAATTTAATACGACCTCAAGAGGAATGGCCGTTGCTATTCACAATATTGATGGCTTACATAAAGCTATCGGACTATTTCTAGTAACTTCCAAAAAAGATTTATCTAAAAAAGAAATCCAATTTCTGAGAAATGAAATGCTTATGTCTCAGTATACTTTAGGTAAATTGTTGGGAGTAAGCGAACAAGCAGTTCAGCGATGGGAAACTGGGAAAACTGGAATACCTAAGCCGTCGGAGTTTTTATTACGCATTCTTTATAGAGAACAGACCAATAATCAAAGCGGCAATATTTCTATGCTTTTAAAAGCAGTTGCTGATTTAGAAGATAAAATTAATGAAAAGCCTCTTCTTTTTGTAGATACCAAAGAAGGATGGCAATCTGTTGCATAAATGTGACTTAAATCTTGTTTTTTTAAAGTACTGAACAAAGACATTTTAGTTTAGACCATTTTTCGAAAAAAGATTGCAGATCAAAGGAAGAGATATCTATTTTTTCAATGAAGTCTTGAAAGGTTATTTGTTTTTCCAGTAATTGAAGAGTTTCATATTCCTTCTTTGAAAGACTTTTATAAACCACCTTTTTCTCCCATCGGAATAATATGCAGTAAAAATTACCTTTTTCCAATTTTGGAAAGTCATTATCCAAATAAAAATTTTCTGAATTTTGCAGAACTTCTTGCCTAAAAGGTAAAATATCAAAAGGCAAGCTAAAAAGATGGGTATGTGGCTGGAGAGAAATTTTTGTTGTTAACTCTAAGTTTTGCAAAGGAGGATATTCTGCTGAAAAAAAGCTGAGCATATATCCATAATCTATTTTTGCTGCCTCTAAAATAAGTGGCTTATCTATTTCATTGGGATAATGATCTTCTACCCATTTTGCCATGTTCTCTCCTAATATATAGAGAGACCAGCTGCTGGGAGGATACTTTTCTAAATATCTTCTGGCGATCATATCTTCAAAATCTCCTTCTCCAAAAAGCCTAACCAATAAAGGAAAATCTTTTTTTAGACAGCTGATAAGTCTAAGCCAGTACTGTTCATTGTAAATAGCAACTCTTTGGGCTGAAGTTAAATGCTTGCTTGGTTTTACATATTGTTGAGCTGTATTTTTATACTTAGCTTTTAAAACAGGAAGATTTAGTTCGTCCCACCCTTCCGTAGTGTCCGAAATGGCTTTTCCAAACCAGCTTTGCAGTTTAAGCAAATTTGCTGGAACTTTAGGATCTAGGAGATACATTTTCTATTTCCTGTTGAAATTGTTTAGCTTTGAAGGCTTCTTTGCAAGTATCATCAAAACTTAAGAAATGATCATCCCACTCCAATAAAGTAGATACTCCACCTGTTTTGGGATACACTTCTTTGTAAATCTGCCATACCTCATCACAAACATAGTTGTTATGGGTATCGATAATAAATTTATCGTAATTTGAATGGCCGGCTAAATGAATTTGCAAGACTCTATCTAACGGTAAATTTTTATAGTACTCATGGGGTTCAAACCCATGATTCTTACTGGAAACATAAATATTATTTACATCTAGCATCATGAAAATGTCTGCTTTTTCCACTACGGCAGTATAAAATTCCCATTCAGGCATTTCATCCTCTTGAAAAGCTGCATAAGAAGATACATTTTCTAAAGCAAAAGGGACTTCTAAGTAATCTTGCACAATCTTTACCCTCTCTACTACATAGTCAATGACTTCTTTAGTATAAGGTAATGGTAGAAGGTCATGATAATGAGAGCCAGGAACTCTGCCCCAGCATAAGTGATCTGAAATCCAGGGTGATTTTGTTTTACGAGCCAGCTCTTTTATTTTTTTTAAATAGTTAAAATCAATAGGATCAGGACTTCCAATAGCTAAAGTTACTCCATGCATAACAACAGGATAAGCTTCTAATATTTTTTCTAAATTTCTAACGGGAGGGCCATCTATTAGAAAATTTTCACTGATAATTTCAAACCAGTCGATATTTGACTGTTTGGCAAATATTTCCGGATAGTGAACCGGCCTTAACCCAACACCGATTCCTAAATTTTTAATGTTTTGATTTTTTCGCATAAACAGTTAAGGCAAAAAGGATTTCCTTTTTGCCTTATGAAGGTTAGTCGTTATAGAATTTACCGCAGCGTTGATCATCTGATTTTTTACTTTGACTTTCTTCAGTATCTCTTCCAAAGATTTTATTTCTTGTGTCATTTCTTCCATTATTGCAACCACCATTGCCACAGCTTCCACCATTACAAGGGCTTTTGCTGCTGCATGAACTTTTACTGCTGCATGAACTTTTGTTGCTGCAAGAACTTTTGTTGCTGCAAGATCCGTTACCACAAGATCCTCGATCTTGTTTTTGATCTTTTGTACATTTAGACATAGCTAGTAAGCTGTTTAAATCAAGATCATCAGTATTATTTTGAGCTGCGATACAAGCGCCTGACGCCAATCCAATCATTGCTATCTTTAATAGATCCTTTTTCTTCATAGTTTTTTCTCTCCTTGAATGGGTTAAAGTTAATAAACCTCTAAACCCGCAAAGTATAATCAAGATTTTTTTTTGTCCAGCCTGATTTAAAAAAATAAATTTACATTTAAATGTTTTTATTAACTTTATCTTTAAATTAATTTTTGTTATAATTATTAAGCAATTAAATAATATTGTTTTAATATGTTAAAAAAATTTTTAATAATAATTTCTTTATTTTTCATTACTGGGGTACAATTGTCCTTTGCAGAACAAGATAAGTATTCTTTTTTTGACAAAAGTTATTTCCCCCATGCGCAAGCAAATGACTATGAGAGCAACCTAACTCGTTATGTATTAGACCATTTGGACTTAAATGACGAAGATCTTGTATTGGATTTAAATCAGTCAGCCATAGATATTAGCATTTTTAAAGAATATAACCTGTCTGAAAGTCAAATAATAGGCATTGGAAGCTTTGACTTTAAAGGCCAGTCAGCAACAAAGATATTTGTTGTTGATGAACCCAAAAACTTTCACCCTTTTGAGGATTTTATAAAAGACACCTATAAAGCCTTAAAACCAAATGGGAGAATTGCTTTTGCAACTATTTTAGCCAAAAAAGCGAATGATCTGAATATTGTTATCGCTGATGATGTAAAAACTCAGATGAAAAATACAGGGTTTAAAGACATCCATTTTGAGCCACTTGGCAAGTATGTATTCCAAGGGTCAAGCGGAGTAAAATGGCAAAAGCACTACCAAGAAGACCTGATAGACTTTTATCTAGTGGTGGCTGATAAACCAGTAGTCTTAGAACGCGCTTAATACTTGCTCCTTAATTCTGAATTCTTATATTGCAGAGTTAAGGAGAAGTCCATGAAAAAGCTATTATTACTTTTTATTTTATTCCAATCTCATCTTTTTTCTGATACTTCCCCTTTTATACCTGAATCAGGGCAAGAGTCCGTCAGCATCCCTAATCCTGCAGATCTTTCTTCAAATTGGTGGAGTTTTTTTGATGTAAAAGGAGATGCCTTTGATAAAAGGGCTGAAAAAGCTTTGGCTTATTTTGCTCAAATGCAAGAAAAACTTCCTTCGGCATCTTATCAAAAATCAACTTATTTAATGGACAAAGTCCAAATTGCTGTAAACACATTAAGCAATTTAAAGAAAGCAACGCCCCCTATCCCCCCTTCCAAGCCAGCATTTCAAAATACATACAATCTTGCCTCCTTTATTGCTTTAGGAAATACACAAAAAGATTTAAGTGAAAAAATTGACGCTCTACACACAAAAGTAAACTTAGAAAGTTCTAAAATAAAAAGCGAAGATATTTACCTAGACACTTTGAAAGCAGAATATATGGATCTAGATCCATCTGACACCAGGTATTTACTAGGCTTAGAAATCATTGCTACAAGAATGAACATTTCAAGCGATCAAATCCGTCTTAAAATCCAGCAAGCCTCTTTGGAAAATTTAAAGATTGAAGAAGAATTTTTAGAAGAAGAAATTGCACATGCAAGAAAAGTACTAGTTGTTTCTAAAGAAGACCTGACAGGTATTAATTCTGCTTTATATGCCCAAGAAAGCCACAGCGAGGCTGCGCAACAAGAAGTGTTACTTATACAATCTCGTATGTCAACCCATCGAGATAGGGTAACTGAACAACAACTATTAAATGCATTTGTTCAGCAAAATTTAGAAAAAATTCGACTTATCGATCTACAAATCCAAAAAAACATCGTTTTGCTAGGACTAAATAGTGAAGACATATCTTTGAGCACTCTTTATCAACAAATAGATGTTTGGCGAATGGATATTGAAAAAATTCAAAACGAACAAACGATTAGACGAAAAACAGCGCGAGTAGAGCTGGAAAATACCTTAGAAGAACTTTCCCAGACAAGTGTCGATACAGAAATGTATCAACACATTCTAACTATGAATGAGACAGCATTGGTACAACTGCAAAAGATTGAACAAGAGTTATATCTTTCCGAGTTTCTTTTAGACCAGCTAAAGCTTCTTATTAGTGAGCATTATGCAACTTTTAAAGATAAAATCGCCCAAGGTTGGCACTCAACCATCGGATTTTTTAAGGAAAATGCCTCATGGTTTGAAAAAAGGCTTTTTAAAATAGGTGAGACCTCTATTACTCCTTTTGCCCTAATAAAATTCCTTATTACGATTATTATTATTTACTTAGTATCGTGGCTTACCAGAAAGGGAATTATCCGGCTTGGATCCAAGCATAAAAAACTTAACCAGGCTGGCATCTATACACTTTCAAGACTATTTTTTTATATAATGATGACAGTTGGTGTCATTATAGCATTTACTACAATAGGTATTGACTTTACTGCTTTTGCCTATATTGCTGGTGCCCTTTCAGTGGGAATTGGATTTGGCCTTCAATCATTTTTTAATAATTTTATAGCAGGCATTATTGTACTTTTAGAAAAAAATGTACGTATTGGTGACTTTATCGGCTTAGAAAGCGGAGAGCTTGGGACTGTAAAAGAAATAAAGGTAAGGACGACTCTTATCAAAACATTGGACAATTTAGAAATCTTAATTCCCAACTCCGAGCTTGTCATGAAAAAATTCACTAACTGGACATTGTCTGAAAAAATAAGGAGGATTAGAGTTCCCTTTGGAGTTGCTTATGGCACAGATAAAGAAAAAGTATCTAAAATAATTATTGAGGCCGCTAAAAAGGTTCCTTTAACCATAGAAGAGAAAGAACCCCAGGTATGGCTTGTGAAATTTGGAGAAAGCAGCCTTGATTTTGAACTTGTAGTATGGGTCAATGAATATACCACAGGAACCAGGACCCGTTCGACAACAGCTAAATATCTTTGGACAATTGAAACTGCCTTAAAAGAAAATAATATTGTAATTCCATATCCAACACGAGATGTCCATCTTTATCAAAAAAATGAACCATCTCAACTAAAATGAGAAGACTATGCTTTAATTTTGAGTGGTGTGGTTTTGTTTGATTTTTCGGTCTATAGTCTATTTGATTAGGAGGAACAAACACTTTTACAAGAGCGTAGCCCTGTTTTGCATATGCTAAGATAATAGTTTGCTTAATCTTATGCAAAAGTGTTGAGGTAAAGACGTGACCTAAAAAAAGAAGAAAGCCTTCATTCCAACTTTAAGCAGATAGCGTTTGCCTTCAGAACATGGGACCCTAAAAAATAAATTAAAAATATAACTTTTGAAAAGTTATAACCGCATGTTTTTCACCTAAAAATAATCACCTCTCTATATAATGAATCCCCTATGCAAAATATCAGAATGACAGCGATACTTCTTATGGCAGGAATTGGGAGCCGCTTTCAAAGCGCCCTCCCCAAGCAGTACCATAACTTGTCCGGTAAAAAAGTCTATCTTCACACACTTGATACCTTTGTCAAATCAAACCTATTCTATGAAATCATCTTAGTCTGTGATAAAGACTTTATAGCTACAGTATGTAAAGAAGTTGCCCACTACCCCAACTGTAAAGTAATTGAAGGGGGCAAAACAAGACAGGAGTCTTCTTATTTAGGCTTGCTAGCCTGTCATGCCAACTCTAATTTCGTAATGATCCATGATGCAGTAAGGCCTTTTGTGAGTTTAAGGATCTTACAAGAAAATTTTGAACAAGTACTTAAACATAAAGCAGTAGATACCTGCATATCAAGCGCAGATACATTAGTGCATACTCAAAATGGCTCTCATATTGATGATATACCCTTAAGGTCTGCCTATTTAAGAGGACAGACCCCTCAAAGCTTTTGTTATAAACTTATTTGTAAAGCGCATGAGCATGCCCTTAATGCAAAACAAGAAAATGCTTCAGATGATTGTCAACTTGTTCATAATTTAGGTCATAAAATAGCTATTGTGCGAGGTGATGAGCGCAACATAAAAATTACCACCAGCCTGGACTTGTTTCTAGCTGAGCAAATGTTTCGCCTTCCTATCAAACAAGAAATAACTCCTAATACCTCCATCAGAGGAAAAAAATATATAGTCATAGGTTCCAATGGGGGCATGGGAAGAGAGATCTGCCGACAGTTAGAACAAGCAGGAGCCATAGTTATCCCTCTAGCAAGAAAAAAAACTGCCATAACCATAGACTTAAACGATACAAAAAGTATGGAAATAGCCTTTCAATCCATCCATGGCCAATATGGAATGGTAGATGGTCTTATTAATGCAGCAGGCATTCTCATTAAAAAGCCGCTTGATAAGATCACCCTTACTGAAATTACTAAAATTCTACAAGTAAATCTTACCGGCGTCATTTTATCCTGCAAAATGGCAAAAATCAAAGCTCAGGGACATATTATTAATATTTCTTCCTCTTCTTACTTTAAAGGAAGAAAAAACTATGGAATATACTCCTCCACAAAAGCTGCCCTTGTTAATTTTACCCAAAGCCTGGCTGATGAAAAAAAGGACCTCTGCGTCAATGTAATAGTTCCCCAACGCACCGATACCAAAATGAGAAGAATGCATTTTTCTGCTAAGGAAAATGAAAATCTCCTAGATCCAAAAACAATCGCAGTAAAAGTTCTTAAAATATTAAAAGTTAAAAATCTGAGTGGTGAAATAATAGAAATAAGGGCTCAATAAGAGCCCTTATAAGTTAGAAATCAAATCTAGCGCCTACGTTAAGACCGTGTGTTAATATAGATCTTGTCCAAAGACTCATTCTTTCAGCATTATTTTGAACACTTGTAGTTCTCAAAGTATGAAAAGATCTAAAAAAGTTAGGCCAAATATTGGCTTCATAGCCAACTTTCAAACCAAGGTAATATCCACAATCGCAAAAATGATGTCCCCAATTTAAGCCTACACCAAGCTCCCAGGTTGTTTGAAAATCAGTAACTTTGTAAGAACGGGTAGATGTATAAGTAACAGGAAAGTCTGTACCAGTAAACTCATCTGTCACATCCTCTCTATGCTCAAATTGGAATTGGCCTACAAGAGCGGCAAGTCCCGACGTACCGTAAAATCCAAAACCCCATCCAAGGTCTATATTAGAAAGCATACCTGTATGAAGACCCACACCTAAATTCATGTGATTGTTCACATCAACATGGTTATTATATGACACAGTACCAGTTCCGGGTGTAAAGTTTTGAAAATAATCAACTCTTAAATCAGATTTGACCCAAGCAAAACGAACTCCGAGAAAAGGACTGAAAGTAAATCTACTACAAGCAAATTCTTTAAGAAAATCAAAGTCTAATACTTTTTCTCTATGCCTTTGACGAGCACTGGCAGAAACTGGAGGACCTCCATTATTAGTGTCTGAATTAGCTGGGTTTGTGGCCCAAACAGCAGAGATCCATTGCTGTAGAGGAAGAGGGAAACCATCAACGCCCCTGACTGAAACACTATTTGTTCCATCCGTATCATATTGTCTAAATGTTCCAAGGCCAAACCAACAATCAGAGAAATAGGCTCCCAATGTAAGTCGGTATCCTGAAGACCCATCCATCTTAACAGTGTTTACATCTTCATTGACAATAGTTCGAAGTCCAGAAGTAAAAGGAGGAACAACTGTCCTTGTAATTGCATAAGGAACGACTGTGTAAGTCTTCCAATACAAATACTCTCCTTCCATAAAAAGATTACCACACTTCACCGGTAATGGCAACATAGGACAACAAGTCATGTAATCACAGCAACTACATTTTGATGGACTTTTAATACACTCCTTTGGACATGGACAACATTCCTCTTTTTTTGGTGGACATGTATTGCAATTTGAATAATCTTTGTTATTTCTCATTGCTAAAGCATTATCATCTGCTTCTGCAAAAGCCATATTTGCCATTGAAAATAGGGCAATAAATATAGCCATCATAAATTTAAGCCTCATAAAAGCCTCCTTTTGTTTGTTATATAACAGGTATTTTTTTTTTTAGACAAGACTTTTTAGAAAAAAGCATTCTACTTAAGAGGATCCGAAAGAAAACTGTCATGCTTTTTATAAAATAGTTCAATTGATTGATCGAAATTTGGCAATCTTAAACATGTAATGCTCAGACTCCAAGACTATAGTCACAGATGAATGAGCTCTATGTAAGTTTTCAGCTTTTTCAAGACCTACAAGGTTCTTCATACAAGTCCGGAACATTATTCTAAGCGTACAATAAAGCCTTAATATAACTTTACCCATTTCCTTTCCCTCCAGACTGTATTATTTTGAGAAAAATATCTTATTGTACACACAAAAAGTTGATGGATTTTTTTAAAGCTTCAGCATTGCCTGTTTTAGAGCTATCCGAAATTTTATAAGCCATACATCAAAAAAAAAAGCTATAAATTCAGGTGAATTTATAGCTTTTCAGGATTTTAATAGCCTTTAATTGTTAGAAGTCAAATCTTGCACCTACATTAAGACCATGGGTTAGCAGTGATCTTGACCAAAGACTCATTCTATCTCCACCTTGAATCACACCATCAAGCACGCTACCATTAGGTCTCAAAGTATGAAAAGATCTAAAAAAGTTAGGCCAAATATTGGCTTCATAGCCTACCTTAAACCCAAGATAATAAGCGCAATCACAGAAATGATGACCCCAATCCAATCCTACTCCTAACTCCCAAGCTGTTTGAAAATCGGTAACTTTGAAAGAACGTGTAGTTGTGTAAGGTATAGGAGGAAAAGGCGCAACAAAAACTAAATCAGTTACATCTTCTCTATGTTCAAACTGGAATTGACCTACAAGAGCAGATACTGAAGAAGTTCCAAAAAGGCCAAAGCCCCACCCAAGGTCTACATTGGATTGCAATCCTGTGTGAAGACCCACTCCAAAATTCATGTGATTATTGACGTCAGTATGATTTAAATATCCGTCTATAGGAATCGAAGAGTTTGGATCTCGACCTCGAAAATAATCTATACTTAAATCCGATTTGACCCAAGCAAATCGAACTCCTACAAATGGGTTTATAGAAAACCTACCACAAGCAAATTCCCTAAGAAAATCAAAATCTAACACCTTTTCTCTATGTCGTTGACGCGCATTGGCAGTATTAGGGGGACCGGGTGTTGAAAAAATACTAGTGGGTATATTGCTATTCCAGACGAATATAAGCCACTGTTGTTCACTAAGTGGCATCGATGTTGTAGCGCTCGCTGAAATACCATCTGTACCATCTGTAGCAAATTGTCTGTATGTTCCGTAAAGTAATGAGCAATCAGAAAGGTAAGCACCCATGCCAAGTCTGTAACCAGAGCTCGCATTCATGTTGACCGATTTTACATCCTCATCTACCACCAGTTGTGTACCAGCTGTATATGGTGGAACGGTTCTTCTCGCTATTGCATAAGGAACTTCTGTATATGCTTTCCAATATAGGTATTCGCCTTCCACAAATACGTTACCACACTTAACGGGAAGTGGTAATAATGGACAGCAAGTCATGTAGTCACAGCAACTACACTTTGATGGACTCTTTACACATTTTGGCGGACACGGACAACATTCCTTTTTTGGGGGTGGTGGACAGTCACATCTATTTGGTGGACAGTCACAAGATGCAAGCACGTCATTATCAGCACCTGCAAAAGCCATACTTGCCATACAAGTTACAGCAATGAATACGGTTGATATAAATTTACGCTTCATACTAGCCTCGTTTTTTTTGCTGTATAACAAATAAAAATTTTTTCAAGCAAGTGTTTTGAAAAAAAAATGCAAAAACAAGATCTTATGCTAAAGAATTTCACATATGGGAATATGACTGTAATATATATGTGTTGAAAGTAAATTAAATTTAGTTTGAGAATGTTGATTGAAAAAATGAGGCTTGTTGGGCTCGAACCAACGACCCTCTCCTTAAAAGGGAGATGCTCTACCAACTGAGCTAAAGCCTCATTATGACCCCAAGGGGATTCGAACCCCTGTTACCGGAATGAAAATCCGATGTCCTAGGCCGGGCTAGACGATGGGGCCAAGAATGGTTAAATCTTAACCTCTTTGCCTAATTTATAACAAGATTAAATCTCTAAGATTTCTTCTTGTTTTTTTTCGCAAATCTCATCGATTTGCTTACAATAACTATCTGTTAGTTCTTGTATCTTTTTTTCTAAAGACTTCATTAAGTCTTCAGGAATTTCCCCATCAGCTTTTTGTTTTCGGATGAGTTCATTATTTTTTCTGCGCACTTCCCTCACGACAACTTTGGCATCTTCCCCTTTCCTTTTGCATTGTTTGGCAATGCTTTCACGCATTTTTGCATCCATAGGAGGAATGTTAATACGTACTACATTACCTTCTACAATTGGCTGAAGATTTAAGTTAGCATTTTCAATAGCCTTACCAATTACTCCAGTATTATTAGAATCATAAGGAGTTATAAGAATTTGCCTAGGTTCTGGGACAGTGATATTAGCAACATCACGTAATCTCATTTTAGCGCCGTACACTTCAACACTAACACTATCTAAAATAGAGGGATTAGCACGAGATGTACGCAGGTTTTTCAACTCACTTTGCAAATGAGCAACTGCACCTTCCATGCTGCTTTTTGTTTCTTTTTCAATGGTCATATTTTTTACCCTTGAAAGATTAGGAAATAGTCCAACGCCAAAATTTAGTAAGCTTTAAAGTTTTACCAACTTTTTGACTTTGGTTTGCTACATGTTTTTCCACAGTAACAGATGGATCTTTTACAAACTTCTGACCTAGTAAGCAGACTTGATCACAGTAAGCCTTAAATTTTCCAGCTACGATTTTTTCAGCAATATCAGCAGGTTTGCCTTGAATTTGTGCCCTGGCGATTTCTTCTTCCCTTTGTTTGATTTCTGCTGGGATCTCTTCAGAACTTAAGTAATCTGGATCTTCCGCTGCAATATGCATAGCAATGTCTTTTGCCAAGTCTTGTTCGAAATTAGAACCTTCAATCTCAACTACAGCTACAATTTTGCCATTCATATGCGAGTAAATACCATAAGATGCTGCCTCATTCTTAAGAATGACTTCCATTCTTTTGATTTGAATGTTTTCACCTAGAGCTTGAATAACTGTATTTCTGTAGGCATCGACTGTTAAGGCTTTATCTTCTAAAGTAGGTTGCTCTAAAAGCTCTTGAAGAGAAGAAGGGTTTGTTGTTGCAGCTTGAGTTGCGATGCTTTGTAAAAATTGTTGAAACTTTTCGTTTTTCACAACAAAGTCGGTTTCCGCGCAAACTTCTACTAAAGAAATATGTGAGCCGATATCAGCAAAAGCAATAGAACCTTCTTTAGTCTCTCGACCTTCTTTTTTTACAGCTGAGGCCATCCCTTTTTTGCGCAAATATTCAATAGCACGATCTAAGTCACCATCAGACTCTACTAATGCTTCTTTACACTTAGCCATACCAACTCCAGTTCTTTCGCGGAGTTCTTTAATCATTTCCATAGTCAAATTACTCATTGTCTTCATCTCCTTTCTCCTCTACTTCTGGGCTATTTTCCATTTCACCCATAGGCGCAATTTTTTCTTCTTGGATTTTTTCATCTCCTTTGGCAAGAGCTATGTTCATTTCACTTTTCTTGTCAGTGATAGCTTGAGAAATCGCTCCTAGTATTAGTTTGATGCTCTTTAACGCATCATCATTGCAGGCAATGACATAGTCAATGGGATCAGGATCACAATTAGTATCTACTAATGCAAGTACTGGAATACCTAATTTTTTTGCTTCTTTAACAGCTATATGCTCTTTGGATGGGTCAACAACAATAAGAAGTCCTGGAGGTTTTCTCATTGCCCTTATTCCTGAAAGGTTGCGATCTAGTTTAATCTGTTCTTTGGATAGCTCAGATAATTCTTTTTTAGTAAGCCCTTCTCCACCTGTTGCAATTTGCTTTTCAATGCGTTCTAAGGTTTTAACAGACTGACGAATGGTAGTAAGGTTAGTTAGCATACCACCTAACCATCTTTCGGAGACATAGTACTCACTACAAGACTCAGCAGATTCTCGAACAGTTGACTTTGCTTGATTTTTTGTACCTACAAATAAAATAGATTTTCTTTTTGCTACTACTTCGGTGACGGCTTTAATCGCTTCTCGTATTTGCTGCATGGTTTTAGCTAAGTCAATAATGTAAATGCCATTTCGTTCTTCAAAAATGAAACGCTTCATTTTTGGATTCCAGCGTCGTTTTTGATGTCCGAAGTGAGCTCCTGATTCTAATAAATCCTTTATAGTGATGTCTTCTCTTGTCGCCAAAATTTGATTACCTCAATTTTTTTTTAACTTTTCAAAAGCGCCTGATCAGAATCGAACTGACACTCGTAGCTTGGAAGGCTACTGTTCTACCATTGAACTACAGGCGCATTATTTTAGTTTCTTTATAACCTACAAATAGTGAAACAACATTTTTACTCTAAAAAACTATTTTTTTCCAAGGAAAATTATGATGACAAGCTAAATGCAAAAAATTTAAATTAATAACAGCTATGGAAATTACGCGAAAATGAGCAAAGAAGAACAAATATATTTAAAGACCCATAGAATTCTTAAGGGCATTTTCATCATAAATTTTATTTTACTTTTTCGCATTTGGCATCTTTGCTTTTATGAAAAAGAAGAAAAAGCTTTAGAAGCGAGAAGACCTCAAAGAAAAACTATACTTTTAAAATCAGAAAGAGGGGCCATACATGACCGGTTTGGGGTTCCTTTGGCTATCAACAGAATATGTTACAATGCAGCTATTTATTATGGGCAGATTCTTCAAATCCCAAGAGTCAAGTGGATTAAAGGAGAAAATAAGGAAAAAGTTAAGACCTATCCCAGGAAAGAGTATATCGAAAAGCTATCCAAGCTCTTAGCCAAGGAGCTAAATTTGAATGAAACAAGAGTTGACGACTTAATTCACAGCAAAGCCTCTTTATTCCCTCATATGCCTTTTATCTTAAAAGAGAACATTAGCGAGAAAACTTATTATAAATTGAAATTTCTAGAAAAAGACTGGCCAGGCCTATTTGCGGAAAGTACATCAGAAAGATACTACCCCCATAAGAAAGCAGCTTCCAAAATCATTGGTTATATGGGATCTATTAATAAAAAAGAATATTTGAAAATAGCTAATGAAATTAAGTTTTTAGAAAATGTATTGAAGCAGGACTCGAACTTAGAACCTATTTTTCTTCCTGAAGAGTATAAAAGTAAATTTGAAGTTTTAACCAGGTTAAAACAGTTAAAGGAAAAGTCTTACCGTTTTAATGATTTAGTGGGGAAAAGCGGCATTGAAAAGCAGTTTGAAGAAGACCTTCGGGGCTCGTACGGAGAAAAGAGCATGGAGGTAGATATCATGGGAACTTTTGTAAAAGAGCTTCCGCTTACAAAACCTGCTATTGACGGCCGCAATATTAAACTGGCCCTTTCAGTAGAACTGCAAGAGTTTGCTGAAAAGCTTCTTGCACAAGATGAACAAATACGGGAAGGCAGATCTACCCGTTATAATGCAAAGTTGAAAAAAAGAGAGACACTTAAGCAGCCCATTGTAAAAGGAGGATCTGTTGTTGCCATGGATCCTAATACTGGTGAGATTATAGCTATGGCCTCCTACCCTAATTATGACCCAAATGATTTTATCCCCTCCACTAACCCTTTATACCAAGAACAAAAAAAACAAAACGTGGAAAAATGGCTAGAAACAGAATCTTTTTTAGCCAGCATTTGGGACGGCAAAAATGAATTGGAAAAAAGCTGGTATTCCTTTTCTAAAAAAACTTTTGAAAAAGAAAGCATACCAGTCACCTGGGAGTTTTTTTTACAAGAGATATTTCCTGAAAGCTCTCCTTGTTATCAGTGTATGCAAAAAATTAAAACTGTCCAAAATGCTATTCAATTACAAGAAGATATCGAAGCCATCTTTTACTTTTTCAAAACAAAAAATGCCCCTTTGATTTTTGATACTATTTTTAGTGAGGGTATTTTGTGTGAACAAAAAGCCAGCCTTGCTGAAAAAGAGAACTATCAAAATATCTATCAAATAATAAAAGAAAGAATCGCTCCTTATGAAGAGAGGCTAAAAGACTTTTTACAAGAAGTAAAACATAACAAAGATAAACTTCTAATAATTGACCTTTGCAAAATTGCTGTATTTAGCCCTGCTTTTAGTGATGGACTCATCCGCCAAATAAAAACCTTGAGCTTAAGTGATTATCATAACCAATCAAGAAATGTTCTTGTTTTACAGTCTGCCATTTATAAAAAAGCATACACACTTTTTGAAAAGTACTATTTTGAAAAGTGGAGAGAAGAGAACTTGCATGCTTTTTTAAAAGAAAAAAGAAAAGAAGAAAAAGAAAAAAACACCTATCAAAGACCCTATATTGATTATTTAGATGAGAAAAAAAACAGTTTGTTTGAAGCTTTTTGGCAAGAAAATAAAGAAAAGCTTTTGTTGACTGCTCTAGGCAATACTGAAATAGATCTTGAAAAAGACATGAAAGATCAGTTTCTGCAATGGAAAGAGCTTTTCCAAGAGCAAACTTTTCACGATAAGAAATGTCAAAAAGCATATGACGAGTTAAAGCTCTTTTTAAAGGATTATAATCAACCTACGCAGTTTGCTTTTTTCAAAAGCGTTAGATCGTTCAAAGAACTTACCAGGCCCCTTCTTGCAATGTACAGAAAAGTGTACAAAGAAAACCCTGTTGAAAAAGACCTTGCTGCCAAATTTTATCCCGAAGACGGATATGGCTATATGAGAGACACTTCTTTTCAAGAGCCTGCTTTACAAGGCTCTATTTTCAAGTTAGTCACAGCTTACGCTGCTTTAGAAAAAAAGCCGTCTTTTGACTTTACTATTATAGACACAGTACAAGCTGACAATAAAGGATTGATCGTTGCCTTAAAGGAAAACCAGCAACCCTTTTACCGAATTTATAAGCACGGTAGGCTACCGAGATCTGCGCATAGCAATATTGGTACAGTTAGTCTTATAGATGCTATTGAAAAGTCTAGTAACCCTTACTTTTCTATTTTAGCCGGAGACTTTCTTAAAACCCCTGAAGATTTAAATTATGCAGCTAGAAACTTTGGATTTGGAGAAAAAACCCATATTCAGCTTCCTGGTGAAATTTCAGGATCATTACCCAGTGATTTGAGCACTAACAAGACAGGCCTTTATGCCTATGCAATTGGACACCACACTTTGATTGTAACCCCTCTTCAAACAGCTGTATTCTTATCGGCGCTAGCTAACTTTGGGAAAGTACTTGAGCCTAAAATTATTCAACAAATTGCAGGCAAACAAAGGGCTCCTCATTTGAGCTTTTCCCCTGAAAAGTACCTTCTGCAAAAAGAGTTAAATGCTTTAGGTATATTTTTTCCTATATTTGATGAAAGCTCTTACAATGACAAGTTTCTTTGTGTGCAAAATTTTTCGAGTTTTATAAGAAAAGATTTAGCTATTGATAAAAATGTAAGAGCAAAGCTTTTTGAAGGGATGAAACGAGTTATCTCAGGTAAAAAAGGAACAGCAAGGGCTGGAATTATTAAAAATTTGTACAAAAGTCCAGATCTTATGAAAAATTATAAAGAAATTGCTTCTCAACTCATAGGAAAGACTTCTACTGCAGAAGTTTTTCATAATCCTTATATAAGTGCAAAAGAGCGTTCTAAATTATATAAACATATCTGGTTTGGAGGAATCTGTTTTGATCCAACCAAGCAATCTCAAGTCTCCATTGACTCTTTCAAATATCCTGAACTTGTAGTAATTGTTTATTTACGCTTTGGCGATGCGGGAAAAGAAGCTGCGCCTATTGCCTCTGAAGTTATTAAAAAGTATAGGGAACTGAAAAAAAAATATAGACCTCAAGTACCTGAGCTTAAAGAAGCATCTTCTTCCAGTATTTGAGCAAAATACTCAATTGTTTCTTTAAGTCCTTCCTCTAATTTTTTAGTCGGCTGCCACTTAAGGTTTTTTTTAGCGAGCTCAATATTAGGTTTTCTTTTTTTAGGGTCATCGGAAGGAAGAGGCAGAGATATGATAGGTGACTTAGAACCCGTTAGTTTGAGTATTATTTCAGCTAAATCAATGATCCGATATTCAAGGGGATTTCCAAGATTAATAGGCCCTGTAATTGAGGAGTCGGTATCCATCATTTTAAATATCCCCTCAATTAAATCATCTACATAACAAAACGACCTCGTCTGCTTTCCATCTCCATAAATGGTTAATGGCTGATTTTTTAACGCCTGCACAATAAAATTAGAAACTACCCTTCCATCATTAGGCTGCATGCGAGGGCCAAAGGTGTTAAAGATCCTCACGACTTTAATTGGAATTCGATAGGCTCTTCTAAAATCAAAAAATAGTGTCTCAGCACATCTTTTCCCCTCATCATAGCAAGAACGTCTTCCAATAGGATTAACATTTCCCCAGTAGCTTTCTTCTTGAGGATGTACTTGTGGATCCCCATAAACTTCACTAGTAGATGCCTGCAAAACTTTTGCATTATTTTTTTTTGCAAGCTCTAACATGTGCATTGCTCCCCATACACTTGTTTTCAAAGTTTGAATAGGATCGAGTTGATAATGGTAAGGGGAAGCTGGACATGCTAGATTATAAATTTCCTGTACTTCTAAATCGATAGGAAGGCAAATATCACGATCCAACAGTGAAAAGCAATCATTTGAAAGTAAATGAGCTATGTTTTCTTTTTTTCCTGTAAAAAAATTATCTAAACAATAGACATAATGCCCTTCGTTAACTAATTTTTCACAAATATGAGACCCTAAAAAACCTGCGCCTCCGGTAACTAGTATTCGCTTTTTTCTCATCCTACTTCCTTAATATAGGGCTTAAAACTTTAACAAACCCGATATTTTCCTTATTGAAAAAAGGTTGTAAATTTTGCAATGTTTCCTCTTCAAAAGTAACAATCATCTTATCTGAAATATCTAAATAAGCTTTTGCTTCGACAAACTGAGCCGTCATTCGGGTAAATAATATTATTATATCGTATTTTTCTTTTATCTGTTCTATCAATTGCTTAAAAGAAGAGGAACGTAAAATTTCATAGCCAAACCTGGTTTTACCACCACTTTCCATGAAATCATAACATCCAGCATTTTTTATATGCTTTCCTTTTTTACCTTCTATGAACTGCAACAACCCAGTAGACTCTTTTGAAGGGAAATTGGAATGAAAATCACAATCAATAACAAGAACCTTTTTTCCTATCTTTCCTAAAATAGTGGCAAGTCCATGAGAAAAGTCAGGACCTTTACCTCCTATAATACTAACAATGTTTGGTTTATCTGTCCCAATAAAATACGATATATTACGAAGTGTTTCCAAATCAGAGTCCTGAATGTACTCTAAATTAGGGTCGTCTAACTGTCTAGAAACCTCTCCTAAAGCATTTTGCTGAAGAGCTTTTAAATTATCTAGCGAAGCTAAAAAGCCTCTTTGAAAAAAGAGGAAAAATTTATATGAAAAAGCAAGAAAACACCCTAAAACAAATGCAGCAATCAACCAAACGATAATGTTTTTCTTTTCTGCCCGATATGGCAGAGATGCAAAGTCCAAAGTATTTGAATTAATAAGATCTAAATTATGAGAAATAGTTTTAGACTCTGTCAATGTTGTTAGAGACTGGATCATTTTGATGGCAATATCTGCATCAAGAGTCAATTTTTTTTCTAACTTCCATTTGGTGGGTAAATGCACCATTTTTCCTTTCAGCTCTTCCATCTTAGTTCGAATGAGACTATTCTCTTGGAACAAATCTACTTTTCTAGCCTGGATAAAATCTTGTACTCTGTGGTTCAATATGGAAATTTTCTGGTTTACTCGATCTAACGTGACCATTTGAAGGGCATGTATTTTGTCTTTAAATATATTTTGCTGAATTTCCTTCACATGACGAAGCTCTTTAATATGCCCTTTTAAAAAGGTTCGAATAAGCTTAAGGTCATCTTTTATCCGAACAATATCTTTTTCACTTAAGTTTTGCCTGTCATTTAATTTAAAGCAGCAATCACCTGCTTTGACAAGCAAATTTTGACTAATGCCATCACGCAATACACTGCTTAAAGAACTAATATCAAAACTCTCATCATTGAGTTGCGTCAAAACATGTGTAAAGTGCTCTAGTTCAGCCTGTACATCATCCAGCTTTTTATTATAGTTTACATACAGTCCCATAGCACTATCTAAATCGATTCCTTCAAAATCCTGCCAAGTTTTTTCCGAATGCTTTACTCTTTCCGATAAAATTTTCTCTTTTAAAGAAAGTACTCTGGTATAATTTTTCAAATAAGAAACCAGGTCTTTTTTTATAGAATCTGTTTCAGAGCCTTCCTGCAGCTTATCTAGCCATAAAAAAACAAGATTTCTAGGCTTATCAGTAAGAAAAGCATTTTTCTTGGATATAGGCTTTCCCTGCTCAACAGAGTTAATTAAAGAGACAAGATTTTGCTGGTCCCCTCTTAACTGCTCTAGCTGTTGTAAATGGTTTTCCATAGCAGCAATGTCTAAAGATTCTTTGGAATTCAACGCTATCTCAAGAGCATCTTTGTCCTGTTTTAGCTTATTGATTTCTTGATAAACAAGCGAGATTTCCGAACTAAATGTTCCATCTGTGATGAACTGTCCTTTCCATTTATCAAGTCTTGATTCTTCCAAATCATTTTGAAATAGGCGGTTAGCAAAACTTGCTTGTGGCTTAATTAATATTTCCGATTGCTCTTCCAACCCTAAAAACCCTGTTTCTGACAGGTTCTTTTTTAAAAACTCACAATAGAGATCTAAAGAATGGTCGAACTGCTCTGAAATTTCTTCCTTTCTTTTTTGCAAATAAGTAAGTTGCGCTTTAGCAAACTTTTCATTTTGTGTTATTAGATACTGTTGATAGGACTCCATTAAGGTATTTACGATATTTTTCGCTAAATAGCGGTCTCTATCTTTATAGGAGATGTGAAGCATGCGTTGATCATCTTTATCTGCTTTGATAGTAATGCTACTTTTGATACTTCCATAAATGAAATTAAAAGGAGTAACACTCAAAGTATATAAGTACTTTTTTCGATAGGTTTTGGGAACATTGACTAAAGTAAATTCAACATCTTGCAGTTTAACAGGAACGTGTACTCTTCCTTTTGCTAACAGTTTTTTTTCACTAGATAGTACTTCAAAAGAGTCTTTGTCAGAAAACCGAAGATATAAGTTTAAAGGAATTTCTTTTTCATAACTGCCATTAGCAAAACGGAACTGGTCTAAATCGGATAAAGATTTGTTTGTTTGCACATACCAATTATCTCTGTACCTTCGGAGAACCCTTAAAAAAATATTTCTTTTTTTTTCAGCGCAGCAAAATTGCAGCCCTAGTTTTTTAGACACATCTTTAATCACAGCTTTAGAAAGCATAATACCCTTACTGGAGTCAGATTTTGCATCCAGCGATACTAATAGATCCTTTAACCCCCCTGAACTTTCTTTTTTTGTACTGGAATCGATAAATGAACCCGTTGCTTCGTATTTAGGAGCTTTTAACATCATAAGAGAAAAACTGACAGAGGCACAAAGTAGACCAACACCAATCATCCATTTTTTATAGCGATGAAATATTGCTACTAAGTCAGAAAAACAAAAAATGACCTCTTCTGTCATGGTATAAATAGCCCCCAGCCTCGGCATTTGTTTCCTAGAACTTCAAATCCGGTAAATGCAGGGAGGAGTTGGGAGATAAATCTATTCCACTCAGTAATTGGCTTAGCTGCAACATATACGATGTCCCCTGGCATTAAAAGCAGGCTGTCATTAGGTAAATGAATGACATGCTTCCAACTCAGAGTATAGATTTTAGGTTTTACAATATTGCCACGGATAATTTGAATATACGACTTATCACCTGTAAAAGGAATCCCTCTTGCAGCCGCTAAAGCTTCTCTTAAAGAAATATATCCATTGGGCAATGGGACAACAGATTCACAGCCGACTTCCCCTAAAACCATTAAATTCGCTGAAGAAGTATCCGCAATATAAATCTTATCCCCTCCTCTCATAACTATGTTTTGAGACATGTCCCCTTCTTTTAAAAGCTTATAAAAGTCGACTGCCACAAAATCATTATCTCGTATCATGTAGCTTTTAAAAAGATTTGCATTAGGCGGTGGCTTGGCGATAGATAACACATCAAAAAGGCGAATTTTCCCATTTACTGGAATACTTGAGGCAGCAACCAACCCAGCTAGCTCCACTCGTTTGACAATACGATCTTTGTAAGTTACAAAGACTTCAATATCGTTGATTTGCTCTAAGTATTTTTTTTGAATTTCTTCTTTTGCTTCTTTTAAAGTAAGTCCCTGTACTTCGATAGGCGGCAAATCAGGTAAATAAATTTTACCTTCCATGACCCTATAACCAATGCTTGTCCCAATCTTAGAAACTGCTAGAACAATATCATCTCTTTTAGGGTGGTATACCTCGATTTTTAGAATATCATCTTCATGAATGGTGTCTTTGTATTCGGCTAAATACTCGTCAGGGAGATCGTCTTGATATTTCCCTTCCATTTCTAAAATGGAAAACTTGCCTTCTCTGATTTTATAAGAGTCTAAAACAAACTCATCAGCTCCATACACATCTTTTCCCATATAAGGGGTTGAACAAGAAGAAAAAAATAAAGAACCTGTTAAAAGTATGTTCCTAAAACCAATCTTTTTTAAAAACCCCATAGAAAAATGAACTTACGGTCCAATTTAAATTATCAATTGTTTAAGCTAACCTTATATAGCATAACGTTAGATATGTAAAAAAGATTTTAAGAAGGTAAATGAAGAAAATTTTAATAACAGGTGCTGCAGGATTTATTGGATTTCATCTTGCCTTAGCATGTAAAAAAAGAGGGAACTTTGTAATTGGAATAGACAACTTCAACGCCTATTACGATGTTGCCTTAAAAAAAGAACGCGAAAAGATATTATCTAAAAATGATATCTCCATTCTCAATATAGATATACTCCAGCAAAGTGAACTGGAAAAACTGTTACTTTCGCATAATATAACTCATGTCGTTCATCTTGCAGCTCAAGCTGGCGTAAGACATTCCTTTAATCATCCAGAAGATTATATTGCCTCTAATATTAATGGTTTTTCTTCGCTAATGGAAACTCTTAGAAAATTTCCAGATGTTTATTTAGTCTATGCTTCTTCTTCTTCCGTTTATGGTACAAATAAAAAAACCCCTTTCCATGAAGATGACAAAACAGATCATCCCGCCAACTTATATGGTGCTACTAAAAAATCAAATGAAGTAATGGCAGCTTCCTACCGCCACCTTTATAACATAAGATCCACAGGATTAAGGTATTTTACCGTCTTCGGTCCATGGGGACGCCCTGATATGGCTTATTTTTTCTTTGCTAAGTCAATTATTGAGAAAAAAGAAATCCCTTTATTTAATCGTGGGCAAATGCGAAGAGACTTTACCTATATTGATGATATCGTCGACGGCACTATAGCAGCAATTGATAAAGAATCTGATTTTGAAGTTTTCAACTTGGGTAATAGTAAACCTATTGATTTAATGCTATTGGTGCAAACATTGGAGAGCTTTCTTGGTCAAAAAGCTAACATTAAAATGCTTCCCATGCAGCCGGGAGAATTACTAGAAACTTACGCAGATATTCATAAAAGCAGACAAGCGTTAAATTACTCCCCTAAGATCCCTTTTAACGAAGGGATGAAAAGATTTGTCGAATGGTTTAAAGAATTTTACCTACTTGAAGCTGCAATTGTTTAAAAACAAGTGGCAACATGTCAATTAAGTCTGAAGCAATTAAACTGTAAGAAGATTTTTTCTCTGCCGCCCATTCCCCTGCAACTCCATGAAGAAAAACTCCTAGCAAAGCCGCTTGATAAGGCTCTACATTTTGAGCTAATACTGCCGCAATAATGCCTGTCAAAACATCTCCTGTTCCTGCTGTTGCCATACCAGGGTCGCCATGAGCGATTATAACGGGCTTATTTTCATAGTGGAAGATCACACTTGGAGCTCCTTTTAAGACAATTACCAACTGATACTTTTTGGCGTAGGCCTGACATTTCTCATAAAGCTCATCGTCATCCTTTACACTTTCTATTTTTAGTAGTCTCATCATCTCTTTGTGATGAGGTGTTAAAATACTACCTTTTGGAAAGCTATCATTATCAATGAGGTAAAGAGCGTCAGCATCAAAGACAGTTGGCACTGCTATTTTCGGAACAAAATTATATAAAAACCTTTTAGTATGTTCTTCTCTTCCAAGACCGGGACCAATAAAACACGCTTTAGCTCTTTTTAACTCTTGTAAAATAGGGTCAAAATCCTCGAGGTTAAAAGGATTTTTTACAATTTCTAAAGGAGCATTTTCCATTTCACTTATTGAATTTTCAGGATAAAATAGACGTATAATTCCAGCCCCTGCTCTAAGGGAAGCTAAAGCAGAAAGTTTGGCTGCTCCTCCCATTTTAGGAGAACCTGCTATACCTATAACATACCCTGTTTGATACTTGTGTCTTTTTCGGATCAACTTAGGCAAGGTTACATTTTCATCTGTAAAAAGGTTAGCCTCTTCTTTGGCTAGCTCTAGGAATTTTTCACTAAGCCCAAAATCAGCATAGACAAGTTTACCCACATGGTTCCATCCATCATTAATGAAAAAACCCATTTTTGCCATTCCTAAATATACTGTCATAGAAGCAAAAATAGCTTTAGTCTGAACAATCCCGGTCGTTCCATTTACCCCTGATGGTATATCTATAGAAACAATAGGAAGGCATGAGTCATTAGCTATTTCAATTACATCTAGATAAAGACCTTCTAACTGCCCTTTAAAACCAGTACCCAAAAGGCCATCTACAATGAGTCCTGTTGAAGGAAGGCTAAGATTTTTTATATCTTTTAAAAATTCGACTCTCCCACCGTTTTCAATGAATCTTTCACAGTAAAATTGATTTAAAGGAGAACTATCTTCTAACTCGGCAAGATGAAACGCTTCTACAGTATATCCTTTTTGTAAAAGATACATTCCTGCAACATAAGCATCGCCTCCATTATTGCCTTTGCCAACTAACAAAAAAACTTTTTTAGGAATTTTATTTTTTTCAGCAAAATCATGTACATACTCGCCTACTCTTGTTCCTGCAATTTCCATGAATTGGTTTTCAGAAAAGCCTTCTTCGAAAGCCATTTTTTCAATTCTTTTCATTTCATCTGCAGTAACAATCTTCATATTACCTCTTTATAGATGTTCTTCCTTAATTGCTCTTTGCAATAGATTTTTTACAGCGTCTTTTGGATTTAAGTTCTCATAAATAATAGAATAAGTAGCCTCAGTTATCGGCACGGCAATATGATGATAACGGCCCAACTCTAAAGCCGAGACACAAGTATATGTCCCCTCCACTGCCATGGCAATTTTTTGCTTTGCTTCATCCGGAGTTAGCCCTTCTGCTATCAGTCTTCCAAAACGATAGTTACGACTCAACTTCGAAAGACAAGTAACGCACAAGTCCCCCATTCCGGAAAGCCCATTTAGTGTTGTTGTTTTACACCCTTTGGTAACACTCAGTTTCCTTATTTCGTGCAACCCTCTTGTCATTAAAGCTGCTTTAGTATTGTCACCAAACCCTAGTCCGTCGGAAATACCACAAGCTATAGCCATGATGTTTTTCATGGCTCCGCCAAAACAAACACCCATCAAATCAGCATTGGGATAAATTCTAAATGTAGGCGTAGTAAATATATCCTGAATGATCATCATCACTTTAGGATCGTATGCCGAGCAGACAACAGATGTTGGCAAATTAGCAATGACTTCCTCTGCATGAGAAGGTCCACTTAAACAGCCAATAAGTTTATCATCTACTTTCTCTTTGATCACTTCCGGAAACAAAAGGCCTGTTTTTTGCTCGATCCCTTTAGAGGTTATAATAACAGGACAAGGTTTATCCCAAAGAGTTACTACCTTATCAAAAACTTCTCGAATTCCAGATGATGTCACACTTTCTACTACAGCTTCAGCACCTGCCAGTGCTTCTTTTAAGTCTGAGGTAATTTTCAAGTTAGCTGGGGCCTCAAAATCCCCTAATTTTGGATGCTTCCTAGTAGTTTTAAGCTTTTCTTCTAAGTCTTTAGATCTTGCCCAAAGAGTAACTTCATGACCATTAGAAGCCAAGATGCAAGCCAAACAAAATCCCCAAGTGCCCGCACCTAGATAACAAATTTTCACTGAACAACCTTTTCTTTTTTTAATAACAAGTTTTGTACATTAACTAAATCACTTAAGCTTTTTAAAGGAGCAAAACATTCCTTTTTTGAAAAACAAAGAGCTCCTGTTTTTTTAGAATAGCACAAAACATCAAAAATAAATCTTTCACATTTTAACATATTGATATTACCAACTCTATATTTAATTGCTTTTTTCTTAGAAAGGTGAAAAGGTAATATTTTTTTTTCCATTTTTTCAAAAAAATCCAAACTAAAAAAATAATTACCGACATTAGCAAAAGGGTAATTTAACAATCCTTCTTTAGTAAAAGCTTCATCAGGCAAATGAAAATACTCTTTTATCGAGATAGCTCCTTTACAACGAGCTAAAATGCCTAATTTTTCTTCAGGAATATCTCTCTTAAAACATTTTAAGGTAACTTCATTTTTTTGATGCAAATGGTATCCCAAAAGTTCCTCATCAAAAGGATCTGCCAAAGGATTATCTACTTGTATGACTGAGACATGTTCAACATTTTTTTCTTTAAATTTTTGAACTACCTTTTTTGCTGCTGAAAAAACTTCCCCATTACCAGAGGGGCCTACAGCGATTTGTTTTTTTTCATTTAAATACCAATTTCCTTTTTCATCTAATAACGGCAGACTTTTTGAAGAGAAAAAAATAACTTGATTTTGTTCAAGATGGAAAAAACGATTATTTTCAAAATGCTTAACGGTATCGCATAGATTTTTATCAGAGCACATGACTGCTATAATCGGCTTACACTCATGAGTATTTTTTAGCTGGGCAATTTTTCTTGCAAAGATGTGAAAAAAACTTTTTCCGGACATAATAGGAAAAGAGCCTTTAGGCCCCTTAAAGTTTAATCTCGACCCATCTCCAGCAGCCAAGATAATGCAAGCTACCTTGTTGTTTTTAAGTGCTTCTTTTCCCTCATCTCGATACTTTCCTATTGCTTGCTCGCATGTTTTCAAAGGCAAAGCTTCACTTTCATGTATTGGAACACGCAAAGCTTCTTGCTGCAAAACTACATCAGGCCAAGACAACTTGTGCACTGTGTCTAAAATAGCCTTCTTTTCTTCTTTAGAAAGCTCATTTAAAGTTTGAAAAAACTCTTTTTGTTTTTGAAACAACATTCATTCCTTCAAGTGAAAGCAAATAGTTGACACATCGATATTATTAACATTTTTATCCTGACCTAAAAGAGGCACATGTTTTAGACCTTTATTGGGAGAGGCAACATTTTGTTTCATAATTCCTTGAGCAATATCAGCCCAAAGAGAAACCACCTTAATGGGAAACTCTACGTCAAGGTAATACATAAAAGACAGGACCCCACTGTCTGGCAACACCGCTTTTGTACATGCATTTTTAAGAATGGAAAGCAATTCACACAAATTTGTTTTCCCTCTTAAATCTATTAGGTGATTTCCAGAAAAGCTATTTGTGTTTTCCTGCCCTAAAAGGACTATTGGCGAGTTGATTGCGTTAAAAAGGCTTTGCCATTTATGAGGTGGATATCCCCTCCACAAGTTATACTTACTTTCTATTGCAGGCTGCACTGCGATAAGATCGGAAGAAGGCAAATTAAATTTCTTCCAAAGCATATCATACTTTTGCTCCCATTTAAGCCTGGGAGTAAGAGCTCCTATTTGCCAACGTACCCAATAAGTTGGATCTGGTTTTTCAATAATTACATCATAGTTATCTGGATTTATATGTAATTCTTGCAAAGCCGAATAAATATTATATTGAGCATGCCTTTTCCAAGAAGGCACTACTAAAAACTGCACATCTCTCAAAAAAGAAAAACCCTCTTCTAAATCGGATCGTATTAGAAAAGTGATTTTGGCATCAGGAACATATTTCTTAATTCGGTGAACTATGGCATAAAGACCTAAGGGAATATCACCAAGCCCCCGATTCCACTCCAAAAGAAAGGTTTTCTTTTTTTTTAGAGCACTTTTTTGCAAGAGTTTCTCGAAAGGATTTTGCTGAATTTTTCTAAGAATGGTCTTAAACATTTTTCTTTTCTAAAGCATCTGTAATGGCATGTAAAACTTCTTCTACAGCAATCCTTTTCATGCATCTAAAATCAATAGGACATACTTTTAAATAGCAAGGAGAACAGTCTACATTTTTTTGAATGACTTTACCATGTTTATAAGGGCCTGTCTTATGCCTGTTTGTCGAACCAAATAAGGCAATTAAAGGGGTTTTAACAGCTGCCGCAATATGCATAGGACCTGAATCATTTGTTAATAAGACATCACAAAGCTGAATAACACTTACTAACTCACAAATAGAAGTAACCCCCGCCAGATTTATGACCTTATCGGAAAGGCCCCAGCAAATTTCTTTGACAAGGTCTACAGAACTTACGTCCCCGAAACAGACGACATAACAATTTTTCTCCTCAATAAGCTTTTGAGTAATTTCTCTGAATCTTTCTTTAGGCCAGCACTTAGCCGGACCAAAACTGGCAGTAGGGTTAATCCCGATAAGAGGCCTGCCCTCTTTATATCCTCTTTGATAAAGAAGAGTTTTTGCATTGTTCAGCTCTTTATCTGACATATGAAGTCTAGGAAAAGTATCAGACACTTCAATACCTAGAGGAGCTAAAAGCTTTTTATAAAAGACGACTTGATGCTCTTTTTCATGATTTTCTGATTTTTTTATGGGATAGGATAGAAGTATATTCCTGAGGTTGCAGTCATAGCCTATGATGTTTTTTACTCCCCCTTGCCAAAACCACCATGCTGAAGAAAAAGAATTTGTCAGCAAGATCCCTAAGTCATACTCCCCTTGCTTTAAGCGGGATATAATATTTTTGGTCTCTTTTCTCCTTTCGAAAAACTTTGTAGATTGTTTGGTAAAACAATAAAGTTCATCAATGTCTTCGTCATATTGCAAAATTTCACAAATAGGGGACCTACACATCACCGTTAAAGCACTATTAGGATATTTTGCCTTGATATCGGTTAAAACGGGAGTAGCCATCACAATATCACCGATCCAATTCGGCATTCTCACGATAATGTTTTTAGGCTCAAAATCAATTTTCTGCAAAAAGTATCCCCCCTACTTTCAGCCTAAGTATGCCATATAACTCATTTAACATCAAAGCCCTCAATAACTTACTCTATTAATTTTATTAAGAAATATTAACAAAAACTTAACAAGTAATTAAATTACTTTTGATAAAATACTTTTTATCAAAAAATAAAAAGGCTATTGTATGTTTAATAATGTAAATCAAGCAATTAATGGTTATCATGATGAGGTTTTAATAGCCTGTAGATCACCTGAAAACAGAACCTCTTTAATAACAGACATTTTTCAAAGGCTTGATTGGTCAACAAATGGTTTTGCTGCCATTTTAATTCCTATTAGAACCTGGGTCATTAATAGACAAATAAAGCTTTTTATTTTAAATCAACAAGCAGAAAAAATATCCGTTTTAGTTCAAAAAACAAATGCACTTTCTAGAATAGGTGCAAGTCAAAATGCCATTTTTGCAGATCTTCGAAAAGAAGATGATTTAGAAATCTTCAGTGACTTAGACATTTACAATTTCCTGCAAAACCCTATACATCCTGAAAAAAGAAGAGAACTTAGTAACATGGAACTTTGGCAACAAATCAAATCCATGAGAATTAGTTCACAAGAAGCAAATAAGTTGTCCCAATTAGTTAAGAAGCCTCCTCAGAAAATTAGCACAAAAGATAAGCAGCGTCTTTTAGAACTGCATGCCTTTTTTGCCATTTTCAGAAACTACGACAGGCCATTACCTGCTCATATTGAAAGTTTACTGGAAGCTTGCAAAAGCTCTCCATTAAGATTATTTCAGTTTGACAGAGCTCTATTCGATTCTCTAAAAAATCAAGATTATAGTAATTTAATGGAAGACCACAAAGGAATAGCAGAGCATGAGCCTGCTTTAAGGTTCGTAGGAGATTATAAATCTATATATATTTTTGACAAGTTGGTAAAAGAAAATACAGACAATAGATTATTTAAGTTTAGCGAAAATGATAGTAGGCATGGTTTTTCTGATCTTGGAACTTGGAAAAATTTTAGTGAGTTCAATGAAGAAGATCAAAATGGTCCGCTTAATGGGGAAGCCGCTAAATATTTGGCCGCCAATTTATCAAAAGAACCCTACCAATCATACAGCCGCTTAATACAACAATTTATGTCTCAACATCCTTTGACTGGTGTTCTTAGCATCTTTAAAAGGTCAAAGACAACGCCAAAACTCTCCTTTGGAAATGGAACTATTTTTACTGAAGTTTCCCATGAAGGAAACGACGTCTTCATCAAACGCACATGTCGATTGCCTATTAACGAAAGCATGAGCATGGAAGCAAATCAAATAGGCCGGATAGAAATACAAGTGGAGTTTGCAATCCGTGAAGGTGAACCTTCCGTGGAAAGAGTATCAATTAATGATATTTCTTTTGATAAGACATACGACAAACTTTTTGAGATCGTTTAATCTCTCTTTTTTCTAAATCAGAAATTCCGATATGGTGGTTTTATGAACACAAAATCACCATGCATTATTTTAGGCGTTGATCCTGGAACTCGGATTACCGGATTTGGAATTATTCAATCTAATCAAAAAATTGAGCCAATTGATTTTGGCTGCATTCGACCGCCTAGTAACGACCCTCTTCATAAAAGATACTGGATCTTACACCAGTCTTTAGAATCTATTATTCAAAAACATTTACCAGATGCTATTTGTGTTGAATCGCAATTTGTTAAGAAAAATGCACAAAGCGCTATGAAGCTTGCCATGGCTAAAGCCGTTGTTTATCTCATTGCGGCAAAGTACAACATCCCTTTATTTGAATATGCTCCTAAAAAAGCAAAACTTGCTGTTGTAGGAAATGGCAAGGCGAGTAAACTACAAGTACAGAAAATGACCCAAGCAATTTTAGGACTGAAAGCGCCTCCTGAGCCGGAAGATGCAGCTGATGCCCTAGCTATTGCCATTGCACATGCCAACAGTTTGAATATATGTACGAGTATATAAAAGGAACATTAGAAATTAAAACCCCTCACTATGTCGTCCTTGATGTAAGTGGCGTGGGCTACAAAATCATGACACCTTCGCATATGTTTTCCAAACTAACTGATTTAGGAGGACAACTTAAGCTGTATACCAGCTTTATCGTTAAAGAAGATGAGCAAACCCTTTATGGGTTTTTAAAACCCGAAGAAAAAAAATTATTTGAGCTTGTTATCTCTGTCAGTGGCATAGGGCCTAAGCTTGGCTTAACTATTATTGGCCATTTAGATGAAGAAGCCTTTTATGAAGCTATAGCCACTGCCAATGTAAAATTAATTTCTAAAATACCCGGCATCGGTAAAAAAACTTCAGAAAGACTCATTTTAGAAATGAAAGACAAATTAAAAAATCATCTTGTCAGCATCTCCTCGGAAAATTCAGATAACCATATTGGAAAAGATCTTTTAAATGCCCTTATCAATCTAGGATATCACCCTATGAAAGCACAAAAGGCCGCTAAGCTGGTACAGAAAGAAAACCCTGAAATGAAAGACCTGGCTCAATTAATTACTCTTGCTTTGAGAAAAATTTAATTAATTTGCTTTTTCTGTTACAATTTTTCTCACATTATTCAACTTAAAATTATGTTTAATAAAGACACAATTGCAGCTATTGCCACACCTTACGCAGAAAGCGCTATTGCCATTTTAAGAATATCAGGCAACAAAGCTGTACCCATTGTTAATCAAATTTTTTCTAAAGATCTAACGACCTTGAAATCCCATACGGCACATTATGGAAAAATTTTTGATGAAAATAACCATGTCATAGATCACGTTCTTCTCCTCTTTATGAAAGGTCCTAAATCTTACACAGGAGAAGACACCATTGAAATCCAGTGCCACGGCTCTACATTTATAGCTAAGACCATCCTGCAGACTCTAATAAATAAGGGAGCAAGGCTTGCTCAGCCTGGCGAGTTTACTTATAGGGCATACAAAAACAATAAAATAGACCTTGTACAAGCTGAAGCTGTCCAGTCATTAATTTCAGCAAAAAATAAAACAGCAACTAAAGCTGCCCAAGAACAATTGGAAGGCTCACTATCTTCTGTGATTACTTCTTTTCAAAAAGAACTGACAGATATTGCAGCTGTATTGGAGGCTTGGGTAGATTTCCCAGAAGAAGACCTTGCCTTTGAAAGCTTCACTTCCATTTTAAACAGGCTTCAAAAGACAAAAGAAAAAATGGTGTATTTGTCTAATACATTCGATGAAGGGAAAAAGTTATCTGAAGGAATAAAGATATGTATTGCAGGACCTCCCAACGCCGGGAAATCAACCCTCATGAATTTCCTGTTACAAAAGGAAAGAGCTATTGTCTCTGATATCGCTGGAACTACTAGAGATACTATTGAAGAGCAAGTTCACCTGGAAGGAATGCAATTAAATCTTATCGATACAGCGGGAATTAGAGAGACTGATGAAGTAATAGAAAAAATTGGCATAGAAAAAACAAAACAAGCAATGCAAGAAGCTGATTTTACCATCTACATGGCTGAAGCTAACAATATTCCAGAAAGTGACATACTTAATTTGCTTGACCCTCAAAAAACTTTGTTGGTTATTAATAAAATTGACATTTCCCATCCAAGATCCATAAGC
>PFAC01000058.1 GCA_002773835.1 Chlamydiae bacterium CG10_big_fil_rev_8_21_14_0_10_35_9 | reverse complement strand
TTCCAAAAAAAGCTGTGCTGTCTACAACCTTAGGGAGGATCTCTTTTGGTACATTAAATAGCTGGCAAAGCTCTTCATCCCAGGAAAGTGTATGGATATTAAATAAAAGTGTCCTAGATGCGTTGGAAACATCTGTTAAATGATTTCCAGTTAAATTCCATACCAGCCAAGAGTCTATAGTACCAAAAGCAATATCCTGAATATTTTCTACTTTATAATTGTCTAAAATCCATTTGATTTTAGTAGCACTAAAGTAAGGATCAAGTAAAAGTCCTGTTTTTTCATGAATTAAACTTTCATGATTTTTTAAACTTTTGCAAATAGAATGCGTCCTCCTATCTTGCCAAACAATGGCATTCATAAGAGGTTTGCCTGTTTTCTTATTCCATAAGATAGTTGTTTCTCTTTGATTGGCAATGCCTATAGCTTTAACTTTATCCAAACCTACTACTTTTATAGCTTCTTGCGCTGTTGTAACCTGTGTATTGATGATTTCTAAAGGATCCTGCTCGATGAAGCCAGGTTGAGGGAAAAACTGCAGTATTTTCTTCTGAAATACACAAATAGGACTTCCATTTTCATCAAAAATAATAGAACGGCAGCTAGTAGTGCCCTGATCCATGGCTAAGACGTAGTTCATATTTTTTTGTCTCTTTTGATCAAACTGTTTAAAAAAATCTATCTTCTGTCAATAATTTTTCATATGCAGGAAAAATTAAAATTTGTTCGGAAGCTCATTTTTCATCGAAATGTAGAAAGTTTGATCGCCATAAATGATACATCTATTTTCTCTATGAAAGACGAAAATGGCCTAACTCCCATTGATTATCTTCGTTATTTGGGAATGAATAAAATCTTACAGATATTACGCCTGGAAATGAATGACCACCTTGTTTTTGAAAAACCGCATATTTTTAAAAGGGTTTTGGCAAAATCCCATAAAAAAATGCAGACTTATCAAAAATTTAGAGCCTCCTATTTTAGTAAAGAACTCGATTTGAACCTTGTTCCTAAAATGAACATTAAAGTTTCTCACTCTCCTTTTGGTTTTGGGCTTTTTGCGGAAGAAAATATCAATAAAAATACTTTTTTAGGAGAGTATGTTGGATTAGTTAGGCCTCATAAGGCTAGCCAAGATAAAGCGAATGCTTATCTTGTTAAATACCCAGTGAGGCACTTCTTTTCCAGATTAGTAATTGATGCTTCGAAATTGGGCAATCACACGAGATTTATTAATCACAGTAGAACTCCTAACTGTCAAATGTTTTCTGTAATAAGAAATAAAATCCCAAGAATGATCTTTGTTTCTACTGAAAAAATAGAAAAAGGTAATGAGATAATGGTTGATTACGGTAACCTATATTGGAAGCAATTAGGTAAAATTCCTTTATGATGAAGTTTTTATTAAAACAAAAGTTTTCTTCTTTAGATAAATGTTTGTTATCTCGCTACGGCAAAAAACTTATTGTTAAATATGGATTTAACCCTCTTCATGTTGCTGTATTTTTGAATGAATTTTCTTGGTTTGAAGAAGTAGTCAATTTGGATGTTCAAAAGACGCAAAAAAATTATTTAGGCTTAAATGCTAAAGAGCTAGCTATCTATTTAAATAGAAAAAATTTTTTGTCTCCCTTAGGTCATGTCACTAATAAAACCATATCTGTTGAGAAAGAAAATGTTCGATCAAATGTAAGTATTGAAGAATTCGAACAGATGATGGGAATTACTTATTTGCCGAATTTAGAAGTCTCTTCTTTTTCTCACCTTAGGAAGCTTATGAAGCTTACTAAGCGAGCTCAAAAAAATGAGCAGATTACCTCTCAGGAAAAATGGCTGGGCGCTTATTTTTCACCAGAAATATATTACGACATGAATCCAGCTGTTACTGTCAAATGGATCGATCCTCTTAAAGGTTGGGGGTTGTTTGCAACTCAAGATTTAAGGAAGAAGCAGTGGATAGGGGAGTATACAGGAGTTTTAAGACCTTCCAACTTAAAAAAAGATCAGAAAAATGCTTACTGCTTTGAATATGCCTTTTCCAACTTTACTATAGATGCCAAGGATAAAGGAAATCTGACGCGATTTATAAACCATAGTTATACCCCAAACCTTACCCCATATTTATGTTTTCAGGGACAGATGCTTCATATTGTATTCCTAACGAATGCCTTTATCCCTAAAGGGACAGAGCTTTCTTATGACTATGGTCCCGATTACTGGAGAAAAAGAGAAAAACCGATTTAGGCTTAAAACTTAAGATATTTCAATCTCTATATTTTCTTCCTTTTCAGGCTGTTCTGGGATGATGATCCACCCAACAATATAGGTTATGAACATAGGTAGAAATCCTGTGATAAAGAACAGGGCGACAAAGATAATTCTGACAAGAGAGGAGTCCCACTTAAAAAACTCACTAATTCCTCCACATATTCCAGCTATTTTTCTATTTTTACGAGATCGGTATAACTTTTTATATTTTTTGACAGTATAAGAGGCAGGTTGAGAGGGGATAATAAAACACCCCAATAAATATGCTACTAAAAGAGGCACAATGCCAGTAAAAATACATAAAAAAATTAAGGCAAAACGAAAAATGAATGGGTCTATTCTAAAATAATCACCAAGCCCTCCGCAAATGCCAGCAATCATTTTGTTTTTTTTTGATCTGTATAATTTTTTCATAGGATTATCTATTTGCTGCAAATATTAAAGAAATGTTTTTGGATTTTCAACTTTAAAAATCTAAGTACTTTAATCAAAAGGTACATTTAAAATTTCCCTTTTAAAAATTAGGAAAATCAAAGATCATTTCGTGCCTATGGTAAGGTATATAATATTTTTATTCCTCATCGGAACAACTTTTGCGACGATAACAACTCCTTTTGAGATGACGCTGGCTACAGGTTATAGACAGGATCATTTAAAATGGAGGTTGCAAGAGCCTGGTGATCCAAGTACAACAACGTATCGGGAAGATTACTCTAATCTTAAATTTATACAGACGGAACTGACTTTAAAAAAGATAACAAGGGATTTGTACTTTTATGTAAATGGCGGGTATGGAGCTATTGGCTCTGATACCATGCGCCAATCAGGTTTTGACCTATCATTTACAACTGACCCTGTTTCTTTTCAATTTAATACAGATGCTGAGGCGTTTTCTGGTGAAGGGGTTCTTGGATATGTGGCTGAGCTTACCCCTGATCGGTATTATGAAGTAAATATAACACCTTTATTTGGCTTTTCTATCCAGTATGAAAAAATCAAAAGGAAGAATCCCACCCCTGATCCATATGTTTCCAGTAACATTTCCGGAGCTGATTTTTTCACCGTAAACTCTACTTTAAGTGAACAAGATTTAAAGCAGAAATGGTACGGCATTTTCATTGGGTTTGATTTTTTTGCTAATCCAAGAGGGGTTTTTAATTTAGGGTTTGGTTATAGGTATCACTGGCTTAGCCTTCATCAAAAGTTTTTTTCTGATTTGTTAATTAAAACTTTTGATAATGATTCTTCAGTTTTGTTAAATGAAACTATTACAATGAATGGTAAAGTACAAAAAAATGGCAATTTAGGTCACTCGGGGTATGTAACTTTAGGGGCAAATCCAACGAGATATATCTTATTGAGTGCCATAGGGAAAATTCATTATTTTTCTTCTAAGGTGATTAATGCCAATATTACTCAGCAAACAGTTGAAATTTCCCCTAATTATTCTATAATAGACACGAAAATAGATAGAAAATTTAAAAGTCGATGGCTCTTTTTTGAAGTGCTGCTTGGACTTTCTTTTTACTTATGACTAAAAAAACAAGTTCCAGATTCATTATGGGAGTTCACTGCCTTGAAGAAGTAATATCTCATAGCCCCGAGAGAATAGTAGCTATTTATGCGATCGAGTCCGCTTTGAAAAGAAATTTTTTAACCTCGGTGAAACATCTTGTAAAACTGGTTCGTAAAGATGAGCTAACCAAGATGGTTCAGTCAGACTCTCACCAAGGCCTTGTCGCTAAGGTAAAAGAGAAAAAGGCTATTTTTTTGAAAGAGTTTATTGAATCTATTCAAGACAGGCCAACTAGCTGTTTACTACTACTGGATAATATCAATGATCCACAAAATTTGGGCACTATTCTACGCTCAGCAGATTGTTTTAAGGTAGACGCTGTTATTTGGTCTAAAAATAGGGGGGCAGATATTACTCCCATTGTGACAAAGACTAGTTCAGGTGCCTCTGAACTTGTGAACACTATAAAAGTTTCTAATTTAGCTGAGACCGTGGTTTATTTGAAAAAACAAGGGTATGAGACAATAGCTGCTCATGCAGACAAAGAAGCAGACAGTCTCTTTCGTTATCAATTTGGTCCTAAAGTTGCTTTTATAATGGGTTCAGAAGGCAAAGGAATTCAGCCATTAGTGTTAAAACGGACTGACCAGTCTTTATATATTCCTATGTATGGACAGGTCGACTCATTGAATGTATCACAAGCAACAGCTGTTTTCTTATCGCATTTTGCTAAAGCAATATATTAGCGAAGTCTTCAATAGTCCTTTCTATTTTACGCCAGTTGTCATCAGGAATGTTTTGAAAAAGATGAATAATCATTCTTTTTAAATCAATTTGAGGGACATGATCTGCCATCTTGAATAAAAAGGTAAAAGAATAATCATCTACCTTTCCATAAGAAGACAAAGATAGCTTTTTTATTTTTTGCTTAAACAAATCATCAATTTCAGCATTTATTTCGAGCGCATAGTGCAAATCATAAGGCGCCGGTGTTTTGTTTAAGTATTCTTCTAGCTCAGCATAGCATTCGTAAAATTTTCTAGAACGTTCTATTAAAAACTCTTGAGCGACTGGAATTTCATCATTTTCAGCAATAGGAGCAAATTTTCTAATCCAATCAGACAATGCAAAAAATTCCTTTTGCAAGCATGTCAGAATAGCTTCTAGCTCTTTTGATATACGGCCCTTGTTTTCAAAATCATCGGGACTTCCATGAAAAGGATCTGTGGGATTGACTCGAAAAGGAGGTTGTATTTCCATATTACCAAAGTAAGTTATCATCTTGTTGTTTTTCTTCCATGTAATTTCTATACATGAAGATGCTGAAAATAGTAGCAGAAAGAAGCATAGAAATACCTCCAATAATTACAGGCATAACCCGATAAAAACCTATCAGTGATCCGGAAAATAAAGGGCTTAGAGCAAAAGCTGATGCTTGTACTGACTGTAAAACGCCAAGCGTTTCACCTTGTGCTTTTTTAGGGGCAAAGTTGGAAACCAAAGTCATTATCGTAGGGAATATCAACGCAATAAAATAAAGTAAGAAAGGGGCATAGAAAAAAAGAAGAGTGGATCCTTTTACCAAACTAAATAAAAGCATAGTAAGCCCGGCTCCGAAAAGAGACCCGAGGAAAATTCGGTAAGAAGAGAATCTTTGAATTATTGGACGAATTAGCCACCCTGAACACAATGCATATATAAACCCTGAATATGCGTAAAAATTACCAATTTGATGAGATTTAAAGGAATATTGTCCTATTAAAAAAACAGGGACAAACTCATAAAAAAACGACCAGCCAAAATAAAGAATAAAAGCGCATAAAATTATCACTCGCACTTTTTTCATATACAACGCTTTTTTCAAGTTTTTAAGGCCCGTTGTTAGAGTAACTTTGACATTATCGTTTATGTAGTTTGTCTCTTTAAAAAACAACAAAACAAACACTAAGTTAGCAGCAGTTAAAAGCAAGGCAAACCCAAAAGGAAAGTTAAACCCCGCACCCTTTATGAAGTTTGGATCGGTTAATTTACCTCCAATAAATGGACCTATGGTAAATCCGGCTCCTAGCGCCATATTATAAAGACCAAAATTTTTTGTTTTTTCTGACTTAATACTTGTATCAGCTAAAATGGCTTGCACTACTGCTGCGCTTCCTGCGCTAACTCCGATTATCGTTCGATATAAGAAAAGAGCTAAAAGACTCGAGTAAATAATACCAAGAAAGGCGATACAATATCCCAAAATTGCAAGCAAAAGGCTGATTGTTAGTATTTTCTTTCTTCCTTTTATATCAGATAATGCCCCTAAAATTGGCGCGCTAAAAAATTGAACTAATGGGACTAAAGCAATAAGAATGCCTAATAAAAGACCTCTTACAGCATCGGAAGTTTCTGGGTTTAAGATTTGTACCTCATGATCAAAAAGAAGGGAAGCAAATAGGGGATAAACAAGTCCTATTCCAAGGTAATCGATAAATGCCACAAATAATACTGTTGTTAATGTGATGGTTTTTCGAGTTGATAGTTGCAATGATTCTCTCCCTTTCTTTTTCTTGGGAATATACAAAAACTCCAATTATTTAAAGAAAAAAAATAACAACAATTAACAATTGTTAATTTTAATAAAATTAATAAAAAAATAAAGTCTAGTTTATGTCATTTGTTATTTTAATTTAAAATATCTTACCTTTAAAAATTTTAGGAGTAAAAATATGTATACATCACCTTCTCAACAAAAACCTCTACTTTTAATATGGAAGATTAATCTAGAAATTGCTGAAGAACTTAAACTTGTAGAAGTATGCGATCAACGAATTACTAGATGTTATTCTCTTTTAAGAAATAATACTAACTCTAATACAAATGCAAAAAGTCAAACAATGGAGGTTCTTGAAGGCTTAGGTAAAGAAAAAACAAAGTCCATAAATAGGATAACTAAATTGAATAGTCAGCTACAAAAGCTTAGAAAGCTAATCACAGTACAACGTATTAGTTTTAATGCCGCTGAATAAAGATTTCATGATGTTGTGAATTTAGGCCAGGATAAATGCTATATAACTACAGTTCACGTTCAATATCAGGCCATTGCAAACCTTGAGTTGTCATGCCCGAGCTCGCCAGCCATGTATCCAGGTTGTGTTCTATTTGCTTGGCTTTATTCATAATTTCAGCAAGCTCTAAGTAGTTATCAGCGGCATCAGCCTCATCAGCAAGCTCTAATAAAAGATTATAAATACCACTTTCATAGTCAGGCATACCGGTTGCAGTGCATTGAGCTAGCATATCCTTCATTACATCTAATGAAATGATGACTTTATTCTTATCAGAGCGCAATTGTACTGCCTTAGGGTCTTTTACCATACCACTTATTGTAATAATATTTTTTAATTCTAGTGAAAATAAATAAGATTGTAAATATTTTTTTTAACTAACTTTATTTCAAAGGGTTAATCTTTATTTTACATTGACAATTAACTGATTATAATATAGAATATTAATACAGTCGTATTAAAAATAAAGGTAATAAAAATGAGTATTAATTCTATAACTGAAACTCCAGTACAAGTATTAAATTTAATTTCAGACTTTGCTGGAGATAAAAACATAAAAACAGCTGTTCGACAGTTGCAAATTAGTGAATATGAGGGGGTTGCTGGGGATGCAACAGCATCAGCAGCTCAAAGAGCTTTCTCTGACAAAATGGCAGAATCTGTCAAATTATTAGATCTTTATGAAGAAAACATGAGGCTTTCTGAGGGTTTAAAGAATGATGCAGTTAAACAACAAAGGTGGGCTGATAGATTTAGACTAAATGCTAGAGTTTTACTTATAAAACAAGAAAATCTAGAATCTGTACTTGCAAGCCGTTATGGTCATAATACTCCAAAAGAAAACTCAAAGATTTTTAAGGAACTACACCTTAAAATCGATGCTTTGAGAAGTGAAGTCCGAATTAATGTAGAACAAATGCATGAAGCGCTTGATGCAGTTAAAGGTGCACTGCGGGCATCTGCTAAAGCAGAATCAATAGCTCATGAGGTCCTCATCGCTGCCATGGCTCTTAAAGAAGCAGCTTTTCAAATAGGTCTATAAAAAACAATTCCCAGCTATTTTTAATAGCTGGGTTTCTTGCTCACGTTCATAATCGAAACTACCCCAATTAAACATAATATACATTATCAGACGTTGTATTTATAATTTTATTTATATATCAATGTGGTAGTCAAAGCTTTTAGATCAGTGTATTTTTCCTTTATGAGTGGGATTATTTTCAGAAGAATCCCTATTAATTTTCCCTTCAGTCTTGAATTCTGGGTAAATACTCATGCTTGTAACACTTTCATCCTTTTTTAAGACTTTTCTTGCTTCTTCTGTCTTTTGTAGCGCAGAAGAAGCTACAGCTTGGGAACTGAATAAGCTACTACTTCAGCTAGATGTAAGTTTCCAATAGATCTATAGCAAGGTTAATATAAGGGCTAAGCGCTTTTAGTAATATTTTGGGCTATTTGAGGATTATCTTCTGCAGTAAGTATAAAAGCTAATAATGGTTTTAAACTATCGCTGAAATTAATTTCAGCGATAGTTGGATTTAAGCTTTCTAGAGTATGTAATCTCACTCTTTAAATGAGTGCATCAGCTGTACTTCTCGCGTTTTCTATATGTTCAAGAATTTTAAAGGCATTAAGAGCTGTTGTCTCATTGCCTTCTCTTGCAAGGTTTTCAAGTTTGGTGTAACTCTCGAATAAGCGATTGAATAACTGCAAAGTCTGCTGTAAAACCTCTATGTCAAGATGTTCCTTGTGTTCTTTTTGAAGCGCTGTATAAAGATTAGTTATATGAATAGATACTAGAGCTGTATGTTGTATATTTTGAGCTACATCGATGATGTCAATAAATTCAGACTCGACTTCTTCTTCTCTCCACTCTATATCATCTTCTAAAGCCTTCACAGCTTTATTTAAAGTTGCCATAGCTTCTAATGGATCTTTGAGATTTATTTGCATTTCAGCAGCTACAGTAAGCACCTCAGGGTCTTCCTCAGTTACTTCTTTTACTTTCAAAAGAGTGTTCTTAGCATCTTGAACTTGCCCAAGCTGGATATAAATTCTGGCAATTTTGATAAGAATTTCAGGGAGATGTTCAGCGATTCTTTCGGCTTCTTTTAAATCTCTCATTTTGATGTACTCTTCAGCTATTTTACTTAAGACTTTACCACCACTGAAGCCAATTGTATTTGCGATTCTTTCGGCCTCTTTAAAATCTCCTATTTTGATGTACTCTTCAGCTATTTTACTTAAGACTGTTCTGCTAGTTCCGTAAAGAGCATTTGCGATTCTTTCGGCCTCTTTAAAATCTCCTATTTTGATGTACTCTTCAGCTAACTTTTCCTGAATTTCATTGTTGTACCAAAAATATTCATTATCATTTCCATATGAGTTAGTGGCTGTTTCAATTTTTTTTAAAATTCGTATGGCTTCATTTGCATTTACAGAAAAAATATGAAGCATGGCAAGATCGATGTATTGTTCAAAATTAAGCTTCCTACAATGATTTATGGAAGAATAATCACAAAACCATCCTCTGAGCTGGCTTTTCATTTGACTTTCGTAATTTTCCAAAGTCCTAATAACTGTATTAGTAATGGTTTCTACTAATTTAGGATTTTGGCTTGACCCAGACTCCAACTTTGAAACTTCCTTAAAAAGATCTGATACTGAAGTTGTGCTTGAATGACTTGAAATTGCTGACATTGGTAAAACCTTTTATTTTTTAAGGGAAGGCATCTTACATACCCCATTGTGTATTAAGCAAGGTAAAAAGTGGTTTTTCACCTTTATCTTGCGACTCTTATGCTATTTAATATGTTTTGCAAAATGCTCTGTACTTGATTCCTTTCCATGGGTGTAAGTGTTTCAATTTCTATAGCCTCTTCTAAAGCTACTCGGATAATATGTTGTTTTTCTAACACAGTCGAGGTGTCTTCAGCTTCTTGTAAAAGAACCATTGCGATGTCAACTCTTCCTATTTGTAGGTACGCTTTAGCTAAATTCGTTAAGCCAAGTGCTTTGAAATGGATTGAACGATAATTTCGGGTTTGAATTTCAGCTTCTTGTAAAAGAGCTATTCCCTTATTAAGCATATTTATCTGATAATAAGCTAAAGCAATTGAAACTAAATATTGTACCTTAAAATGAATGGAGATGCGTTTGGAAATTTCGTAAGCTTTGCCCAATAAATCTCTACTTGCAGCTACCATTCCTTGTTGAGCACAAATTTTACTAGTAGCAGTAAAAAGAAATGGATCCTCTTTTAGCGTTGTTAGTAAATTAAAAGTGTTGTCTTTAGAAAGGAGCACGCCTTCAATCAATCTCCCTATTAATAAATAAGCCTTATTAAGGTCATTTAGTCCTTTCAGTTGCCCTACTATATCTGAATTTATAATACTTATTTTATACTCACGTAAAAAAACCAACGTACAAGGTAGATTATTTAGGGAAATGCTTGTCTTAATCAAATGTTCTAAAATGCTTCTCCTTTTAATAGATGTTTTGTTACTCAACTTCTTAAAGCTGGGTAAAAGATCATTTAGATGAGCTAGCTCTTCTTCATTTATGTTGTTTAATTCCACATTTTTCACGACCAAGTCTGCTAAAGTTTTAGCAATTTCGTAATGATCTCCTGTTTTATCAATGGCTATTTTTAGAGCATGAACTGCTTTAACTAAGTTACCTGAAATGGAAAAAGCTTTTGCTAAGTCTACTAGATGATCAATCCGTGAGCTATTGTGTAAGCGAATTTCAGCTCGCTTTAGAATGTTATCCATTCTATTTTGTATCTTTAAGCTTTCTTGGGGGTGCTCTTCATGAAGCATATCTGCTGCTGCGATATGAACACTTGCGCAAGAGCTTAAATCTACAAGCGACCCAATGCATCCAATGATATCAAAGGGAAGAAAGCTTACATAGGAGTCCTTGGGTGGATGACTTTCATACTGTTTATGATGTGTACTTGCGATGTACCCATCAAAATATAATTCACCATTGATAGCCGCCATATTTTTCTCCTTTTTTAAAAAAATTATTTTAAGGTGAAAAATTTTACTTTATTTAAAAAAAAAATATCAACAATTTAAAATTAAATTTTTTACTATATTTCAGATATTTTTTTATCTTTTTTAATTTACTAAAATAAACTAAAATTGATCTGATATAAGGTAGTTTTAAATAAAATGAATATAGAAAGAATAAATTTCGAATCTCTATCAGCTCTAATCTTCAATCTACATTATCAAAAAAATTAGCAATTTCGAGGTGAAATATATGTCATGCTCATTAGATCATAAACTTTATGCTGCAGACCTACTTCAGCGAGCTCAAAATGGAGAGCAACTCAGCTTAGATCAACAACGAGATGTAGCTAAGTGTGCAAGAGAAGCTACAGTATTTAGAGAGCAAATTGGGGAAAAAATCTGCCTTATTACTGCAGAAAGACTAACCCAATGCCTTCAAAACTCAAACTCCAGTGAAGCTGCAAATTGTATTCAACAAAACGCCTTACCAGAAAGAACTGCTCCTGTAATGCCTGCTTCTGAGAAAACAACAGGGTTATTAAAGACTATTTTTAATCCTCAGGCTATTTGGTCTACTAAAAAGGGTATTTAAATAATAATATGATTGGTTTTTCTGAAGCCCTTTCAGGCTCTTGCGGCTTAGATCTTCTGGACCTAAGTCCTCCTAAAACACCTTCAGCTGAGAACTGGCTACAGCTGGAGGCTGAAATTAGAAAATATCAAACTCTGATTAAAGGTCATAACAAGATTGCCTGTGTGTTTTCTAAGAAGATGCTTTCGAATTTATTTCGAGATTATACATGGCCAGATGTTTTGGCTTCACAAATTCAAAAAATTATAGAGGATAAAGCAGTTGAAGAGGACTTTGTATCAACTTTACATAGCTTGAAAAAACTTTATTTTGAGGAGCTCCCCTCCCCTAGCTATTGGGAGTATGAGTCGCTTATTAATAAATTGCACTTATTTTTGCTAGTTGCAAGAGAAAAAGATTGGAAAACTCGTCTAGATAAAATTCTATGTGTAGTTGATAGATATCAATGGCCTGAAGATATTAGATATCAACTAGAGGACTTAAAAGAGCTGACTCTTTCTGTAGATATCATTCAGAAGGTCAAATCTATTCAAAAATACCTTAAGAAAAAGCAGCCCTTGCCTTTTTTTTAAGCTAAGTTCGCCAGTATATTTAAGGCTAGCATAGTTATAGTTAGAATCTTTACTCCCTTGTGAGGCACCACAGTAGAGCTGCTGCCACATAAAACAGGTTCGTTATCTTTCATTTCTGTATTATCAACAACATAGTTTGTATCTTTACAAAGCTCTCCAAAATCTCCTTTACCATCCACATTTTTATCACATTCAGCTAAGGAATCACAAGCTGTCTTGCAAAGACCTGCAGGAACAGGAGGGTGTAGGGTTACACAAGGAGGGAAAGCAATTCCACACGTCGCATGCTTTCTATTTTCCCAGCAATGTCCTAGTTCAGTAGTAAGCATAAGTTCTGCAATCTCGCGATCTTTAGAAAGTACATATTGCGAAGCTTCCGCATTTGAAGAATTTTCAGAAATAGGAAGATGCACAGCCCTATTGTCATTTCTATAGAGTTGTGGCTCGCAAAAAATTTTACCCGGCAATTCTTTTGGTGGCTGAAAACAGGCTCCACCTGGTCCTGATGAGACGATTCCTGACATATAGCTCTCCTTTGTTAAGTTAAAAAGTTTCGGAAAGTGATAAAGAATATGTCATTTATGATCAATCGCTAAAATATTTTTTAGTTTCCCGAGGCTGGTTACCAGGCCTTACCTCTTCTTCTTTTTGTATTTCTTCTGGTTGTTCTGGAGTTTCCTGCAGTGGCAAGGGTTCTTCAGGGCCTAAATATTGATGCTCATTAGGTGGCCATTCATCTTCATCATCAGTATACCTTTGTCGAAAATCTTCCCTTCTTTTTTCTTTGGCATTTTCAATATCCATCAAGTGGTTATAGTAGTCATTGCCCCAGCCGACTAAATAGCCATTTTGAAAAACTAAAGGGGTAAAATTAGAAGGTACCATGCGAGTTTGGCCAAGCCCAGCTCTTTTAGTGAGATAAAACCAAACTTCAAAGTTTTCATCATCGATAGCAACATGTTCAATATCATAAGGTCTTCCCATAATAGAATATACCTTGTCACACGACATGCCGACTTTTATAAAGGCCATATTGTACTTGTTTTCTTCAGCTTTTACCCCAGTAATAAGTGGGCTATTAGAACAGCTAGTTGCTATGAATATATAACCGAATAAAAGCCAAAGTTTAACAAGACGCATAAAAAAACCCCTTAGCATAAAAGATTCATATTATGGTATCGATTAAAGAAAAGTCAAAAAATATTTATGATATTAGACTGGATATTTTTAGTAGCTATTGGTCTTTTGGGAGGTATCCTGTCAGGCCTTTTAGGTATTGGTGGAGGAGTAATTATAGTCCCTTCTTTATTTTTCTTTTTTCACTTTGTGAAAGGGCCTCCCGAAAAATTAATGCACTTAGTTATCGGCACTTCCTTGGCATCTATGATAATTAGCACATTTGTAGCATCTTTTTTTCAAATCAAGGCTAAAAATGTCGACTGGAAGTTTATAAAAAGTTTAATAGTGGGAATTTTAGCTGGTGCTATTTCTGGAGTTTATATAGCCCATTTTTTATCGAGTGACATCTTAACAAGATTTTTCAGTTTTTTTATCTTCTTTTTATCGATCTATTATTTTTTGTCATATGAGCCTAAGTTTCGCATTCAAAGTAAGGGGTGGCTTTTTCCTTTTGGGTTACTTATTGGAGAGCTTTCCAGCATTATGGGCATTGGTGGTGGTGTTGTGACTCTTCCTATTTTAAATGCGTATAAAATTCCTTTGAAAAAAGCTGTTGGTACTGCAGCTATAGCTACTTTTATAACTTCTTTTATCGGTTCTGTTTGTTATTTATTTATCGGTTTCTATCACAATTTTTCTTATAAAGACAGCCTTGGTTATATTTATATTCCAGCTTTTTTTTTAATAGGCATTTCAACGGCAGTTACTGTTAAACTTGGTGTAAAACTATCTCAGAAATTTTCCAACAAACTGATGAAAAAAGTATTTGCTGTGGTTCTGTTTTTCACGAGCATTTTTATGTTTTTTAAAACTTTTTAATTTTTTTCTTTGCTGTTAATTACCGAATTTTGATAACTTGATAAGCGTAGGAAATAACCTACCCTCCCATTTATTCCTGAGCGGTAAGCAATTACCGCTCTTTTTCTTTCCAAATACTTTTAAATTGTATATGTTAATAAAAAAAATTATCGAGGCAGTATGCAAGAAGACGAATGTGTATTTTGTCAGTATGCAAAAGGTTTAAAACCTTGTCATAAAATATGGGAGGATGAAGAACATCTTGCTTTTCTAAGTATTTTTCCAAATACAGAAGGATATTCTATTGTCATTCCTAAAGATCATTACTCGGGTTATGCATTTGATTTACCCGATGATGCACTGTCTAAACTAACCATTGCAGCTAAAAATGTGGGCAAGTTAATTGATGCGAAACTGGATGATGTTGGCAAAACTGCTCTTATTTTCGAAGGATTTGGCATTGATCATGTGCATGCTAAATTATTTCCCATGCATGGCACTAGAAAAATAGCCAAGTGGGAACCTATTATAGCCCATTTAGACAAGTACTTCTTAAAATATGAAGGTTACGTATCTACCCATGACTATGTAAGAGCAGAGGACAAAGACTTGGAAAAACTGGCGAGAAAAATTAGAGACTAGTGATTACCATCTCTTTTTCTTACTATCTTTAGGCAGATTAAATTGAATTTCTAACTTATTGACTCTTTCCATAGCACTTTCAAAGATACCTTTAACTAAAGCTAAGTTAGATTGTGAACCTGCAATCCAGTAATAGAAAAAAGCCAGTAACACCAAAAGTAAAATCTTGCGAAACATTATAGATAACCCATAGCGTTAATTTTTTTGCTAAACTAATTTTTATTTTTTGAATAGTTTTTTTTAAAATTGATTAATAATAATAAGGGTATTATGAAAGAGTTGTCAAATAGGGCCTTATTTTAAATGTCATGCATAGCGCTTAGTAATTTTAAATCAAAAAAGCCTAAATACGAGCTGGAACAAGACAAGATCTTACAATGGCTTGCTCTAGCTCACACTTTTGCTGAAGCAAAAACAAATAAAATAACATTATTCAGCGAAAAATTTCATGCATTTCGTCAAGAAATACAAGAAAAATTTCTGCATGTCGGCTGTTCTTCTGAGCATATCAATAAAAGAGGATTTTCTCTGCCCGATTATTTGCATAACAACTGGCATGAAATGGAGGTTTTTTGTCTTCATGAATCTTCTCAAGGAGAAAATATTCAAAAACGATCTAAGCTTTTTGAAAAAATAGCAGATGAAGCTTTTGATTTTTTTTATCCAACAAGTTCTAATCCCCCTGATGGAATGATTCATGTAAGTTGCACTGGATATGTGGCGCCGAGTTCGGCACAAAAAAAAGCCTCTTCTCATAAATGGCTTAATGCTACTCATATCACTCATGCATACCATATGGGGTGCTACGCCTCAATTCCAGCAATCAGAATAGCTTCAGGCTATGTTTACTCCCCTTTAAGCAAAGAGAAAAATAGAATAGATATTATCCATACAGAAGTTTCTTCCATTCATACAAACCCGCTTATTCACGCAACAGATGAGCTAGTAGCCCAAAGCTTATTTTCCGATGGGTTTATTAAATATAGCGTTAGCAATATACCACCTACTCATAAGCCTTATTTACAAGTCTTATCATTACATGAATCCCTTATTGAAAACTCATCTAAGTATATGAGCTGGAACCTAACTCCTTGGGGATTTAAAATTTCTCTTGGGAAAGAAATTCCTGTTCTTATTTCTAAGAATATCCACCTTTTCCTAAGCGAGTTGTCAAAGTCCGTTAACAAAAAAACAAGTGACTTATTAGAAAATGCTATTTTTGCTATTCATCCGGGAGGCCCGAAAATTATCGCACAAATACAAAAACAGCTTAACTTACAAGATAGTCAGCTTACTGCAAGTAGAGCTATCTTGAAAAAACGAGGGAATATGTCTTCTGCTACTCTCCCTCATATTTGGCAGGAAATTTTAGATTCCAGTGATTACCCAGATCAGACGTTGATTGTAAGTCTAGCCTTTGGTCCTGGTCTCAGTATTTGTGGTGCAGTACTTAAAAAAGAGTGTTAGATGTTTTTATTGGCTTTATTTCCTTTTATTATTCAAGCAGTGGCCATTGGTATTGATGAGGCTTACTTTCACTATAAAAGAGGCCTGCCTAAATGGGAGAGAATTGGACACCCTATTGATACATTATCCGTTTTATTTTGTATGTGGATGGTTCTATTTGCAAGCTTTAATGCTTATAACCTAAAGCTTTATATCGTGTTTTCTGTCATTTCCTGCTTAATGGTGACAAAAGACGAGTTTGTCCATAAACATCACTGCCCTGCTTCTGAAAATTGGCTGCATGCTCTTTTATTTATCATTCACCCACTTACGCTATGTTCAGCTGGCATGATATGGGCCGCGCATAGTTCTCTTTCAGCTCCTTTGTGGATGAAACAAGTTTTTGATCATCCTTTTTTATTTAATAAATTTTTGTACATACAAGCAATTGCTATGACAGTATTTTTGTTGTATCAGATTATATTTTGGAATGTGCTATGGAAAAACAAAATTGTCATCAAGTACTAATTAACAATGCTTTTTATGACGACCTTAAAGATGGTTGGTATGAGTCTACCGATCATCCAGTGGCTCTTTTAAGAGCGGAAAATAAGGTTAGAGTACCTTGGGTCATAGAAAGTGTGAAAGCAAATTTTTCTAAATCCTGTCATATTTTAGACATTGGTTGTGGAGCTGGTATGCTCGCTAATGCACTAGCTTTAGAACAACATAACGTGACAGGTATTGATTTATCTAAGCCAAGTTTAGAAGTTGCCCAGAAATATGATAGAACCAATTCAGTTAAATACAAACAGGCAAGTGCTTACGATCTCCCCTTTTCAGATCAGTCATTTGATGTAGTTACAGCAATGGATGTCTTAGAACATGTAGAAGATCCTTTTAAGTTAATTAAAGAAGGTTCCAGAGTTCTCAGGCATGGAGGCCTTTTTTTCTTTCATACTTTTAATCGAAACTGGCTTTCTTATTTTCTGGTGATAAAAGGGGTAGACTGGTTTGTTCCCAATGCAGTAGCTAACATGCATGTTTATGATCTATTCATTAAACCCAAAAAGCTACAAGAAATGGGTTTTAAAAATGGACTAAAGCTAAAAAAAATTATGGGATTTAGGCCCAAAATTTTACAAAAGCCTCTGTGGAATATGATTTTCCACAGAGATATTTCAGAAGGTTTTTCCTTTATTTTTACCAAAAGCCTGTCGACAGGCTACTCAGGCTATTTTATAAAACAATAGTTATGCAGCATTGTCTGCCAGTAAGTTGCCTACTCTTTGTAGATTCGTATGGCAAATTTCTTGGAGATATCTTCCTGCTGTATTTGGTTGAATCTGCAGTCTTCCATGAAGATCTTCTGTAAATGTTGATACGCCAAGATTTACTTTATCTGCATTTTCCCATTCCAAGTTACTTCGTAAAGTCCAATAGAAAAATCCAATCATTCTATCTTTGAACTTATGTAAGATAGGAAGTATCCTTTCGTAATATTCTCTTTGTGATTTGGGGTCATCTACAACTTGGGCATTTCCATGACGCTGAACTTTTGTGTCAGATCCCGTCTCTGTAATAGCTACATCTACTCCAATGTCTACCGCTTCTTGTAAGGCATCATCTAATG
>PFAC01000008.1 GCA_002773835.1 Chlamydiae bacterium CG10_big_fil_rev_8_21_14_0_10_35_9 | reverse complement strand
TGCTTTCATCACTTCAAATTTGCCACCTACCTGGTATACATGCATAGTATCGATGGACTCTCTAATGGCATTTGGGTCTTGTATCTGCTCTTGTCTATAGCTTAAATTAAGCTCGTCTTGCCTATAGCCACCTATTAAAGAAACTTGGCAGGGCTTAAATATGTATATCTCACTGTGTAGAGCTGTGTAAATAAGGCAAGCTAGAATAGCTTTTTTCATGCATTCCTCCCCAATAACTGCAAATAACACCGATGGAATATAGATGCAATTATTCGATTAGCCTAATCTGAAATAAACTCTAATGCTTGCAAGAAATCCTAAACTAAATAAGCAGAGTGGAATGGTCCAGCATCCAATTAATGGAGAAATCATTTGATTTTCACAAAGTAAAACCACTGCATTTAAAGCCGCAAAAAAGCATGCAAAAGAAAAAAGACTGATTGCTAATATTTTAAAAGAGGCAAAATTCCTAGAGTATTTCATGCAGAAAGGGGGGATTGCTAAAAAAATGATAAAAGGTAAAAAAATCATGACAGCCTTGTAGTGCAGCATAGTTTTAATGCTCACCTTTTCTTCTTTTGAGGCAAAAAATTTATGAGAAACAAGGGAGTATAAAGAGCGATTTTCGTAAGGTGTGAAAGTTTCTTGAAAATTTCTCTTGTCAACTTTCAAGTCTTTAAATTCATATGTGTCATAACTATCTGCCTTAATAAGGTTGAAGTTGTTGTCTCTAACAAAGTGGTCAACATTTTTACCTAGAAAAGGGGAGGTAACAACTAGCTGATCGATATGCCATATATCTGAAAATGAGCAAATCAAAAAAACATCTTTAGCTTCATTAGTTTCTTTAGAAAAATGCAGATAAATCAAGTGGCTTTTATCTTCAAGTCTAATGGACTGAATGGATCTTGTGTCTTTAAGCTTTAGTGGGCTATCTTGATAATCCTGATTGCTTTTAGAGGAAAGGGGAATAAGGTAGTTTTCATTAGCAAAAGAAAAAAAACTAATAAGAACAGTTAAAAAAAGTAAAGGGGATAGCAGCTTCACTTTTGAAAGACCTGCAATTTGAAAGGCTATCAACTCACGATGCCGGTTCATCTTGGAAAGTATTGTTACTAGAGCAAATAAAAAGGATAAGGGGATAAAAATTTCCAGTGAAAAAACAATTTGTGACAAGTAATAAACTATGAGCTGGATAAGAGATAATCTTCCAAGTTTTGATCCTCGTATAGAAAGATCTACAAGAACATAAGTCAGGATGAATAAAAAAAGAAAAAACAAAAATAACTTTAATGCGTCAAAAAAAACTTTCTTCGTCCAAATTTTTTTCATGAAGATATGCCTTTTTCTAATTTTAGAAAATATCTACTCATAGCGAAATAAACTAGTATTTGTGGCCCTATCAAGTATGCAGTAAACAAGTAAGGAGTGTTTTTAAAACTTTTTGCTGATAAGAATCCCACAAAAATAATACTTAAAAGAACAAACGCAATAAGCATTCTCTTTTTATTATTTGACCTCGTGATGTTAATGCCCATTACTACACCTACGTATGAAAAAGTAAAAACTGAAAGGGCAAGGGATGTTCTTCTTATCAACTCAAACAGATACATAGTTTTTAACTTAGAGCTTTGCTTTGATTGCATTTTCATGATTTTTAGAGGTAGAGTAGAAGGGTTTATGTTCCACTTACTTTTTTTCATTAAGCAGGAAATATCTTTAGCTGAGGATTTTACTGTTTCATAATTTTCTAAAACAGTGTGTTGGAGAGCTTTTGGGGAGTTTGCATTGGAAGATAGGAGTGAAGCATTAAGTCCAATAAGTTCCTTATCTTTTAAGTAGACTTCCTTAGCAGTCAGTAAAGCTACCTGATCTTTATTTCTTAATAAAAGTATCAAATTTTCCAAGAACAAAGGATCATTAGAGTTAAAGTTAATAAAGGAGTCTTTTATTTTTAATAAATGCTGTCTTTTAAGGAGCTGGATAGGGTTGATAGATGTTTGTTCTATTAAAAGCTCTCTTGATTTAAGTCTGGCAAGAGGTGAAAGCTCAGCTGAGATAAAAAAGTTAATGCTCGATAAAAGACCTCCCATAAGCAAAACAGGTGTCATGAGTCTTTTTAACCCAATGCCACAAGATCTATAAGCTATAAGCTCACAGGATTGACTTAAGTTATCAAATAGCAAAAAAATAGATAGGAAACACGAAATAGGGACTGCAAAAGGTAAAATATGAGGTATTTGAAGTAATGTAAATTTTAGAGTATGCAGGTAAGAGGGGGATAAGGCAGAAAAACGGGCTATTTCCTTTATTCTTGTGAGTAAAAGTATTAAAATAAATGTACTTATACAAAGAAATAAAACCTTGAAATATTTTTTTAATAAATGCCTCCAAAATATAGGCATAAAGAAAAATTCCTGTCTGGTTTACAATTATAACTACATAATAGATGTATTTTAGAATTAGACTCAACTTATGGATCTTAAAAAGATAATAATTACTTTTCTCGAACGGTATGCCGAGTCTGAAAAACCTATAGGTCTTGCTTTTTCAGGAGGAAGCGACTCTACCTGTTTGCTTCATGTATTACACTCTCTGGATAGTAGTTTTATTAAAGGCTTGCATGTTATTCATATCAATCATAACTGGAGGCCGGAAAGTTCCAAGCAGGCATCCTACTTGCATGATAAGATCCAAAAAATGGGCTACACTTTTCATAGAAAAGACTTGGAAAAGCCGACGAGCTCATCCAACATGGAAGATCAAGCAAGACAGTTGAGACTTTCCTTTTTTCATGAAATTGCTGAAAAGCATAATTTACAAGGTATTCTTTTAGCTCATCATAAAGATGACTTAACTGAAACTATTCTTAAAAGACTGTTTGAAGGGGCCAATTTTTTGAATTTAGGAGGGATAAGACCTGTTCAGAAAATAGGGACAACTACTTTGCTTCGTCCATTTTTGTCTGTTCCTAAAAAAGAAATTTTAGAATATTTGCAGAGCAAATCAATTGATTATCTGGAAGATGAGACCAATTACAGTGAAAAGTTTTTACGAGGAAGATTTAGGAAAAATATCTTACCCTTTCTTTCTGAGCATTTTGGCAAAAACTTAATGGATAACATTCTGCTCTTTCAAGAAAGAGCAGATGAGCTCTATCAATATATTGATAGGAAGATAGCAAGGCAACTTCCACGGAAAGAAGAAGGTCCTTTTGGAGTCTACTATGATTTTAATGCCTCTGACTTAAAAGATCCTCTTGAATGGCGTTATGCTCTTCTGGCCATCTGTAAAGAAAATAGATATGTTTTTTCTAAAAAATTAATTGACGTCATAGTTCAATGCTTGCAGGAAAGTAAAGCTAATAAATGGTTTGAGCAAAATAAAATCCGCCTTTTTTGCGATCGTAAGATACTTTTTTTTCCAAAGCTACAATCTCCACTTCTTGCAAGCAGTGCTGCCTTAAAAATAGGAAAGTCCAATATGCATGCGATGACAATTGAGTTAAAAGAGGCTCCTTATAGCCGCATGAAAGAAAATACTTGGAAAACTCTTTGGCTTGGAAATATTAGGCTCTATCTTCCTATGGGGGAATATAAATTAATCCCTTTTGAAGCCCTTCAGGAAAATGATAAAAAAAAGTTTAGAAAGAAGTGGTCAGATCAAAAAATTCCCTACTTTTTAAGAGAGGCTTTTCCCTTAATCTGTAAAAATGGAAAAGATATGCAAGATCTGTTATCCTGTAAAATGATAGAGGTTAAAAAAAGAACAATGCTTGAGCTTTCTATTAATTTTAATTAATATTTTTTTTAACTTCACAAAATTAATCTATCTTTTGCTATAGAGAAACTATACGGAAATCATCTTTACAAAATGGGTATAAGATGATTTAATTTTTTCATTAAATCCTCAAAATTTAGGTATTTAGAGTGCGTAACGACAAAAAATTAAAACCTGATTCAAAAAAAGGCTTTCCGGGTGGCTTTTTCATTTTCCTGCTAGCAGCTATATTGATTATTATGACTATGCAGTCATTGTCATCAGGAAAAATGGCTAATGTCTCATTTAGTCACCAGCTGGAGCATTTAATCAACTTAGACATGATACGCCCAGAAGACAGCAGAATGACCGCGCACAATAACAACCTAGTTACTTTTTCCGGTAAATTCAAGCAAGCACTATCAGAAGATAGCAAAAATCGTTATAGGTATCTTCAGCTGCTTAACGAACAAGATTTACTGAAAAATGAGAAAAGCAGGATAAAAGAAGAAACAAGTGAGCTTAAAGAAAATGTTAGGGATAATGGTCAGTATTTCTTATCTATTAGTGGAACACCTATCCCTTCCTCTGGATATGTAGTAGTTGGCTCTACTTATGATATGCCACGCCAAAAAAATGCTGTGGTGATTTATGACGTTTCCTTAGAGCAAAATAACTTTCAGTCATTGAATGGAAAGTTTTCTCATGTCGCTAATGCTCCTGTCGCCAGTGAAGTTCAGGAATATGGAGCTAACCTTCTTCAACTGGTAAAAATGTTCAGATCGCCTGCTTTAGGAATTGGAGATGAACAGATAAAAAAAACACTTAAAGGGTTAGAAGAAACTTTAAGAGCAGTTCCTGCAAATGCTGCGGCCAAACAAAAAGTTGCAACTTATAAATCTACTCTTGGTTCTCTGGAAAATATTGTAAACCAGATGAATCAGTCTCAAGATTCAGTGAGACTTTTTTCTCTTAGATCCGTTAGAACTTATGTCGATAAATTGCAGCAAGAGCAAGTGCTTTCTTCTAAGTTGGAAGAAAATAGTACCCTTCTTGAAAGGGCGAGAGAAAAAGTTGCAAATGTTATTTGGTTTTTTAACAACAAGGAAATCTCTACTAGCGTTTTAGAAGAGCAAAACTCGGAAGAGTTTAGGCAGTGGTTTTCTCAAGCAAAGGCACAATGGGAAAGCTTTGAGTCTAATAAGGGACTTGTTTTTAAAGCACCTGATCAGCCTAGAAGCTTAGTTTTAAACCATAACTTCAAAACACAAGAGCAGTCTCCTAACTATTTTAGTTATATATTAACGATTTTGCCAGTAGTTGTCTTGATCTTGCTTTTATACTTCCTATTTTCGAAACAAATGAAGGGGGTAGGATCTAATGCGATGAATTTTGGAAAATCTCCAGCTAGACTCATGACTAAAGAGACCAATAAAATTACCTTTAAAGATGTAGCTGGGGCTCAAGAAGCTAAAGAAGAATTACATGAAGTAGTGGATTTCTTAAAAGACCCTAAAAAGTTTACCGCCTTAGGCGCTAGGATTCCTAAAGGAGTATTATTGATTGGACCGCCAGGAACAGGTAAGACACTAGTAGCTAAAGCGGTTGCTGGTGAAGCTGATAGACCTTTCTTCTCCATTTCGGGATCAGACTTTGTAGAGATGTTTGTTGGTGTAGGAGCAAGTAGAATAAGAGATCTATTTGATCAAGCTAAAAAAAATGCTCCTTGTATCATTTTTATGGATGAGATCGATGCTGTTGGAAGGCATAGAGGTGCTGGTATTGGTGGCGGTCATGACGAAAGAGAGCAAACTCTTAACCAACTTTTAGTGGAAATGGATGGGTTTGATACCAAGGAAGGCGTCATTTTGATGGCAGCTACTAATCGTCCTGATATTTTAGATAGGGCTCTTCTTAGACCAGGCCGTTTTGATAGAAGGGTGACTCTTGATCTTCCTGATGTAAATGGAAGGTATGAGATTTTAAAGGTTCATGCTAGAAAAATTAAGATCGACTCTTCTGTTGAATTAATGGATATAGCTAGATCCACGCCAGGAGCATCAGGGGCTGACCTTGAAAACATTTTAAATGAAGCAGCATTGATAGCGGCCCGCAATGGACGAAAAGCTGTTACTTCTACAGAAACAATAGAGGCGTGTGACAAAGTTCGCTTTGGTAAAGAAAGACGAAGTCTAGAAATGGATGAAGAAGAAAAAAGGACAACAGCATACCATGAGAGTGGACATACTATTGTTGGCCTTACTGTTGAAAATGCAGATCCTGTAGATAAAGTTACCATTATTCCTAGAGGGTTCTCTTTAGGAGCTACTCACTTTATGCCTAAGAAAAACCGATTGAGCTATTGGAGAAAAGAAGCAATAGACCAGTTGGCTGTACTAATGGGCGGAAGAGCTGCTGAAGAAGAGTTCATTGGAGATCTTTGTTCTGGGGCTAAACATGACATATCTCAAGCAACTAAGCTTGCTAGAGCTATGGTATGTGAATGGGGGATGAGTGAAAACATTGGCCTTGTGTCTTTTGATGAACAGTCAGAGTCTTCTCAATACTTAGGTGTCCAAGGATATCACGAAAAGAAATATTCTGAAGAAACAGCTAAAAAAATAGATGAAGAAATCAATAGACTTATTGAAGGTGGACACAAAAAAGCTCTTGAAATCGTAAGAAATAATAAAGACAAAGTCCAACTTATGGCAGACATGCTTATGGAGTTTGAGACTTTAGACGCTAATGACATCAAAGAAATTATGGAAGAGACTTGGGATGCTGGCAAAAAAAGAGAGAGATTAAAAGCTGCTGAAGAGCTTCATAAAAACTCTCCGCCACCACCTCCTAATGTAACTAAACCTAAAGAAGAGCAGAATATCCAAAGGCCTGAAAAGCCTGAGCCTAATATGTCTTAAAAATGACCTTTCTGAAAGCGGTAGCGTTTTATATGACTTTATTTTCTTCTGCTGTTTCCGCTAAGCAATCAGCTATTTTGAAAGAGGAGTTTATATTTAAAAAACCTCCTTTCAAAAGCTGTCATGCGTCTACTATTGCCCAGGCAAAAGACCAAACCTTACTATGTTCTTATTTTGCTGGAAGTGAGGAAGGAAATAGTGATGTAGATATTTGGATTTCCAAAAATGAAAATGGAGTGTGGTCTAAGCCAAAGATAGCAGCCACAAGCGAGGTCCCTCTTTGGAATCCTGTTCTTTTTACCTATCCCAACGGAGATATTTATCTTTTTTATAAAGAAGGCAAGTCCTTTTTATACTGGTCAGGCTCTTTCAAAGTTTCTCATGACAATGGGAATACCTGGTCTGAACAAGTTGATCTGCCTGCAGGCATTAATGGCCCCATAAAAAACAAGCCCATCTTAGCGAATGATGTTCTTTTATGCGGCTCATCAGTAGAAAGCTATCATAGATGGGGCTCTTATGTGGAAATAACTCGTGATCATGGTAAAACCTGGACTAGGAGCAACCCTATAAATTTACCGAATGACCTTTTTGGGATCATTCAACCTACTATTTTTCAATTAGATGATGGTAGTTTCAAAATACTAACAAGGTCTAGAAAGACAGGAAAGATTTGTGAGGCATCTTCACAAGACGGGATTCACTGGAGTGATGCACAAGAAACTTCTTTACTTAACCCCAACTCAGGCATTGATGCTGTAACATTGAAAGATGGTAGAGTTTTGCTTGTGTTTAACAACTCTAAAAAGAGTAGAACTCCTTTAAACCTTGCTATATCATCAGATAATGCCAAAACTTGGCAACTCTCTTTAACTTTAGAGTTCAAGCCAGGGGAGTTTTCATATCCGGCCATTATTCAATCTGATGATGGGCTAGTCCATATCACCTATACCTATAATCGAAAAAATATTAAGCACGTTGTTATTGATCCTCAGTATTTATAGTATGACAAAAAGATCAGCAGTAGAGCTTGAAATTGACTACATTGACGCAAATATGCCTATCTATTTCAGATTTGGCTTATTGCAACAATTTTCCAAACAGGAAATACAATCTGCAGCTTTAAAATTAGTCATTAAACACCCTTTTCTTCGTTCTATTATTTCCGACAAGTGTTTTGTTGAGATGCCTACGATAAATGAATCATGCATACAACATGTGGGTCCTATAAAAAATAATGAGACCATGTTTTCTTATGACTTAAATCCTAAGAATAATTTATTAAAAATACTTTTTTGGCACGAACATGATAAAACCCATTTTCTTATGATTTTACATCATGCAATAGCAGATGTTGCATCTTCTCTTAATGTGATTGATGACTTTGTTAAGTATCTTTATTTTCCAAATACCTCGGTTAATAAATTATCGATGCCAAAATCTATTGAAGATTACTTTACCTGGAAACCCACTTTGCATGAATCGGCTGAATATGCTCAGAAATTAAACCAGTATCTTTCAGGTAATCCTAGAACAGCTCCAATGCTAGATTGCTCTGATACTGGCTATGAAGAACAAACAGCTAGAATGAAGTTTTTTCAAGTAAGCTCATTACATTTTCAAAGGTTACAGTCTGTTGCTAAGGAAAAACAGCTAAGCATCAACGCACTGCTCACAGCGTATTTTATTCAGGCTCTTTCGTTAAAAGGAACTGTTTGTATTGGTGCTGCAGTTGATTTGAGAAAAAGACTTAAAAATAAAATACCTTGTGATGTTTTAATTACAGCGCCGGTTGGAGCTTTTATTTTTTTGAATATTGATCAATCAAGCGACGTTTATACCATTGCTAAGGATTACCAGCAGCAATTGCTTGACCATATGAATTCTCCTAATCTACTGTTGCAGCATTATGCTATTTTGAGAGGGCAATTAGATCCATTAGAGTTTAATGTAAGTTTTTTTCTATCAAATGCTGGTAAGACTGCTTATTCAAAGGAAACAGAAGATAAAGTTGCTTATACATCGTTTGCAGCAGAGGCTGTGCTTAACTGTCCTTATATTGCCTGCATAAGCCATCAAAAAATGATAAACCTGTCTATTACTTACCCTGATCCTTGGATGACATCTTCTTTAATAGATCAACTTATTAGCCCTTTATGTAAATAAAGGATTCCTTAAGAGCTACTTAAATGCATACATCGGTAGTTGAATGAAAAAAATAAAGGAATAGTATTTGGGAATACGAAGGAATGGAGCTTAAAAATAATCTTTTTAAGCTCCATTCATAAATATTAGTCTTCTTGTTTTAGAAGAACTTTATGACTTAATTTGATTTGACCGTGGTCATTGATAGCAAGTACCTTGACGTTAATCTCATCGCCTTCTTTATAGTAGTTTTTCAGATCGTCTATCCTTGAGTGGGAAACTTCTGAAATGTGGCAAAGTCCTTGCTTACTATAAATTTGTACAAACAGTCCGAAAGGAACAATAGACACAACCTTTCCAGTATAAGTCTTGCCAACTTCTACATCGCCAGTAAGATTAATGATTATCTCTTTTGCTCTTTCCATGGATTCAGGGTTAGTTGAAGCTATGCTTACAACCCCTTCATCACTTATATCTATTTGCACGCCAGTTTCTTCTACGATAGCTCGGATTTGCTTTCCGCCCGGTCCAATAACAGTTCCAATTTGATTCTGCTTGATCTGCATTGTCTCAATGCGAGGGGCATAAGTAGAAAGCTTCTCTCTAGACGATGGAACTACCTCAAGCATTTTATTTAAAATATGAATGCGGCCATCTTTTGCTTGAAGAAGGGCAGCTCTCATGATTTCATGAGTAATCCCTTCTACCTTAATATCCATCTGAAATGCTGTGATACCTTTATCATCACCAGTGATTTTAAAGTCCATATCACCAAGAGCATCTTCAGTTCCCATGATATCCGATAAAATAGCAAAGTGATCCTTTTCTAGGACAAGTCCCATAGCAATACCTGCCACAGGCCTTTTAACAGGAACACCGGCGTCCATAAGAGCTAAACAACCTCCACAGACAGAAGCCATAGAAGAAGAGCCATTAGACTCTGTAATGTTAGACTCTAGACGAATTACGTAAGGAAACTCTTTTTGATCTGGTAAAATAGCTGTAAGAGCTCTTTCTGCTAGTTTACCGTGACCCACTTCTCTTCTTCCCGGAGGGCCCATACGGCCTACTTCTCCAACAGAAAATGGTGGAAAGAAATATTGCATATAAAATCGGTGGGCACCTTCACCATGAAGATCTTCATAGCGTTGTGCCATTGTTTCACCACCAAGTGTACAAACAGCTATCGCTTGAGTTTCTCCTCTAGTAAATAAAGAACTTCCATGTGTTCTAGGTAAAAGGCCATGCTCAATAGAAATAGGTCTAATTTCAGTTGTTGCTCTTCCATCAATACGCTTTTTGTCGTTAACGATCATGGAACGCATTCTTTCAGATTTGTATTTTTTTAAAGCAATCTTGATGTCTCTTTCTTCGAATCTTGGATTTTCAGGGTCTGGATTAATAGCAGATAAAATTTGCTCAGAATAATAAGAGAATTTTAAGTCTCTTTCCTTTTTGTTAGAAATGCTTAAGACTTCGTCTAAAGGAGCTTTTGCATGATTTTGAACTTCTGCTACAACTTCAGAAGGTATTTGGTATAAACCTTCTTTGTTTTTTTCTTTTCCTACCTTTTTTTGGAATTCTAGAAGAGCTTTGCAGATATCTTGAATAACAGTGTGTCCTTTTTCGATCGCTTCTAGTACTTGTTCTTCTGTTAAAAAGTCGCAATACCCTTCGATCATTAATATGGCATCTTCAGTCCCTGCTAAAACAAGGTCAAGAGTACTTTGCTTTAATTGGTCTGGAGTAGGGTTGATGATAAACTCTTGATCAATAAAACCAACTCTTACAGCTCCAATAGGTTTTTTTAGAGGAATATCAGAAATAGTTAAAGCAGCTGAGGCAGCTAAAATTCCTAAAACGTCCGGTATGTTAACTCCATCATAAGAATATACATATGTAAGAAGTTGTGTGTCTTTATAGTAACCGTCTTCAAACATAGGTCTAATAGGACGGTCTGTAAGTCTGCTGACTAGAACCTCGCGTTCTGATGGTTTACCTTCTCTTTTAATAAACCCGCTCGCTGTTTTACCTACTGAAGAGAATTTTTCTTGATAATCTACCCTTAGTGGAAGAAAATCAACCCCTTCCATGGGTTCTTTGGCAGCTGTAGCTGTTGATAAAATAGTAGTTTCACCGCAATGCAGCATAACAGATCCATTTGCTTGCCTTGCTATTTTGCCGGTTTCTAAAATAATTTCTTTATCACCAGCTTTGATTGTAATCGATTCTTGATGCATGATTTCTCCTTAAATGCAAAAGAAAATTTATAAAAGAAAAAGGAAAGAATCGAAAGATGAAAATCAGAAAGAAATTTTTTACATTAAAATAAAAAATTTTTTTCTGTTCTTCATCCAATCTATCTTTCCTTTAATAAATAAGAGGCCGCATGGTAAACGCGGCCAAAAAATCACTTACGAAGCTTAAGCCTTGTAATTAAATTTTGATATCTTTTTGTGTCAGTAGAGTTGAGATAATCAAGTAATTTTCTTCTCTGACCAACTAGTTTGATTAGGGCTAATCGAGCACTATGGTCCTTTCTGGCCACTTTAAGGTGCTCTGTTAGATCTATGATTTGTTCAGTCAAAATAGCGATCTGAACGTCGGCAGATCCCGTGTCTTTTTCGTGTAATTGAAATTTTTTAGTAATTTCTTCTTTTGTGCCTTTGTCAAGAGACATTTAGACTCTCCAGCTTTTTAATTATAACTCTTAATAACAAAATATAATTCTAACGTATCTCTTAAAATTTATCAACGTGTATCAGAATTAAAAAAATTTGCAATATATAGAAATGATTTTTTACTTAAATCAACTTGCTAAGCCATTATACAAAATGGTAAAATAAATTTCATTCCTTAAGTTTCTAAAAATAGTCGAGGTTTAGCAATCTTGTGAGGAACAAAAAAAATGAGTCTTACAAAGGATCGAAAGAAATATGCCAATAACTGAGTTATCCAATGCTTTAGAAAGATCAGAAAAAGATCTAGTATTTATGAAAGAAGCATTCAAACAGGCTCAAATAGCTTATGAAATGAATGAAGTGCCCGTTGGGTGTGTTTTAGTTCATAACGATAAAATTATTGCGAGAGGATATAATCAGGTTGAACTTTTAAAGGATGCAACAGCTCATGCTGAAATGATATGCCTTACTTCAGGCAGTGAGCATTTAGGGGATTGGCGTTTAGAGGGAACAACACTTTATTGCACTTTAGAGCCATGTCTTATGTGTGCAGGTGCTCTCTATGCTGCGAGAGTAGATAGGGTTGTTTGGGCCGCCAAGGACTTAAGGGTTGGCGCTAATGGTAGCTGGATAGATGTTTTTTCTAAAAATCATCCTATTCATACTATAGAAATTTCCCAAGGCCCTTTAGAAAGGGAATCGGCAGAATTAATGCAGGCATTTTTTGAAAAGGTGAGGAATGAAAAAAAATCCCTTAGAAGAGATTTCTAATTTATTAGCAGAACTTGCAACTCAACAACATACTAGACTTCGCAAACTGGCTCAAAATTATGTACCAAATATTACTGACGAAGATCTTTTGCAGCCAAATGACTATCCTCAGTTAGAAAATCATCCTTTATTTCGTTATGAAGAAGGTTTTTTGCACGGAATACAATCTGTGCATAGTGCCTTGAATGCGCTTTTAAATGAGCGGGAAGATTAAAAAAAGTTGCGGTTCTTCCTTTCTTCGTTTATGTCATAAATATTTGCCTTTTTCCTTCTAATTTTAAATTGAAAAAGGCGGATAACAATATCCTCGAGTTTATGCCATTTTTTAAAAGGTCCGTTGTTCTTCCACATGATCAAGGAGTACAAATAACTAAATATGATAATAGTCAAAGTGGAAAAAAACTCAGAGTACTGTTCATCTGATAAAAGAGAAAGTCCTCTTATTAATAAAAAGGCTGAGGCTAGATGAGATATTTGAACAGGAAAAGAATGGAATAAATATATTCTTGAAAAAGGGTTCAGCATAACCCAGCCAGTAATTAATGAAGTGGCTATTAAGGGTAGACCAAACGCTATAGTATAGTTTTGGAAAAGATGCATAAAACCTAAGGTGGCAAGACCGCTGATTAAGGCTGAGCTGAAGTAGAGAGTTAAAAAAGTAGATGAGCTTTTTATTTTTATTATTTCATTTCCAGCTGTCCAAATGACAGCCATATATAAGAATAAATGAAGGATTGATGAAAAGTTGATGATGCCAGCTTCTGGCTGTAAAAATGTAAAGGAAAAAATTTGCCAATATTGACCGCTTAAAAAGCCGACAACACTTAAGCCTAGTAAAGGTATAAATGGTTTAACAATTGAGCAAAGCAATGTTAACACAACTGATAATGCAATAATTATTTTAAGGGGCTTGGGTGTATTTGTATAAATAGATGAGTTGTAGTTTGAAAACATTTTTTAATACTAGGAGTTTTTGCCAGAAGTATATACTATTTCAGTAAAACTTAATAGCCATTTCCCTAAAAATTCTTGAGTTAATTAGCCCTCAAAGGGTACTCTTATAGGGAAAATTTTCATATAGGTGACTGGAATGAAAGACGAAATACATCCTCCATATCAAGACGTATTATTTATAGACTCTTCTACTGGAGCAAAATTTTTAATTGGCAGCTCTTTGCAAACAGAAGAAAGAGCTGAATTTGAAGGAAAAGAATATCCTGCTGTTAAGGTTTCTATTTCTTCATCTTCCCATCCTTTTTATACTGGAAGTACTCAAATTCTTGATACAGAAGGAAGAGTGGATAAGTTCACAAAACGCTACAAAATGAAAAAAGAGCAGCAGATGCAAGATCAGCAAAAGCAAGAAGAAAAAGAAGCTGCACCTAAGAAAAAAGTAGCAAAGTCTAAGAAGAAGTAATGATAGAACAAAAAGTCCAGCAGCTACTTGATAGATTAATTATTGTGGAAGGGCTGCTTGGAGAGCCAGATGTTTTATCGGATAAGAAAAAATATAAAGAACTTACACAAGAGTACTCTCATCTTTCTACTTTGAAGGAGGTTTGGGAAAAGTACAACAGTAGTAAAAAAGCGGTTCAAGAGAACAAAGAGCTTATGAAACTGGAGTCGGATCCCGAAATGACCTCTATTATTGAGGAAGAGCTTTCTAGTTTGAGTGCAGAAATCCAAGTTTTAAAAAGTAAGCTTCAGACTTTAATTGTTCCACCTGATCCAAGAGATGATAGAAATATTATCATGGAGATTCGCGCTGGAACGGGGGGGGATGAAGCTGCTATTTTTGTGGGTAACTGCATTAGAATGTACAAAAATTTTGCCTCTAAAATGGGGTGGAATACCGAATTGATTTCATGTACGGAATCTGATTTTGGTGGTTACAAAGAGTATATTTGGGCTTTGACCGGAAAAAATGTTTTCCGTTACATGCAGTTTGAGTCAGGTACACATCGAGTTCAAAGGGTTCCTGCAACTGAAACGCAAGGTCGCGTTCACACTTCTGCTATTACTGTAGCAATCTTGCTCGAGCCTGAAGAGCAGGAGTTTCAAATAGATGATAAAGATCTTAGGATTGAAACTTACCGTGCTTCGGGAGCAGGTGGTCAGCATGTAAATACCACAGACTCTGCTGTAAGGATTACGCATATCCCAACTAACACAGTGGTCTGCTGTCAAGATGAAAGAAGTCAAATTAAAAATAAAGATAAGGCGCTTAGGCTTTTAAAAGCTAAGGTTGCTGAAGAAAGAGAAAGAAAGCAAAAGCAGGAGATCTCTGAGTTGAGATCATCTCAAGTGGGTTCTGGAGACCGGTCAGAAAGAATAAGAACTTACAACTTTCCACAAAATAGAATTACAGATCATAGAATAGGTCTTACCCTTTACAATTTAGATATAGTAATGGAAGGGGAGTTAGAAGAAGTATCTAATGCTCTTATATCCTTTTACTATCAGAAAAAATTTGAAGTGTGATGAAAACTGTTGAAGAAGTTTTACATTACTCTTTTTCTTATTTAAAAAAACGATCTTGTGAAAATTATAAAAGAGCATCTGAAGAGATTGTTGCTTTTGTTTTAGGTTTAGATCGACTTGATATATACCTTCAATTTGAAAGAAAAATTGATTCTAAAACTGTAGAAGCCATAAAAAAGCTTTTATTCAAAAAGGCAAAGGGTGTTCCTCTAGAGTATATTTTAGGTAAGGTTACTTTTTTTTCTTGTTCAATTAACGTAAATTCTTCTGTTTTAATTCCTCGAGTAGAAACTGAAATTTTATTTGAACATTTTATCAATAGAGTAAAAAATTTAGATTTGACGAATAAAGTTTTGTTTGATGTATGCACAGGGACAGGGTGCTTGGCTATCGCTGCCAAAAAACATTTTCCTGAGTTAAGAGTTGTTGCTTCAGATATTTCTCAATCAGCTTTGAAAATGGCCCTTAAAAATGCGGAAGAAAATAAGGTGACTATTCAGAGTTTAAAAGGATCTCTTTTATCACCTTTCAAAAACCAAAAAGCAGATTTTATTTTTTGCAATCCTCCTTATTTATCAGAAAGTGAATATTTGGAGGCTAATAATCCTTTTGAGCCTAAAATAGCTTTACTGTCAGGAAAAACTGGTTATGAGCATTATGAGAAGCTTTCAAGGAGCTTGCATAAACATCTTAACCCTGGTGGAAAAGTCCTTTTTGAAATTGGTTCAACTCAGAAAGAGGGGTTAAATAAAATTTTTAATCAGCCCTTTTGGGTGAAAAAAGAATTTTACGCTGATTGGGCAGGGTTAGATAGGTTCTTTTTCCTTGAAATAGAATGATTTTTTAGATTATTCTATTAACGTTATAAATTATTAAAACCTAGTGTTTTTTTTTATGTTTGGGTCTTTTACTGAAAAGTTTCAAGGGTTAGTTACTAAATTAAAAACCCCTAAGAAACTAAACGAAGATAATATTGCAGAAGCTATGAGGGATGTCAGGCTAGCTCTCTTGGAAGCTGATGTAAGTTATACAGTTGCAAGTACTTTAGTTAAAAGGCTTAAAGAGCAAGCTATTGGTGAAACCCTTATTAAGTCAGTTAAGCCAGCTCAGCAGTTTACGAAAATGGTCCATGACGGACTCATTGAGCTAATGGGACATGATGAAGCTCCTTTGGCTTTGAAAGGGGTGCCTAGTGTTATCATGCTATGTGGGTTGCAAGGATCCGGTAAAACTACCCATTCGGTAAAATTAGCTAATTATATAGCGAAAAAAGAAGGTAAAAAAAAGATTTTACTAGCTGGTTGTGATTTAGCTAGACCTGCGGCAATGGACCAGCTGGAAAAGCTAGCCTCAGCTATTGACATTCCCGTTTATACGGATAGAGGAGAGAAAAATCCTGTAAAAGTAGCAAAAAAAGCTCTTGAAAAAGCGCAAAAAGAAGGGTTTGAAGTTCTGATCGTTGATACAGCAGGGAGACTGCATGTAGATGACAAGCTGATGGACGAGCTTAAAGAGATGAAACGAGTGCTCAGCCCTGACGAAGTTTTATTTGTTGCCAATGCAACGACAGGACAGGATGCTGTTAAAACAGCTCAAGAATTTAATGCACAAATAGAAATTACTGGTTCTATTTTGTCGATGCTCGATGGAAATGCAAGAGCTGGAGCTGCTATCTCTATAAGAGAGATTACGAATAAGCCTCTAAAATTTGAAGGTATTGGAGAGAAAATTGAAGACCTTCAACTTTTTAACCCAAAGTCAATGGCAGACCGTATTCTAGGGATGGGAGATGTCATTAATTTAGTTAGAAAGGCTCAAGATGCTATTACAGACCAGGAAGAAAAAGAATTAGAGCAAAAGTTTAAAAAAGCCTCATTTACCTACGAAGACTATCTCAAGCAAATGAGAATGGTTAAAAGAATGGGCTCTTTAAAGTCCCTTTTAGGGATGATCCCCGGAATGTCGGGAATGAAAGATTTTGATTTATCAGAGACTGAATTAAAAAAAGTAGAATCTATTATTCTTTCTATGACGCCAAATGAAAGACGCGAAAAGGATGACCTCATTCATAGTCGAAGAAAACGTATAGCTAAGGGTTGTGGGCTTAAAATAGAAGAAGTGAATAGAATGGTTAAAGGCTTTAAACGAATGAAGCAATTTATGAAAAAAATGCCAGGATTAAAAAAGTCCCTCTTTAAAGGAGGAATGTCAGACATGAAACACCAGATGGAGGAAATGAAATGGCACTAATGATTAGATTACGCCAACAAGGAAGGACAAACCGCCAGACATATCGTCTTGTCGTTACAGATAAAAAAAATCCACGCGATGGTAAATATATCGAAATGTTAGGTTGGTACAACCCACATGAAGAGAACGAAAAAAATCTCTTTATTGATGCGGACAAGGTTCAGCTTTGGTTAGATAAGGGAGCTATAATGACACCTAAAGCCCATGCTTTAGTAAAACAGTCTTCTCCAGATCTAGTAAAAGGATTGCTAGAAAAAAAACTAACTAAAAAGCTTCGCCTTAAGGATAAAAAGAAAAAAGCATAATATGCTGATAGACATTTTATCTTTGTTTCCCGAGTATTTTGACAGTCCTTTTAATGCAAGCATGATTAAAAGAGCTCGAGAAAAAGGGCTGGTTAATATTCGATCCCATAATATTCGGGACTTTGCTAAAGATAAACATCAATCAGTAGATGATAGGCCCTATGGTGGAGGGCCGGGAATGGTTTTAATGCCAGAGCCCTTAGAAAGTGCCATCAATAGTGTGAGAAAAGAAAACTCACACGTCATTTACCTGTCTCCCCAAGGAAGGCAGCTAAACTCTCAAATGTGTCATACTTTAGCCGAGTATGATCATTTGATTTTACTATGCGGTCATTATGAAGGGATTGACCAACGGATTATTGATACCTGTGTCGATAGGGAAGTGAGTATTGGGGATTACGTTTTAACAAGCGGATGTCCGGCAGCAGTAGTATTTGTAGATGCTGTTATAAGATTTGTTCCCGATGTTATTGGACACCCGGATGCTGTATACCAGGATTCATTTGAAGAAGGTATATTTGACAGTCC
>PFAC01000059.1 GCA_002773835.1 Chlamydiae bacterium CG10_big_fil_rev_8_21_14_0_10_35_9 | reverse complement strand
GCTCAAATCAATGTTAATCCCAAAATCGATCTCACTTTTTCCACTGGTCTTCGCCATATTTTGAGGCAAGACCCGGATGTAATTTTAATTGGAGAAATAAGAGATAAAGAGACAGCAGAAATTGCTATCCAAGCTTCTTTAACGGGGCATTTAGTCTTGTCAACGTTGCACACAAATGACGCTCCTTCAGCCATTACACGCTTAGCTGAAATGGGGATAGAAAAATACCTTTTATCTTCTTCCTTAGTAGGCATTTTAGCGCAAAGATTAGTAAGAAAAATCTGCCCTAATTGTCGCACTTCCTATTTTCCTAGCTCCGAAGAGTTACTCGAGTTAGGGGTAAACTTTGAAGTACCTATAAGGTTTTTTAAAGGACAAGGCTGCAGTCGATGCTTCCATAGTGGGTATAAAGGAAGGTGCGCTATTTATGAATTATTAAATATAGACTTTTCCATGAAAGAAAAAATACTGGCTACTGCCGATTCTCAAAGCCTAAAACAAAATATAGAAGTAAAAACATTAAGGCAAAATGGAATAAGCCTAATTAAACAAGGGATAACTACAAGTGCGGAAATTTTAAGAGTTACCCGAATGAATGATGAATAATGCCAATCTATCAATACAAAGCTATTAGCGAAAAAGGGAAAAAATCAAAAGGGATCTTAGATGCACCATCTATCAGTGACGTGCAAAAAAAGCTTTTTGAAAAGAAGCTGATTCCTTTAGATATCTCTCTTTTAAAAAAAAATGCACTTACAAAGAACCTTTCATTAAAAGAGATTTTAAGTTTTTCAAGAGAGCTTGCCAAGCTACTCAGCGCCTCATTGCCCTTATATGACTCACTCGTTGCATTGGAAGAAAAATATCGTAGTCAGAAAATTCATCCAGTCATTGTCGATTTATGTGATCAAATACAAAAAGGGATATCTTTTTCAAAAGCGTTAGAAAGCTTTTCAAACTTTTTTGATCCCTTATTTCGCTCGATTGTAAAAAACTCTGAGCAAACTGGGAATTTAGCAGAAGCCCTGCATGAGGCCAGTGAATTGATTGCCAAGCAACTTTCTTTAAAAAAACAAGTAATCGGCACTCTTATTTACCCAGCAATTTTAATGGGATTTAGCTTTGTTATTTTATTATCTTTATTTTTCTTTGTCATACCAACCTTAAAGGATCTTTTTGAAGACAGGAATGTACATTTTTTTACTAAGCTCATTTTGAACCTTAGTGCATTTTTAAATGCGCATGTAAAGTTTTTTTTCTCCTCACTATTTACTGTTTTTTGCCTGATCGGCATTTCATTTTTTTATCGTCCTTTAAAAAATGCCTTTTTGAAAGTCCTTTTAAATGCACCAGTCTTAGGAAGATTGACAAAGAAAACAGCTCTCATACGGTATTGCCGTGCTATGTCTTCCTTGCTAGAAGGGGGCGTGTCTTTTATGGAAACTTTACCTTTAGCGCGTAAAGTAATGGATCATCCTCTTTTAGAAGCCCATTTTGCAAAAATTGAATCAAAAATTTTAGAAGGTAAAAGTTTTAGTGAGCAGCTGTTAAAAATTCCTTATGTACCGATATTAATGTCAAGGATGGTGGCAATTGCTGAAAAAAGTGGAAAGCTTCCTCAAATGTTGCGGCAAATAGCGGACATTGAAGATGAGGATTTAAGAAAAAACCTGTTATTCTTAACAAGCGTTTTACAGCCGGTTATTTTACTCATTTTAGGTACAATCGTTGGTTTGGTTTTACTCGCTGTTTTGCTACCATTAACCGATGTAAGTTCGTTTATGAACTATTAATAGGAGTCAATGCATGTGTAAAAAAAGAGCAGTTTCTTTGCTAGAAATGATGATAGTCATTTTTTTAATAAGCTTAATTGGTGCTGCCATCGGATATAACCTCAAGGGAAGTCTAGACAAGGGTAAAGAATTTAAAACAAAAGAGAGCATAAGGCAGATTAAAGACATCCTTCTTTTAGAAGTAGCTAATGGATATGACATAGAGACAGTTGTTACTAACTCTCGAGAGTTTATTAAAGAATCAGGCCTTGCGAAAGATGTGGATAAGCTTTTAGTAGACGGATGGGGACAGCCTTTTTTAATCAGAAAAAAGGGTGATGACATAGAAGTAGTTTCAGATCATCTAAATAAACTTGAAGATAAGAAAAAGAAAAAAGATAAAAAACTGCAAGAAGTGAAAGGGGAATTTGAATTCTAAAAAACCTTTTACCTTATTAGAAATTCTTATTTGTTTTTCTATTTTGGCAACCATAAGTTCTGTTTCTACTTACTGGGTCTATAAAAAGCTGCAGCATGATCGGTTTTTTTCGGAGGTAGAGCGATTTGAGAAATCCATTAGTCTTTGTCAGAAGATAGCCAGAATCAGAAACGAAGACCTGCAATTGTCAATTTCTCAAGTCAAAAATAACATTTACTACACGGTTGAAGGTCATTGTCTTTTGCCGACCGGAAAAAATTTAATTCGAAATGCAGAAATTTTCCAGAATAAAACAAATTCAGTAAAAATATTTTTGGATATTTATTCTAATAGTGTAATTGAACCTAAGTGTCTAATTTCTATTGTTTCAAGAAATAAGTCTTATAAAAAAGAAATAATAATTAATTAGCTTAATAAACTTTTTTGTTCTGATTTGTTTATTCCATATTGATGGAAAACCCTGATATTTTCTAACCTTGCAAGATGAAATAACAATAAAAAATCACGACTATGAAAAAAATATTTTTCCTTCTTATTCCGATGCTTACTTTAACTGCACTAGCAGAGCCAAAACCTTTTCAAGTTTTAAAGCAAAGAGAGCCGAATTGGCGCTCAGAAGTTGTTCAAACCTATCCTAATGGAGGCAGCAAAGTTATTATTTTTTTTGAGCCTTTAGATGTGAATAAAGAAAGGGCGGCTAAAGAAATTCATTTATATGAGAATGGAAAAATAGAATCAGAGATGGATCTGACTGTTGTAGACAAAGATTCTTCTGTTGCCAAGACTTATGGCACCGTCAATGTCCCTCACGGAACTAAAGTAGAGTTTGATCGCAAAGGGAATGTTACAAAAATTACAAGTTACAAAGAAGGCTTGCAGGATGGTGAGGAAAAGTTCTTATTTCCCGATGGAAAAATTAAATCATTAACACAATATAAAGCGGGGATAAGAGAGGGGAGTACAAAGACTTTTTATGACACGGGAGAGCTGAAAGAGGAAGGACATTATATAAATGGTCAACTTGATGGTGATTATGTTCATTATCATGCAAATGGGGTTAAAGCCCTGCTTATTCCCTATAAGAATGGGGTTGTTGACGGAAAAATCTTAGAATGGTTCGACTCAAAAGCATTAAAGTCTCAAAGAAGATATGTGAATGGAAAGCTCCAAGGAGATGGAAAAAATCCAGCCTTAGTAATTTATGATGAGGAACGATCTATTCTTGAGGCATTGGATTTTGAAGATGGAAAACCCATTGGCACACATCTGCGTTATTATCCCAACGGAAAGGAAATGTATAGGTGTTCTTATGTTGCAGGGAATAAGCATGGCCAAGAAACTTTTTATGATGAAGAGGGGACAGTGCTTGGAAGCGGTCAATATAATTTTGGCAAACCTATGGGAAACCATTGGAAAAATTTTCCTAATGGCCAATCCAATTATGTAGCTAAGTATTCTTCAGAAGGAGAGCTATTAGAGCCAATTATTGAATATAGTGAAAATGGAGCTAAGTTAAGGGAATTTTTTCAAAAGAATGGGAAACTAAACGGCTCATTTTATGAATGGTATGGTAATGGACAGCTAAAAAATTCTTATCAATATGCAGGCGGAGAAAGAGAAGGCGAACAGATTGAATATTATCCATCTGGTCAAATTAAACTTAAAACATGTTTTTCTAATGGGAAGCTGGAAGGCACCCACGAAGAATGGTATGAAAATGGCTCTGTAGCTAAAAAAATTCCGTTTAAAAACGGTCTTAAAAGTGGTGGCGTATCTGAATGGTATGATAACGGCAATATACGATTAATGACACAATACAAAGATGACATGCCCCACGGGATGCAAAGCATATGGTATGCCAATGGCAACCTGCAGCAAAAAGTGGAGTTTAGTGAAGGTCAAAAAGATGGTTGGCATAGAGAATGGGCTGAAGATGGAAGTTTAATTTATGAAGCAAAATTTGAAAAAGGACTGCCACAAGGTACAATAGTAAAGTGGTACAATAAAGAAAACCTCCACTATCGTTTTCAGTTCGTCAACGGCAAAAGATGTGGCAAGCAAGAGTGGTTTTACAAAAATGGCTCTAAAGAAAAAGTAGCTTTCTATACGGATGACATTCTTGATGGAAAGTTATTGGGGTGGTATCCAGATGGAAACTTACAGATAGAACAAGAATTCAAAAAAGGACAGCCTGTAGGACGTCATACTCAGTACTATCCCAAAGAACAAAACAAGCCTCAACAAGTTGCGCAAGTCTTTTATTACGATAATAATAGCAAGCTGCATGGAGATCAAAAAACATTTCATTTGAATGGAACTGTAGAGGCATTGGTTGGTTATGAGCACGGAGAACTTAATGGAAAAAAATCTCTTTATGATCAAAGTGGTGCTTTATTAGAAGAAGGCAACTATAAACTAGGCAAATTGGATGGAAAATATTTTGAAAAAGGCAAAGATGGACGAGAGGTTCATTTTACATTTAAAAACAATTTAAAACATGGTCCGCATGTTATTTATTTTCCATCGAATGAAAAGGGGGAAAAGTTTAAAGCAATTGAGGCTAACTATATCAATGATAAAATTGAAGGCAAAGTTATTGAGTACAATGAGAAAGGGATTAAAATCGCAGAAACCAACTATCATCAGAACATGAAAAATGGGCCTGCAACGATTTACAGTCCTGATGGGAAGCTATTCATGCAGCTTTCTTTTAAAAACGATAAAAAAGATGGGCTTGCCGTGCAGTTTTACCCTAATGGAAAAATCTTTAGACAGGTTCCTTTTGTTGATGATGCTAAGCATGGAGAAGAAAAAACTTTTTATGAAAATCAAAAGCTGGCATCGATTAATGTTTATAACATGGACAACCTAGACGGCATTTCCAAATATTGGAATGAAAATGAACTGCTAATTTTTGAAGGAGAGTATAAAGATGGTAAAAGGCATGGACATTTCAATAAATATTATCCCGATGGAAAGCCATACTTATTACAAACTTTTGTAGATGATAAGCTTCATGGTGCTAAAAGAAAATATGACCAGAATGGCAAAGAAACAGTTATGCACTATAAAGCTGGAAAAAAAGTAAATTAGGAATTTTGTTTGAGTGCCTCAGCAACTTCTTGAGGCACAAACTTTTCAATAGGTCCACCAAAATAGGCTATTTCTCTAATTAAAGAAGAATTAATATGAGTATGTTCAACATCTGCCATTAAAAAGATAGTATCTACATCTGCTAGCTTTTTATTGGCAATGGCCATTCTAAACTCATACTCGAAATCACTAAAGGCTCTCAATCCTCGTATAAGGAAATCTATTTCGTTAGTTTTTGTAAAGTCAGAAACCAATCCTTCAAATAAAACAACTTCAATATTTTTAATAGCTTTTGTCAGGTTTTCTAAAAGCATCTTTTTTTTAGCATTGCTCAGTAAAGATGTTTCTATCTTGGCTGGGTTGATAGCAATGCCAACATATAGTTTATCACAAAGACGTGCTGCTCTTTTAATAATACTCAAATGTCCATGAGTCGGGGGATCAAAACTCCCTGTTAACAGTGCTTTTTTCATAATTTTAACTTTAAAAACTATGCTTGTATTGTTGCAAGACTGAACTTCCAAATTTTTTATGTTTTACTAACTTTAGATTCTCAATTTCAAATTCCCTGTAGTCATTTGAGCTCATTTCTAAAAAAATGCTACCATCATCTTTTAAGATATTTCTTTTTTGTAATTGGTAAAGAACTTTGGGAGCAATTTCTACAGCAATTTTGTAAGGAGGGTCTAAGTAAATAAAATCATAAGGAGTATCTAATTGGCTAATAACAGCAATGGCATCATTTGAAATGACTTGATGATCTATTTGAATCTGTAGAGATGATAGGTTACTTTTGATCACTTTAACAGCTAGGGGGCTTTTATCAACAAAAGTTACATACTTTGCTCCTCTACTAATGGCTTCTATCCCCATAATGCCGCTTCCAGAAAATAAATCGAGAAAAAAAGCATCCAAAATAGAGGTTTGAATGGAATTGAAAAGGGATTGTCTCATAATAGATTGCGTTGGCCTGGCAATATTTTTAGGACATGCTATTTTCCTCCCTTTGTAGATGCCTCCTGTAACTTTTAAACTCATTTAAAGGCTGGCTCAATATTGTAAGGCTCTAAAATCATTCTAGCCTGCTCCAAGTAAGTAGAGTCTGCCGTTTTTAGGTAGCTTCGGTAGCGATCCCATGCTTCATGTAAAGCCCATTGTTCTTCTAACGCCTCATCTCCTTGCTTAGCATTAGATAAATCAATTCTTTTCTTTATGTTTATCCACTTGCCATGGTTTTTGCCTTGTAGTGTTAAAACAAAATCTTCTAGCTGATCACATTTTCCTAAAATTACATAAGGCTGATTAGCATACAGGTTTGGTAGCTGCTTAAATGGGGTAAAAAGAGTAAGTGAGTTTTCTAAAGAGAAAGAAGTCGCAGTAGAGGTCATGTCTTGCAAAATGGGTTTATTGATAGTCTTTAAAAGCTTCATAAGCTTGCGATTAATTCCTCCCTTTGTAGAAGAGTTAATCAACCATCCTCTATTTATTATACTCATGAGCTCTAAATCAGTTACATGCGAGTCATCGTTCATTGCAATGGAGAAAAGTGAAGCTTTTCCATAATTTGTATTTGTCCATTGCCCCATAAAGTAGTGCTCTAAAGATTCATGAGAAAGGCCTTGTCCGTTGGAAAGTAAGATAACATTGTTAATAGCGCCATCTTCTTGCATTAAATTAGAAACGGTGTAGAGACAGTTGTAAATATTGGGCGATGCAAAAAAACTGGCAAGTTTTTGTCCTATAAGAAAGCGTCTAGCTTGCTGCTTAGCTTCTTTTGATACCGTTTTCATACTTGGAAAAAGCTTATCTACCTTGCTGTCAAAAGCAATAATGTTAAACATATCTTCACCATCTATGGAGGAAACTCCATGATAAACAGCGTCTCTTGTGACTTTAAGTCTTCGTTTCTGAATTGAATTAGATCTATCAATTAAAAAGAAAAAGTTTTGTCTAATTCTAGGAAGATCAATGTCTGCTTTAGGAATTAAAGTAACTGCAAAAATATATTGACCACCCTCAACAGGTGCTGCTACCACATCGACCTCAAAGTCATCTTCATAGGTATAAGTATTTAATTGCTCTAAAGAAGGCAGCTTGGGAGATACAATTTGAAACTTTTTTATAGAAGGGGGGATTATAGATGAATGTGCAAAAACAAAGGGCTGTTGCTTTTTTTGTTCATTAAATACTTTTTCTATTTTTTTTCTTTGAGAAGAATCCAGTTTTGGAAAGAATGGATTTTTAGTACTGTAGGAGCTTAACTCTTCATTTTTGCATTGAAAATCGTAGCTTTCAGTTTTTTCGATTTTTTTAAAGCCGGCCGATTGAACTGAGCTAAGCAACTTAGCTAAAATTTCCTTTTTGTTATCACTTAAAGAGTTTTCAGTTCTAGGCGCCCTTGCAAAAGAATGCTCTTCAGTCCATTTAATAGGGTCAAAAGAAGGGTGAGCAAGTGGGAGTTCTTTATTCTTTAAAGGCGTATGTAAGTCTGTAGCTGCTGAAAAGTCGGTTGAGTCTTCTAGCAAAGGGATATGTACTACTTCTTTTTTCTCTTTTGCAATAACATCTACAACCTGCTTTAAGATCTTAGTTTTTTCTAGCTTAGAAAGCGACGGCTTTTCTTCTGAGGCTAGTGACTCTTTAATAGGCGAATAAAACCATAAAGAGTATTTCTGTATGAAATAGATCCCACCTAAATGTAAAAATAAAGAAACGAATAGGCAGATCAAAAGATAATTAAATTGTTTTTTTTCCGATTGCATCGCTTCTACTGCTTAAGGGTAAGGTTACTAATATTCTTTTCTATCCTTTTTTGAAGAAAAGGATTTAAAGATGATTTGCTTTGCAATTCCTTAAAAGCTATTTGGGCTTTGTCTTTAAGCTCTTTATTATCTTGTTCGACAAGCGCCTGGGTTGCAAGAATTTCACTATCCAAAAGTCTCATATAAGTAGAGTATATGACTTGTTTATCTGAATTTCCTTTTCTTGCCATGTGGTATTCTTTGTCAATAATAGAATTTTTAGAAGAAAACTTTTGCTTCATTTTTTCGAGTAAGCTTAACTTTTTTTCCGCAAAGTTGCTTGGGTTTTCAAGTCTGGATCTTAAGTCTACATATTCAAAAGCGGCTTCAAAATGGACAGGCTCATTTATTAAAGACCTTTGAATAGTCAAGTTTTTTAGTTGGTGCAAGATCTTTTCGATGATTGGGTTATCTACTTTAAAATCGTCATTAGATAAAGAATTTAATCGTATTCTTGCAGCTTGTAATGCAGACTTTGCTATATGTTCTTCTTGAAATGAAAAAGAGTTTTTGACTACTTCATCATAATAGATAACAGCTTTTTCAAAGTTTTCTTTTCTTTCATGTTGCTTTGCAAGTTCAAACCTAACTTGTTTTGGATATTTCCAATTTTTATCTGGATATTGAAGATACTGTACTTCTAACTGCTCTAGAATAGCAAGGCACTTATCTTGCTGAGAAACAGCATTATACAGTCTTGCAAGTTTTATAATTTCCTCTTCATAAGGAAAAGCCGTTTCTTTTAAAGTCTCTAAGGGGAGGGCTAATTCCAGTATTTGAATAGCTTTTTGCATGTCTTTTTCTTCTTTCCAGAAAAAATCAGCAAGCCAAAAAAGATTTTCTTTTTTTATGTTTTCTTTAGCATTTATTGCTGAAAATAAATGGCGGGCAGTCTTTGCTTTATCAAATCCATTTTTAGTGTGATGCAAATAACTATTGAAAAGAGCAAGGTGAACTTTTCCATTATTTTCAAAAGATGGATCACTTTCTAATGCTTTTTCAGCATGTTTACGAAAACTTTCATGATCTTGGAATCCATTTATATATATATTGCTTAAAAGAAGGTGGCATTCTCTATGAAGTTCAGAAGATAGCTTTTCGTGCAGCAGTTCGTTACATAACTTTTTGGATTCCTTGAACGAATTTAACTGATAATATGTTTTAGCTAGCAAATACGTAAAAGCGCATTTGTCTTCAGCAGATAAATGCTTTTTTTGATCTAATGCCAGCCTTATGTCTTCAATCAAACGCCCTTGTTGCTCTTTTGTTTGGGACTTTTCTGAAAGATTCAGTGAAGACTGCACAAAGTAGTTAAGAGAACTTGCTAAATCAGATGCTTTCGGAAATTGCTGGACGAGTTTTAAGAAATGCTCACGACTTTCCTGAAAGTTTTCTAATTCGAACAGAAGGTGAGCATATTCAAATAATACGTTTTCTTCATTAAATGCAGCTTGCAACAGCCGAGAAAAATCTTCTTTAGCTTCTCTATATAGCTTTTTCTTTTTGCATAAAACTCCATGCGCAAATATCGCCTGGTGCATCTTTTCGTCTAGATGCTCCTTAGGAAACTGAGAAATGACTTCATCAAAAAGCGTTAAGTCTTCCTGAGTATTTGCAATTTCAGCTAAAGTAAATAAAGCAATTTGTTGCTGTTCAGCAAAATTGGATGCATTGGATAAAAAAGTTTTAAGCTCAACTATGGATCTTTTCAAATCTTTTCTTTGAAAGTGTGATTGACCCAATAAAAAATGTAAAAGAGGCTTTTTTTCTTTAGATAATGTTCTAAGAAGCTGATCTTTAGCTAGAATTAATTCTGAAAACTTGTCTAGGTCAAATAGTAGAATCATTCTATTATAAGCAGCATCTTCTGCGTGGTCTTTCCCAATATGGCAAATTTGCATAAACGTTTGGGCCGCCAATGGCTTATCGAAATGCATTTGAATAGTAGCGGCTTTGAAAAGATTTTTTTCCTTTTCCGAAGGGTCTTTTTCTGCCAATTCCAGATACAAACTAGAGCTCTTCGCAAATTGTTTGGTTATATAGTATAAATGCGCTAAAGAATAAGAGGCTTCAAGAGATTTATGGGGACTTGTAAGTTTTTCTAATAAGCTAATTGCCTTTTGAGCATTTTCTATTCGTAGCTTCTTGTTTTTACTAGGGTCAATGGCTAGTCTATACATGCTTTCAGCATATAAAAAATGTAAATGATAATGGCTTTGGGGGTTATTAGATGAAAAAGCGTCTAGATGAGGTTCTGCTACTTGCAATAGCTCTTCATAGTTTTGTGCTTGGTATAGAGCTTGAAGGTAATTTAAAATTACTTTTTGCCTTACTTCAAAGGAGTTAATTTTTCGGTAATTTTCCAGAGCTTGGTCTAGCTTTTCTTCTTTCATAAAATGATCTGCTAAAAGTGCTAAAAGATCATCTTTCAATGCACTTTTAGGATGAGCTGTTAAAAAATTTTCAATTTCCTTTTGAAAAAGTTGAAAATCATTTTCTTCGTAATACTCGATTATTCTTCTAATAAAAAAGGCTTCTTGCTCGGTTGTGGGTTCTAAATGATAATCAGAAAAAATAGAAGATGTCAAAAACGCAAGAGCGACAAAGGACTTTGAAAAAAAACGCATGAATTTACCTATAATCTACGTCGACAATTATACCGATGCAAGATTATTTCTCCAAATTAACTGATGAAAATTGAAATTAAAAAAATTTTAAAACGTATCTTCAAATAATGTTTGATCATTGAAGCAGCCAAAAAAACGAATTAGACTTTCCGCTTTTTGATAGTTGGCTTTCTTTAAACTTTCATATACTTTTAGTCCCTTGGCATTCAATCCCTGTTCAAAGTAAAGAACACCTAGTCGAAATAGTATATCTTTATCATCAGGCTTCAGCTTTAAAACAGTTTCATATTCACTAACTTCATTTTCTGGCATCTGCAAGTCGCTATAACTTTTAGCAAGCTGAAGATGAACCCAAGGATCATCTGGAGCATAGTTATTGATAATTTTAAACTCCTCTATAGCTCTTGTAGATGCTATTTTAAATTTTTCCTGAAAAATAGGAATAAGCTTTTGAACTTGCCTTTGGAGTAAAAATTGATGGGGATATTTCTGTGGATTTAAATAAAGCTTGGATAGGGAAACGTAACTATTAGCTAAAGAAGTGTGCACTTCTAAATTTGTCGGAGTAAATCGAATTTGATTAATATGTTCTTCAATAGCCGATTGTAAAAGCATTTCCTTCATTTTATGAACATCTTTCCAATGAAAGTAAACACTCATTTTTTCAAAAAAAGGAAGTGTCGCATGAAGTAACTTTGGCGGATGGTATAAATTCCACTCAAAGCCATGTAAATAACTTACTAGCCTAAGTGCTGCATGAGCTATAGACAAATGATGATCAGGGTGCCCCTTAGGGGCTGTAACTAGCTTTTTACAAGAATCAATAAATTGATTTTTTATTTGCTGGATCTGTTCAGGCTTTTTTGCTTGGAAATAAAAAAGAATCACAAAGTAAGAAAAGGTTGTAAGAAACAAGCTGCCTAATGAAAAAGCTAAATAAATTGTGGACGTTAAGCAAATAAAAAAAGTAACGATTTCAATGACAAATAAAAATGAAAAAAACAGATTAAATTTGACGTATGATCGAAGGATTTTTTTAAAGGAGTGTAAAAGCTTTCGATAATGTTGGTGCAGGTTTTGCTGAAAAACATTAAAGTCAAAAGAATCACTTTTTTCTAATTTAATTGCCATTGGACGTTTGCTTTGAGACCAGAAATTAAATTTTAACTACTTTATTTTTTTCAGAGCAAGTGTAAAAAAATATTTTTAATAACCAGTGTCGATCATGTAATTGATTACTCTTTGGCTAACTCCTGCATTTTGCATTTTTCTAATTTGAGATTGGTTAAGCTTGTATCTAGCTCCAGTTTGTCTCATATATCCAATGATGGTCTCATCACTTACACCTCCTTCAGAGAGTTGAATGACATCGTTAATTGTAAGGGGGCGCCCCTCATCCATCCGGCTAACTGTAGAAGGAGATCTCTGCTCCATTATTCTTCTATCTTGCTCATCTAATGCAGCGCCAACCAAACCACCAGCAATTACACCGACCGCACCGCCAATTAAAGCTCCTTTTCCACCGCCAACAATTCCACCAGTAGCAGCTCCAAGGCCACCACCAACCAAAGCTCCTGAAGCTGTTTTGCTTGCGCAACTAAAACTTAGCATGCAAAGAATAATAGGAGTAATATACTTAGAGCTCATAAAAATATCCTTTTATTACGGTTCATTATTACTAATTCAAATACCGAATTGCAAAATAATTTGTCCATAGTTAAAAACAAAGACTATTCTTCTTTAAATCTATATCCCACGCCACGAACTGTTTCAATCCATTCAAATTTTGGGCCAAGCTTTTTTCTTAAAGAGGCAATATGGACATCGATGTTTCTATCGACAATAAAAGCATCATCATTATTAATGTCATCTAAAAGCTGGTTTCTTGTTAGCACCTTGCCTTTATTAGATAAGAGTCTTCTTAATATGCCAAATTCAGAAAGTGTAAGAGGAATAACTTTTTCACCTCTCTTTAACACATAACGATCTACTTCTAAAGTGAATTCGCCAAACTTCAAATTTTTAGGAATTTGCTCGGGTTCTTTCCCTCTTCTTAGGACTGCCTTGATTCGGGAAAATAGAACTTTAGGGGAAAAAGGCTTGGGAACGTAATCATCGGCGCCTAACTCTAACCCTAAAACAACATCAAGCTCTTCTCCTTTTGCAGACAGTATGATAACAGGAATGGTTTTAAGATCGGGGTTGTTCTTTACCTTTCTACAAACATCCAGACCATTTTGACCTGGAAGCATGATATCTAATATAACAAGGTCGGGCTTTTCATTTTCTATTGCTCTATATCCACTAATGCCATCAACTTCAACATGAAGCTTATACCCAGATATTTCAGCTTGTAGTTTGATTAGAGCTGCAATATCTTCTTCATCTTCAATCAATAGGATCCTTTTTTTTTGTGTCATTGATACTCCTAAAATACAAAAGGTCTATTCAAGCAAGTTTGAAAAAAAAATTCATTAAATTTTAAATAAAAAAATTTAGTGCGAAGGAATTTTTAATTCTTGGCCAATAACGATTAGATCATTTTCTAAATGATTAATTTTTTTTAAATAATCTACGCTTGTTTGATGATCTTTAGCTATCTTTTCTAAAGAGTCACCTCTCTTTACTTTGTAATAGGCAAAGGATTGTACAGATGAAGCGATCGATTGAATAATTGAACGAAGCTCTCCTATTTTTTCAAATTTTTTATCCTGCAAAAGAATTTTTCTTTCCAACTCATCATTCTTATTTTTGACTTGAGAAAAAGCAAGTGATGTTTCGTTTGCATGAGTACTTAGTTGGCGGATGTCTTCAGCACAATTTTTCACAGTTGCTTCAAGATTTTGAAGCTTGTTTTCAAACTTACTTATTTTTTGCATTAAAATATCAATTTTTTTTGTTTGAGATTCTAACTGCTCCTGCTTCAATGTGATTTCATTTTTTTGACTGTTTATCTTGCCATCTAAAATTTGCAGCTCAGTTTGATAGGAGTTATAATCATGTTTTAAATCATCAATACCTGTTTGCATTTCATGGATTGTCAACTCCATTTGATGTTTTTCTTCTTTGGGAGAAGACTTTAAAGGGGTGCACGAAAGGAACGATAAGCAGCCCAAAAAACTGAAAGCACAAACTAATTTATATTTAATCATTTTTCAAAAATCTTAAACTCTGCCCTTCTATTTAAAGCATAATCTTGAGGCGTTCTGCCAAAAGCAATGGGTTTTTCTTTACCGCATGAAACAGTTATAACTTTTTGTGGGTCAACCCCTTGTTTTGCAAGTAATACTCTTATGTGATTTGCTCTTCGCGTTCCTAAAGCCAGGTTATAATCAGCTGATGCTCTTTGGTCAGTATGTCCTTCAATAAGGAGAAATGCATTGTGATGTTTTTTTAAATAGCTAGCTATTCGCGCAACAGAAATCAAATCATATTTTTCTCTGATAACGTGGTCATCTGTATCAAAGTGCATAACTCTAAAAATGTGTCCAAGTTTAGCACTTGGTCTTTTAAAATTTGCTTTTTCAGGAAGTGCAGCAGTTGCCATGTTAGACTGCGGAATTGGCTTATCTGTTGCTGTAAAGGTTGTTTTTAAGTCATCATCTTTTAGTGGAATATAGTCCTCTTGAGCAGGACCGGTAAATTCTTCTTCGGATGTAATTAAGCGTGATTCATTATCTTTGCCCCACAGTGCATTAAGCCCTTTATTTACATATCTTCCAGCTGTTTTAACATTTTCCCAAGTTTGAGAACTGTTTCTTTGGCAACTGACTGATAAAATGCAAACTAAAATAAGTAAACTAAATTGTCTCATGGTATCCTCTTAGTTTTTCCAGGCTCCCAGCAAGGAAATCTTTTTTGCCCAACCCCTTTGGAAATTTGTAGGGGATCTTTTTCATTCAAATTTATAATATACAATTCCGAATGATTTCCGTCCTCAGTATTATAAACTAGATGAAAGCTGTCAGGTGCCCATTTGGGATTTTCTTTGTTAAATACATCACTTGTTAATTGCCACTCTTTATCACTTTCTATGTCATAAATCCAGATTTGGCCGACCCCGTTCACTTTAGCACTATAAGCTATTTTTTTACCATCTGGGGACCAATTAGGTGAAGTATTATGGCGGTTTTGTTTTGTAATTAATTTCACATTTTGTCTTTTGTTATAATACTTTGAAGGCAAGTCCATTAGATAAATCCTTGGAGGGCCATCTTTGTCAGACACAAATGCTATTTTTTTATTGTCTGGACTAAATGTTGAAGTTGCTTGTATTGCTCTTGGATAGGAAAATAGTTGAATCGGTTTTCCCTCAGCTTTTCCCACTGAATTATAATGTTGTAAAAATAAATCTGTTCTTCCAGCCGCATCGCTAATAAAAGCTACCATTCTGCAGTTAGGCGAGACGCAAGGTAAAAGTTGATTGCCAGGTAAAGAAAAAAGAGACTCACCATTTGGATTATCGATAGATCCTTTAAATATTTTAGGCTGTCCTTTTTTAAATGATACATATAAAAAAGTTTCAAAGGCATTTCTACTTAATTTAGGAAGAAAGCAGGGGGTAACATTATATTGGTTGTCATCTGTTAATTGAATAACATTATGCCCATCATAATCGCATAAACATAGCTCAGAAACCCATTCACCTTCTTTTTTTCTTCTTTCTGTAAAAAGAATTTTGGTACTGGCAATTCCTTGTTTTTTGAAGATTTTGAAAAAGATGTCATCAGAAATTTGGTGAATTTTTTGCCTGTCTTTAGAAAGTTTTCCACTAATTAAAATGTCTTGATATCGATTGATAGAATTACTGATGTGGTTAATGAAAGAAATTTTTAAATTTTTACCACTTGCTATCAATTTAATTTCATATAAACAGTCATTAGATTTGGAAACATAACTCCTTCCGTTTTGGTTGAAGTCAAAGTATAAAACCTCTTGCAAGTCGTTTAAATAATCTTGTGAGTAGAAAAAATCTTTATTTTCAATTTCCTTAATTTTTATAGGTGTCAAATGGTTATCGGTAGATAAGTTGACATTGATTTCATTTTCAGCAAAACAGAAAAAAAGAGGGAGTATAATAAGTAAAATTTTTTTCATTTTTATTTGTTATTAAAGTTAACAATAAGAGTGAGTTGCTTGTCACTTATGTTATAGTCATTAAAACACGGAAAGTTTAGTTTCAGCAATTGATTTTTTAAGTAAGCTTCATTTTTATTGCTTTGTGATTCGAGTATCTTAATGTGAGTAACTTTACCAATAGCTGTAATTATCAACTCAGCCTTAACTTTTCCTATCTCAGGCAAGGACAAAAGATTTTGTAAATGACCGGCTATTTCATTTTCATAACTTATTTTCGAAGTATCCATGATTGTCTCATTTTTCTCTTCAATTTTCAGCTTCAGAATTTTTGCTGGAATTTTGGAGTGTGTCGGAAGGGGGGCTGGTTCATTAGCTGTTAAAAAATCTATGGATTCATTCAACTTAAAAGAGTTGTTTGTTTTATTTGTAAAAGTGGGATTTGAAACTGGCTTTGTATTGCTTTTCTTTTTCCGGCTAGTATTTTTGCGAGTGGGTTTTAATTTTTTTTTAATTGTATTTTGAACGGGTGTATCTATTTTTTTAACAATTGGTTGTTCTATTTTGGGATATATTGTTTTTACAAGAATTTTTTTATGTCGCTCTTTAGGTGATTTAGAAAAGGTTAAACATAAAATCATTGCGATATGAATACATGTGACAAAAAAGATAATTTTTTTAAGTGGTGTAGAAAATAATAAACTTTTAATTTCCATGTGATGACAAAACTATATCCATCTCATCAAAACCTATTTTTTCAAGTAGGTTTTTGATTTGCTGATATTTTCCAAAGCTGGCCTTTTCATCATGAAAAATAAAAGGGATTGACGATGGGTCTTGTTTTTTATAATTGGTCATAATTTTTAAAAGCTCATCCAAATTTATTTTTTTTTGATCCACTTCAATGGAGTCATCAGGCTTTACATAAATTTTGATCCCTTCAATTTTTTTATTTACTGCCGACTCTCCTGCCTCTGCTAGATTAATTTTCTCAATTTGAACTAGAGGGGCAATAATAATAAAAGAAATTAATACAACAAAAACAACATCGATTAAAGGGGTTAAATTGATAAAATTTTCATCATGGGGCAAATCATCAAAGTAGCTTTTTTTTCTTAGCTTCATAAAAGTTCAACTTTTCGATATTGAATTTCTAAAGTTGCTAATAATTTTTGAGCAAAACTTTCCATCTGTTTTTGGTAGTCTCTAAGTAAGTTTTTTAAAAAGTTATGTCCTATTAATGCAGGTATAGCAACAAGTAGTCCCAATACAGTAGTTCCTAAAGCCATGGATAATCCAGATAGCATGTTGCTATTACTCAAAATATTGGAAGATAGGTTAGAGAATGTAATTAAAATTCCCCAAACTGTACCAAGCAGTCCCAAAAAAGGGGCAAGTGTCACAATAGTGGATAAAATAAATAAGTTTTTTTCAAATGATTGAATTTCTTTAGAAATTTTTGAAATTAAATGAGACTCTACTAATTGCAAATCGATATCAGTTAAAAAATTTTGAGAAGAATTATTTTCTTGCTTTTGTAAAAAAAATCGATTTTTATCCAAAATTTCAATCGCGTGTATTTTAAGTGAGTCAAAAATTTCTAAAAATGGATTTGAATCCATATGATTGAAGTTCAGATTCAATAAGTTGTTTTTTTGGTTATGGAGAATATTTTCAAATGAAACTGATGAAGACCTAGCTTTTTTTGTAAGCCAAAATTTGTACAAAATAATTATCCAAGATAGAATTGAAAGAATAAAAAGAGAAAAAAAAATCAGCTTCCCAAAAAAATCAGATTGTTTAAACGAATTTATAAGGGGAGAAAAAGCTATTATATGCATATTGCATGTCTATTTTAGTTTTTTGAGGATTATAAGAGAATCTCTTAAGAAGATGTCAAGTAAACTTTATTAATTATACTGTGCTTTTTAATTTTTTATGGAATTATTCGACTCACATGCCCACCTTTCTGTAGAAGGAGTGTATAATCAAATTGAACAGATACTTTCAAGGGCTCAAGAAAATAAGATTAATCATATTATAAATATCTGCATTGATGAAAAAAGCTTAATTCATGGACTAGAAATCAACAGCAATTATTCTTGGGTGCTAAATGCAGGGGCTACAACTCCACATGATGTTGACAAATTGGGTGACGTGGACTTTCCATTTTTTGAGAAAGCTGCCAAAAGTGGACAATTGGTTGCTATTGGAGA
>PFAC01000040.1 GCA_002773835.1 Chlamydiae bacterium CG10_big_fil_rev_8_21_14_0_10_35_9 | reverse complement strand
CATGCTCTTGATAGGATCTACCTGCTTGTTCCGCACTCATGGTAATAGCAACTCCATATTCGTCTGAACCGCAAATATAGACTACGTCATTAACGCAAAGTCTTTGAAAGCGGGCAAAGCAATCCCCAGGTAAATAAGCTCCTGCTATGTGCCCGAAATGCAATGGTCCATTAGCATATGGCAGTGCAGAAGTGATCAGAAATTTTTTGCTCATCTATTTTTTTAGAACTTCTTCGCCAAGCTCTTTTAAAACATCATTAATAGTTGCTCCTTCATGCGATAAAACGAAGTTACGAGCTAATTTAATAGCAAAATTAGCAAGGTCAAAGTCACTAGTAAAATGCTTTCTTAAGCTTTCATTTGTTAAAGGTTTTTCTTTCATGTTTGTCCATTTGTTATTTTTTCTAAAAAAGGAATTGTTTTACCTCTTACCTTATGCTCTTCAGAAATAAGAATCGATTTAAGAACTTGGTAAGCAACATCTAAATCATCATTGATAATATAATAATCGTATCCCTTTGCTTTTTCCATTTCTTTTTTAGCCCAACTAAGTCTTTTTTGAATCATTTCTTCTGATTCAGACTTTCGAGAGTGGAGACGATATTGCAGTTCATGCATATTAGGTGGAAACAGAAAAATAGAACAGGCATCAATCATTTTTCGCAGTTTTTCAGCTCCTTGTGTATCTATGACCAAAGCCACATGTTTACCCTCCATTTGGAGTTTTTCTACATGAGATCTGGATGTACCATAGTACTCCCCGAAAACTTCAGCCCATTCTAAAAAGTCTTTTTGTTTTATTTTATTTTTAAACTCATCTTCGGAAATAAAAAAATAATCTTGTCCATCTCTTTCATTCGGGCGAGGCTTCCTAGTAGTAAAAGAGATGCTTCTTACTACATTACTGAATTCATTTTTTAAAAGGTTAACTAAAGTAGTTTTGCCCGTTCCTGCCGGAGCACTAATAATAAAAATTAACCCCTTTTTTAAATTTCCAACAATCTTTGGTTTCATGTCTTATTCTATATTTTGTACTTGTTCTCTTATCTTTTCTAATTCAGCTTTTATTTCGATGACTGCTTTTGAAATACTAACATCACTGGACTTTGAAGCTATTGTATTAGTTTCGCGAACAAGTTCTTGAATTAGAAAATCCATTTTTCTCCCTTTTACCTCTTCCTTTTCTGAAAGAAGAGAAGAAAACTGTTCAAGATGAGATTTAAAACGGGTGATTTCTTCTGTAATATCAATTTTTTCAGAAAAGATGGCTATTTCTCTTAAGATCCTTTCATCAGTATCTTTATCTTCTAAAAACTCTTCCAGGCGCTTTTCTAGCCGCTGGCGATATTTTTCGGCAGCTAAGGGAGATTTAACTTCAATTTGTTTAATAATTTTTTTTAGTGTGGACATTCGCTTGGATAAGTCTTTTTTTAAGATAGAACCTTCTTTTCTCTTCATTTCAATCAGTTCAGAAAGTGCTTTTGAAACACCTTCTTGTAATATCTTCCTTACTGTTTTTTCCTCATCAAGCTGTTTGCCTGCCATGAAAGATTGAAGTTGAGATGTAAGAAAGCTCAAAGATATGTCCTCTTTAGAAAAATTAAGAGCTTTTGCAATTTTATACCAGCCAGTCTGAAACTCCTTTAACAGATCAACATCTGGAAGAAGGTCTTTGATTTCCTTTGTTTCAATAATAGAAGTAACTCTTAAAGAAATTTGTCCTCTTTGTATCTGCTCTGCAATCCATTTTTTGATTTCAATTTCAAAGCGGGCCAGCTCCTTCGGTAGAGCAACAAAAGACTCTAAATGTTTTCGATTCAAGGACTGTACTTCTATAACAAATCTACCATGTTTGAACGCAATAGAAGAGCGTCCATATCCTGTCATGCTCGTTATCATAAAGCTATATCAAATGATGTGGGTTAAAGAGCTAGTATATACTATTTTTATACCCTCGGTCAATTGAAATGCCCTAAGTGTAACATCTTTACAATATATTAAAAAAACAATTTCAATTTTTATTAACAAAGATTTTTTTATAAAAAATAAAAAAACATTTATTAATTGAGAATTAATATAAAAAAACATATAAAATTACAATTAACAATAATTAAATATGATTTATATATCGCGACCTTGCCAAACATTACCATCTGCCTTTAAAATTGCTGAATATCCGACATATCTTTGTTGGCAGCTTATTAAATCCTCAGAAAACCTTTGGAATAAACAAACTTCAAGCAATATCGAATTATATAAAAATAGAAGCCTTGCAGTCTTATCGGGGGTGGTAGGATTTACAGGAGGGATAAAAGCTATTCAGATCACAATAGCTGCTACCCCGATTACAATAATGGCTGACCTAGTCGTTGGAGCAGCCGAATGTGTTTTTAATTATTACCATAAGGCGAATAACAATGATGTTTCAGCTATTGCATACCGTAAGCTCGTTATATCACCTTGCCAGCAAATAACTTTTTATCTCACCTCATATTTTATAAATACTTTGGCAATTCCTTTTTGGAGTGCCCCCTACAGCGTAGGGCAACTTGCAGTAGGACGCCTACCAAAAGTTTTTGATTATCACTTGTTTAATATTTTTATCAATGGAGGTTCAGGTAGTAGAGCTGGAGAAAAATGGATAGGGCCTAGGCTTGATGACAAAGGCCGCATTATTAACGTAATAGATAAGGCAACATTAGAACAAGTGCCCCGCGATGTAATCTCAATAATTGCTGATTATCTTTAAACCTACTCTAAAGAAAGGTCCAACTGAACCTCTTCTGACTTAAAAAACTTTTTTATAGGCTCAAAAGACTTTCTATGAATAGAACATGGTCCATATTTTTCTAGTGCATCAAGATGATCTGGCGTTCCATACCCTTTATGTCGATCAAACTTGTAGTTGGGAAATTTTTGATGGTAGTTTTCCATAATGGCATCTCTAGTGCATTTTGCGATGATGGAAGCTGCTGCAATAGATAAACTATATGCATCTCCTGAAACAACTGCTTCTTTAGCAATGTCCACATCAGGCACTTGATTACCATCGATTAAAAGATAATCAGGCTTATTTTTCATTCCTAGAACAGCTTTTTTCATTCCATATAAGGTAGCATGCAAAATGTTTAAACGATCGATTGTTTCTACATCTATTACAGCAATACTATATTCAACTTTTGGATCATTAATAAGCGTTTGATATATCTGCTTTCTAAGATCTGCATCCACTTTTTTACTATCATCGATACCGATTAACTCAAAACCATAGGGTAGCACACAGCAAGCAGTTACCACAGGTCCTGCTAATGGACCCCTTCCTGCTTCATCAACTCCTGCGATTTTTCGATAGCCGCGCTCGTGTAAATGATACTCAAAAATGGACATGGAGCGGATTCTTTCTAGTTCGTAAAAATATAGTGATTCTTTCTTCAATTTTCCAAGAAGCTTTAATTAACATAAAAGGTATACCTGGAAAATTTAAAATCTGACAAGGATAAAAAAAAACCTAAGCAATCTTTGTTGAATAAGATTGTTTAGGTTTATAGGAAGCTTACTTAGTTTCGTTTTCTTCGCTGGGAGCTGTCTCAGCTTCACTTTTCACAGCTGGAGCTGCTTTTTTAGAAGAAGAAGCTTTTAATTCTGATCTTATTCCAAGATGCTCTTTTACTTTAGCTGCTTTACCTGATTGACCTCTTAAGTAATACAACTTAGCTCTTCTTACTTTACCTTTTTTAACAAGTTCAATTTTTGCAACTTTAGGGCTATGTAGAAGAAAAACCCTTTCCATGCTAGAGCCATAGGCATTTCTATAAACAGAAAAAGTTTCTGAAAGACCATATCCTTTACGAGCAATAACTGTACCCATAAATACCTGAATTCTTTCTTTTTGTCCTTCTACAATACGAGTATGGACTCGAACTGTATCTCCAATTTGGAACTGAGGAATTTCGTCCTTTAAATGCGTAGATTCAAAGTCCTGAATAAGCTGACTGCGATTCATGAGAATTTCTCCTTAATTATTGTTGTCTAGTTGACTTTGATATTTTTCATACAAATCAGGTCT
>PFAC01000023.1:23689-26303 GCA_002773835.1 Chlamydiae bacterium CG10_big_fil_rev_8_21_14_0_10_35_9 | reverse complement strand
AGATGCAGATTTTCTTATGGAAAACAATTATCGTTACTCTCTTCGCTTAGCAGAATATGCTCTGAAAAATGAACACCGCTTTATTTATGCATCGTCTGCTGCAACTTATGGAAAAGGAGAAAACGGATTTAAAGATGAGCACAGTATTTTAGATGACCTACGACCTTTAAATGCCTATGGATATTCCAAACACCTTTTTGATATTTGGCTTGCAAGACAAAAGGTACTAGATAAAGTAATTGGATTAAAATATTTTAACGTGTTTGGCCCTAATGAATACCATAAGGGGCGAATGGCTTCGATGGTTTATCATATATTCAACACCATTCAAAAAGAGGGATGGATAGGCTTATTCAAGTCTTCTGAGCCTGAAAAATATAAAGATGGCGATCAGGTGAGAGATTTTATTTATGTAAAAGATGCTGTTCGCATGACCTGCAATATGTTAGATAAGGCGTTCAAGGATGTTACTGGTATTTATAATGTGGGAAGGGGAGAGACAGTTACTTGGAATAAAATTGCAGAAGCTGTTTTTCACGCTCTAGATAAAAAAGTAGATATTCGTTATATCGACATGCCAAAAGACTTAGAAGGTCAGTATCAGAATTTTACTTTAGCTGATATGTCAAAGTATGCAACTGTGCAAGGTCATAAGCTGCAAACAGCTCCTATCGAAGAATCGATAAGAGAATATGTGCAAGAATATTTAATACCGGGAAAAAGATGGTAAAACTAACAGGAACCTTTAGCCAACTACAATCTTTTAAAGTTCTCATTGTAGGAGATTTCATGCTTGATCGTTATACTAATGGCACAGTACAGCGGATCTCTCCTGAAGCTCCTGTATCCATTTTAAAAGTAGAAAATGAACAATCTTTGCCGGGAGGAGCGGGAAACGTAGCGTTAAACCTTGTGTCGCTCGGCGCTCAAGAAGTTGTTGCTTTAGGTAGGGTTGGTTCTGATTTAGTGGGCCAGGAACTGTTAGAAAAACTGGAGATAGAGGGAGTAAATGTTGACTACTTCGTCGCTCAAACTTCTTTCCCGACTCCTATAAAAAACCGGTTAGTGGCAGAGGGGCAGCAGCTCTTAAGGGTCGATCGTGAAAAAGTCATTCCCATTGATGAAGATCTGGAAAAAGAAATTATCGAAACACTTCCCCATATTTTATCCAATGTTGATGTAGTAGCTGTTTCCGATTATAACAAGGGCTTCCTGTCAAATGCTCTTTTACAGGCGTTGCTTAAAAAAGCAAAAGAGCTTTCCATTCCTGTAATTGTGGACCCAAAGGGTGATGATTTTGCAAAATACTTAGGGGCAACGTTAATTAAGCCTAACCAATGTGAAGCATATACTGCTGCTAAATTACCAAACAGCACAGCAATTGATGAAGTTGCTAAAGAACTCTTTTCTATTTGCCATCCCGATAAGCTTGTTATTACAAGGTCTAAAGAAGGGATTTCTCTTTTTGAAAAAGGAAAAGAAAGACAAGACTTTTCTGTTCAGATTAAAGAGGTCAAGGATGTAACGGGAGCAGGAGATACCGTTTTAGCAATGTTAAGTGCTTGTGTTGCCAATAAAATAGATATGGAAAACTCCATTCGGTTTGCTAATATTGCAGCAGGTCTTGCCATTGAAAAAGTAGGTTGTGCTCGAATTGGACTTTCCGAGTTTGCCAGAAGGCTATTAGAGATCGATTTAGATAATAAGATTTTCGACGAATCCCACCTTTTTGCTCTAAAAAAAATATTGATTAACCGTGAATACACTTTGTTTGCCCTTAAAGGCAAACAAGTAATTAGCTCAGAGCTTTTGCGCTCTATTCAAAAACTTACGCAAGAAAATAAAGAGCTTATCATTTATTTGCAGGAAGATGAGCCAGATGAAGAGCTCATTAACTTTTTAAGCTGTTTAAAAGAAGTTTCTTTTATTATTTTGAAAAAGGAATCTCTAAATAATCTTTATAAGAATCTCAAACCACAAAGTGCTTATTTATTTAGCAATAATGATATGCAAAATATAATTCTTACTGAACTTTCTAATTATATCTAAATGTTAAAAATTATTAACAATAATTAATTGATTTTTAATAAAAATATAAATGCACCCACTCCAATTTGGGTATATTATGGCTGCTATTTACGACAATAAATCATTGCAAGATCTTCATCCATGGGATGAAGCGCATTTTAGCTATCCTAATTTTGACTTGGATTATCAAAAATCATTCAAGCTTATTGTTCATGGGATCAATAAAAATGATCTTCATTTTTTTGCTAACAATGCAGAAAGGTCCCTTAAAGAACGATTAATTAGCGCATCAGTTATTTCACATGAAAAACAAGGTATTTTTTCAGAGGTTTTTTGTGGATTTATTTTGCAGGTTCCAGCAACTCTTATTATGGCGACTTGTCCTAATGAAGACTTTGAAGATTTGCATACTAGGAACAGATTCGAAACATTAGAAGAACTAGAAAAAGAAGTAGAAAGAATTACTTCTTTGCATCCTCTTTATCAACCAGATGAGCTATTAGAAAAAACACCAGAAAAATGGTAATGAAATAGTTATATTAGGTTCGAGTAAGTTATGGGAACCTAAAGCTCAAGAAACTTCAAT
>PFAC01000023.1:23523-23677 GCA_002773835.1 Chlamydiae bacterium CG10_big_fil_rev_8_21_14_0_10_35_9 | reverse complement strand
ACAAATTTCACCTTGATAAAAGACAATGGACTGGCCAGGGGTAATAGCTCTTTGTGGTTCTTTAAAGTTTACAATCACTTCCCCATTGTGTATTGATACAATTTCACAAGGTTGATCTATTTGCCGATAGCGGACTTTTGCTCTACATAAAAAT
>PFAC01000023.1:5649-23503 GCA_002773835.1 Chlamydiae bacterium CG10_big_fil_rev_8_21_14_0_10_35_9 | reverse complement strand
AAACCAATTGAGATCATTTGCTCTCAGGATTTTTTTAAAAAGGGCTGGGTGATTTTTGCCTTGTCCAATGATCACTTCATTTTTTTCTATATTTTTGTCCACAACATACCAGGCGTCTCCTTCACCTCCAACGCCAAGTCCTTTTCTTTGCCCTAAAGTATGATAAGCAAGACCGTCATGTTTACCTACTTTTTTGCCATCTACAGTTAGAATGTCTCCAGGTGTAAACCCAATATATTGACTTACAAATTGCTTAAAGTTTCTTTTACCTATGAAGCAGATTCCGGTGCTGTCTTTCTTGTTAAAAACAGGAATGTCATTTTCTTGAGCGATTTGTCTGACTTCTGGCTTTGTTAAATGTCCAATAGGAAATAAAACATTTCTTAAAGTATCAGGGTTAATAGCATATAGAAAGTAAGATTGATCTTTATTGGGATCCGCCCCTTTTTTCAGTAAAAAGGTGCTGTTAATTTTTTCTGTTTGGCAGTAATGGCCGGTAGCAATGTAATCAGCTCCCAGCTCCATAGCTTTTTCATAGAAATAGTGAAATTTGATTTGCTTATTACATAAAATGTCAGGGTTAGGGGTAAGCCCCTTTTGGCAGTCAGCTAGAAACTCATTAAATACATGTTCTCGGTATTCTTTGACAAAATTTACTGTGTAAAAGGGAATTTTTAACGTTTTGCAGGTGAGCGCTACATCATCCAAGTCTTGCTGGGCTGGGCAGGTTCCATCAGTGTCTTCAAAATTCTTCATAAAAAGGGCAATAACGTCATATCCCTGTTTCTTTAATAAAAGAGCTGAGACTGCTGAATCTACCCCTCCTGAAAGGCCAATAACAACTTTTTTTCGCATAATTCTAGTTTTTTTCTTACCTATTTTACTCACTTTGTAAGGAGGTTTAAAGGAAAAAAAAGTCTATTATCATATCATTTTTTGAAGTCTTTCTATTCTTTGATCAATAGGCGGGTGGGTAGCAAATAACATGATAAGCCCTTTTTTAGAAGGAGCTGCTATTTTTAAAGACTGAAAAGAAGCATTTTCATGACGAATATCTTTGATTTCCTGCATAACTCTAAGTGACTGCAATGCAGATATCATATGTTCTTTGCCAGCAAGGTGCGCTCCACCAGCATCAGCCCTATATTCTCTGAAGCGCGAATATGTGGCGACTACCATGGATCCTAAAATCATAAAGACTACTTCAAATAGATAGACAAACATCATATAGCTAAAATAAGAGCCAGAAGATCCTGAGTTTTTATTGGATCTACCAAGACCAGATACAGCATAGGCTATAACCCTTGCTAAGAACATGACGAAAGCGTTCACAACACCTTGTAGTAGAGTCATTGTGACCATGTCTCCATTGGCAATATGCGACATCTCATGCCCCAAAATTGCTTCAATTTCATTTTCTTTCATTCTGTTTAAAAGGCCAGTTGATACAGCTATTAATGATCTTCGTTTAGTAGGTCCAGTAGCAAAAGCGTTTACTTCATTAGATTGATAAACGCCTACTTCCGGAATATTAGAAAGATGTGCTTTTTGAGTTAGTCTTTCTACCATTCTAAGCAGCGTTTGATAGTCAGGGTCCGTTGTATTTGGATCGATTACTCTGACTCCCATAACAGATTTGGCAATGAACCTTGAAAGACTTAATGATACAAGTGCACCGATCATACCCCATAAAAAGCAAAAAATCAGTAGGGAGTTGTAATCAAGTCCATAATGAGTGAGGTATGGTTGGATGTTAAAAAGATGCAAAATAAATGAGATCATCAAAATTACTAAAAAATTGATGCTCAAAAAAAGAAAAATTCTTTTTATGCCAGCCATAATAGACCTCCAATGTTGGTAACTATTTTCCTCCAGCATCCTTTTTCATGTCAAGATGGGACGAAATGGTTTGCATAATAATTGAGTTTATGTCATTTATCTGAGGTATTAAATCTAGCTTAGAAGTACTTGTAAGGCAAAATTTTCATTTATGACAAAAATATTCTTGAAGAACAAGGTAAGTTCAAAAAACTATGCCAGAGAACAAATAAAAAAAACTCTCAGCAAAAACCATGCTTGTTACGTTTTAATCACTTGTAGTGACCCTTCAGAAGATGGGAAGATGGATGTTGAAATGTCTTACGATGGAGATGAGACTTTAGCATCTTATCTTTTGCAAAGCGCTCAAAATATTTTTGACGAAAATTTAGACACAACAGCTGATTCATGTCAGGATTAATAAGGTGAAGAATAATCTCCAGCAATGGTTCAAAGATAATGAGAAAAAAAATCTGGAAGATTTTTTTTCTTTTTTGAAGTTTTCAACAATCGGCACTGATCCTTCGTTTAAATCAGAAATGGAAAAATGTGCTGCTTGGCTTATTGATTTTCTCAAAGATTGTCAAATGAAAGCAAGGCTTCTAGATACACCTTCTTATCCAGTAGTTTTTGCTGAAAAACATTACAGTGATAATGTTCCTACCTTACTTATATATGGGCACTATGATGTGCAGCCAGTAGACCCCCTAGATTTATGGGATTCTGATCCTTTTGAGCCAACCATGAAAGGAAATACTATTTATGCAAGAGGAGCTTTAGATAACAAAGGGCAAATCTTCTATGTGCTCCTTGTTATGAAAGCTCTGCACGAACTTTTGATAGATCTTCCGCTTAATATCAAGCTTTGCATTGAAGGGGAAGAAGAATCAGGAAGTGAGGGACTGTCTTCTATTTTGTCATCGGAAAAAGAGACTTTAAAAGCAGATTCTTTGCTAGTTGTAGATTTGGATATCCCGGATAAAAATACTCCTGCCATTACTTTAGGGGCCAGGGGGATTGTTACCATGGATGTAGAAGTCATTGGAGCTGATATTGATCTGCACTCAGGACACCATGGAGGCATTGCCTTTAACCCTATAAGGGCTTTAGTAGATGTACTTGCTAAACTATGGGATGAAAAAGGCGTTGTTACCATCAAAAGTTTTTACGATGATGTAGAAGAGGTAGCTACTAAGGATTTTGACCTTTCTTTTGATGAAAAACAATATGTGAAAGAATTTGGAGTGAGAGCTTTCTCTCCAGAAGGAGATTATACTGTTGTTGAATCCAACTGGTTTCGCCCTGCCATTGAAATTAATGGTATAGAAGGTGGGTATCATGGAAAAGGATTTAAAACAGTATTGCCGGCTAAAGCCCATGCCAAGCTTTCTTGTCGTATTGTTCCACATCAGACTCCAGAAAAAGTAGGTCGGCTAATTGCTGAATTTTTAAAAGAAAATATTCATAAAGGACTAAAAATAAACGTAGATCTGCATCATGGTGGGTCTCCAATTATATCTGACAAAAACTCTCTACTTGCAAAGTGCACATCAACTGCATATAGTGAAGTTTTTAAAACACCCTGCAAAAATATCATGGCCGGCGGCTCTGTGCCGATCATTGCAGAAATAGCTGAAAAGCTAGATGCAATACCAGTTATGATGGGAATGGGCCTTGCTAGTGATAATATCCATGCTCCTAATGAGCATTTTGGATGGGATAGGCTAGAAAAAGGATTCCAGGTTGTAGGTAAGATATTGGAGCTCATGGCGCATCATGGATCTTCTTGAGAGGGCAGATTCATTATCTAAAGAAGTAAGATATGTCTTGCTGCTAGCACCAGCATGCATTTTCTTAAGTTATTTTTTATTGCCGACAGCAAATATTGCTCTTCCTCTGGGGGGGCTTTTTTTATGTCTTTTGTTTGAGAGAAAAGGGCTGTACTTGTCTTTAGGGTTGCTATTGATAGATAGCTTCATTCAGCATACTATTCATACAAATCATCTATGGCTTTTAGGTTTTGAAATTAGCATTGGCTTAAGTTTTTGGATTTTTTCTTTAGCCATCGAGCAAATCCAAGAAACGGATGAAATACTTAAAATAGATTTTTCAAAAAAATTAGAAAGCCATTCATTGACTGCTTCAAGTTTAAAAAACCAGATACAGAACCTAGAAACACTGCATAGTGATTTACAGCATGCTATCGAAGAAAAAAATAAACAGATTAATGAATTAGATAACGAGCTTGCCTCTTGCCGGCTGCTTGTTGAAACGCTGCAAATTTCTAAAGATACCAACTTTAAAGTGAATGAAAAACTTTCCTACGATCTTGTAGAAGCATATCGAAAAGTAGATGCTGTTAAAAACTTACAAGCAAAATTAGAAAAAGAAAAAAAAGAAATAGAAACGCTAAAAGCACTTGAGGAGCAAAAAGTGACTCTTGAAAAGGAATTGTCTCAAGTAAAGCAAGAGCTTGCCCAAAAGAATATGCAACAAACAAAGCGGCAAGAGTTTTCTGAAAAAGCTAAAGAACAATATAGAAATACCCGTCAGCTGCAAGCCAACTACTTGCAGTTAAAAAAGCAGTTTAAAGAAAAAGATGCCATACTTCATCAAACGAGAAAAATGCTATATCAAACACAGACTAAACTTGAAATGGCTCAATTAATAGAGAAAGATAATGAGCTTGTTGTTCCTTATGAAGAAAATAAGCTTTTGCATGAGATTGAAGTCTTATCCTTAGAGCTAGAAGAGCTAGAGGCTGAAGTAAAAAGCTTGGAAGGAATTGTATCTACACTGAGCTTGTCAGCAACCAGTAAGAAAGCTCCTTCCGTTAATAAAGATACTATAATGGAATTACCCTTCCAAAAGGGTTAGTATTTCATATCCTGTCTCAGTAATTAAAATAGTATGTTCCCATTGAGCACTTGGCTTGTGATCATTTGTGCGTGCTATCCAGCCATTTTCTTTTTCAATGTAGCCTTCTCTTACTCCTGCATTAATCATTGGCTCAATAGTAAAAGTCATTCCTTTTGTCATAGGTATCTGCAAGCGATTGTAATGATGTGGTATTTGAGGAGGCTCATGAAAATCAATACCTACCCCATGTCCTACAAACTGGTTAACTACTGAGCAATTATTTTCTTTAGCGTGCTCTTCTATTTTTTCTCCAATCTCATAAATAAAGGCTCCTGGTTTGCAAACTTCTATGGCATTCATCATACATTCATAGGCTGTAGTCACAACTCGATGTTTTTCTTCATCCACCTTTCCAATTTCTACCATACGTGAGGTATCACCATAGAACCCATCTAAAATACAGGCTACATCAATGTTAAGAATATCACCGTCTTTTAAGGGAACATCGTCAGGAATGCCATGGCAGATAACATCATTGATAGATGTACAAATTGATCCAGGAAAAGGGGGATGACCATAGCCTAAAGAGGCGGGGGTTGCATTCGCCTTTTTGTGTAACTCTATGGAGAGCTCATCAAGTTCTTTTGTTGTCACGCCTGCTTTGGCCTTTTCACACAAAGCCAAGCAAATTTTGGTGGCAAGCTGGCAGGCTTCCTTGATCTTTTGTATCTGGTTTTCAGTTTTTAAAATAATGCCATATTTTTTTAAGTATTCTTTGGATAAATCAGCATTCTCATGAAGAGGTTTTTGCGGGAAATGACATTTTTTCCATTTTTTACCGCTGCCGCACCAACAAGGGTCATTTCTAGAGATCATTATACATCTTCTCCTGATCGTAATGAATTTCTTGTAAAAATAGTCCATTTGCCGGAGCGCAAACACCCGCAAGCTTTCTATCTTTAGCCTTTAAAAGGGATAAAAGATCGTAACATAATAATTTCCTACAGCCAACATAAACTAAGCTTCCGACTATATTTCTAACCATTTTGTAAAGAAAATTATTACCTGTAACGGTAATTTGAAGTAAGCTTTTCGATTTTTGCTGCATGTTAATAGAATAAATTTCCCTTACATTATTTTGTTCTTTTCGATTCGTAAATGAGGAAAAATCATGGTTGCCTATGAGCGATTTAGACTCAGATTCCATTTTTTTAATATTTATATTTTCATGAATATGCCATGAATATTGATGATAGAACGCTGATGGATAGCTAGCATTGTAAATATTATAGACATAACTTTTAGACAAAACGTCCAATGTTGGATGAAACGAGTCAGCTACTTTTTTAATGGATAAGGCTCTTATATCTTTAGGAAGTAATTGATTTAATCGGAATAAGAAGGTGGAAAGTGGGATTTTTATGACAGCAAAAAAATTCACTACTTGGCCATAAGCATGTACCCCTCTATCTGTGCGGCTTGCAGCTTGAAGGATGATTTTTTGCTGTAAGAGTGTTGTTAAACAAGTTTGCAAGGTCTCTTCTATGCTGGGGCCAGAGATCGTTTTTTGCCATCCAAAATATTGAGATCCGTCGTAAGAAATAATTAATTTGTAATTATACATTTGTGTGTAACAAATCCAGCTACCCCTTCTAAAAACATCTGAACTCCTATAATGACAAGTATAAGTCCCATGAGTCTTTCACATGCTTTAATACCTTTTTGTCCTAAGATGCGAGATAAAAGAGGGGAAAATATCAAAATAGCTAAAGTTAGCCCCCAAGCTAAAAATATGGAAGAGACCATAATCAAGTGGTTTTCTATCTGCTGGGAATATAGCATCACAGCTGCCAATATAGAAGGCCCAGCTACTAGAGGAACTGCAAGAGGGACAATAAAAGGCTCTTGGCTACTATCGAATTCTTGGGTAGATTTATCTGTTGGGAAAACCATTTTAATGGCAATCAAAAATAAAATAATACCACCAGTAATTTGTATAGAATCTTGAGAGACTTTTAAAAAATTAAAGAGTCCTTCTCCTAAAAAATTGAATAAAATAATAATTGCTAAAGCAATGAGAAGCTCTCTGAAAATAATAAAGCGCTGCCTTTTAGGGTCGACATCTTTCAAAAAAGAAATGTATAGAGGAATGTTTCCAATAGGATCCATCATAAGGAACAGAGGAAACGCAGTAGCTAATATTGTTTTCATATTTTTGTCTTTTATTTACTTAAGTTTACTGCAAAAGAAAAAGACAAATCAAGGCTCATTTTGCTTGACTGATGATTGTTTTCCAAAGGGTTGTTATAAACTTTTTTTGAGGTTCATTCAAATTATGAAGAATTAAAAAACAGTCATGGTTTTTATAGAATGCGGCTTTTGTTAAGTTAGCCGATCCAGTAAGTAAAATTTTATCATCAACGCAAATAAACTTGTGATGCAGTAAATTATTGCTCTGGTTGACTAGTACTTCAATATTTTCTTGCTTAAGAGTTTGCCTTGTTTTTTGGCTAATGCCAAGTGAAGAGCCAAAATCAATAACAACAGTGACGTCGACCCCTCTTTTTTTAGCTTGGATAAGTTCTTGAATGACATCTGGGTGCGTGAAAGTAAAGATAGCTATTTTAATGCTTTTAGATGCTCTTCTTAAAATTTTTAACGCCTGGTTTAATCCATTTCCTCTCGGATCAGGAAGAAGCCAAAAATCCAATTCTTGCCCCGCATGTAGCACATTTAAATGACCTGAGGAATAAGGGCACTTTTGTAAAAGAAAGTTAGCTATTTTAGGGCTATAAAGTCCAATGATCATATTATCATGCATCAAAAGGGATGACTTTGTAAAATTGGCTGACCCAACGTAAACAATTTTTTTATCAATAATGAGTATTTTTTGATGCATAAAACCTGATTTTTTTACAGGTGTTGCATCGATGTGGGGGAGGAGCCTGTCTAGCTTAGGGGTATTTTTAGCGTCATAGAACATTTTGACGGGTATTTCTTTAGCTTTCTCAGACAAAACATGAATAATGGATGGCTCCGTAAGGCCAAACATGATGACGTCTATAGACTCAGAAGCGTTTTGTATAGCCTTGTACAAAGTCCAACGAAGATCGTCACGACATTGATTAGAATAAAATATACAAGGATTTTCAAGGGTAGGAGAGCTTGGGTTTAAGGATTTATAAAAAACCCATCCAAACCCAATATAAAAAGTTAAAAGAATAAGAAAATAAGAAAAATATCTTCTAGGTCGCTTCAATTAGATTTTAGCGCCGTTTTTTCTCATTTCTCTAACAACCGTAGACAAACCTTTTTTATTAATGATTCTAATAGCATTTGCAGAAAGTTTTAATCTGATGAAACGATTTTCTTCTTCAAACCAAAATCTTTTAGTCATGATATTAGGTATAAATCTTCTTTTAGTTTTGCCTGTAATTTTAAGACCAATACCTTTTTTCTTTTTTGCGATCCCGCGAATAGTATATTTACGGCCTACTTTAGGTCTTTTGCCGGTAACTTCACATACTTTAGACATAAAAACTACTCCTATAAAGTGAGAAAATATACTGAACCCTAGAGAAAAAAACAACGGAAATTTTTGATGTGGTTAAATGAGAGCGAAAAAAATTTTTTTAAAAAAGAAATTACCAAGTTAGTTGTAAAAAAAAACTTTTCACATATCATGGCTCCTTCAAAAAAAAATAGGGAGTTGATGTGGCGATAAATGTCCAAAATGCAGTTCAGTCTCTAGAGCAGTTTGAGGTGAGGTTTCCTGTTTGGAGGGCAATACAATCTGGGGATTTTCATTCATCAGACGCCAGCCAAAATATAAAAGAGCTAAATAGACAAACTTCTAGGCTTAGTAAGCAAGTGCTTCCTTTGCTGTCAGAAATTGTTAAAAACTATTGGACTGCAGGTAGCTTTTACTGCCATAAGTATGCAGTTCAAAGAAAAGCAGGAATATGTTTATTGGGTGTGGCTGTACTTGGTTTTTATGTTACTTCTTATAGATTATTAAAATAAAAGGTTGTTATGTCTTCATTATTTAAAACTAGAATTAATGAATTGTCAAAAAATTTTTTTGAAAGAGAAAACGTGGAATGGGCAATTGAAATTAAAGATTTTAGTTCGAGAGAAGCTCAAGAAAGTGTAGATGAGCTGAAAGATCACACAAAAGAGCTTTTTCAGGTACTTGGAAATGTAATGTCTGAGATTGGTAAAAATACACTGACCTTGGTTCGTTATAAAGTGAATAAGCATAAAAGTCTCTATGAGACGGCTGTAATATCGCTAGTGGCTGTAACCTTTTATCACATAATATTCATGCTTTATGAATCAAAAGAGCCCCTCTGTTATGAGAGGCGCTTTTTTTTAGTTGACTAGATAGTCAAGGTCTTGGTCTTTAAGCTGCAGTTGTATTTTGCACTCTCCTGGGATTTTTCCTTCTAAAATTCCTTTAGAGAATAAATTTACAACTTTATTTTGTATTAGTCTTTTTAAAGGTCTTGCTCCGTAAATGGGGTCATAGCCCTGTTTCGCTAAATAAGCTAAAGTATTTGCATCCCAAGTAAATTGGATTTTTTTATTTTTGAGCCTTTCAGAAACCTTTTCAAGCTGCAAGGAGACTATTTTTTTCATATCTTTTTCTTCCAGAGAAGAAAAGGGGAGTATCTCGTCAATTCTATTTAAAAACTCTGGTTTGAAGTGTTGTCTTAAGGAAGGTTCTAGCACTTTTAAAATATCTTCGTTGCTATTGTTTTTAAGTTTCTCTAATAAAATGTCGGAACCTACGTTAGAAGTCATAATAAAAAGGGCATTTTTGCAGTTTATCAGCCTTCCTTTGCTGTCGGTAAGCCTTCCATCATCAAAGATTTGCAATAGGATATTGAAAACATCACTATGCGCCTTTTCAATTTCATCTAGCAGTACAATGGTGTAAGGGCTTTTGCGTAAACTCTCGGTTAGCTGACCTCCTTCATCGTAACCAACGTAGCCAGGAGGGGATCCAATGAGCTTGGCTACAGAGTGTTTTTCCATGTATTCTGACATGTCAATTCTAATAATAGCATCTTCTCTGTCAAAAAGTTCTGAGGAAAGTGCTTTTACTAACTCTGTCTTGCCAACACCGGTAGGGCCAACAAATAAAAAGACACCTACAGGTTTTGCTGGGTCGTTCAACCCTGATCTTGAACGCCTTATAGCATCGCTAACTGCTAAAATGGCTTTATCCTGACCGATAACTTTGCTTTGTAATCGTTTATCTAATTCAAGTAATTTAGCTGCTTCTTTCTGTAACATTTTCTCTACAGGAATCTTGGTCCATTTGCTAACTACAGCTGCAATTAAATCCTCAGAAACTTCCTCTTGCAGAATCCTAACATCAAGTTTATCAAGTTCTTGCTGAGCTTTTTTTAATTCCTCTTGTACCTGAGGAATTTTACTGTATCTGATTTCGGCAACCTTGTTAAAGTCGGAAAGTCTTTCAGCTTCTTCTTCTTGAAAGCGAAGATTTTCTAAGGTATTTTTACGATCTTTCAGTTTTTGAATAATTTTCTTTTCTTCATTCCATTTAGATTTTAGTACAGAAAGCTCTTCTCTTGTTTTTTGGATTTCTTTCTCTAACGTCTTTATATCTTGTTCCGATGCTTTAGAGCCTTCTCTTTTCAAAGCTTCCTGATTAATAATAAGGGTGTTTAACTCCCTTTCTTTCTGGTCGATAGGAAGGGGGAGTGAACCTAGTTGCATTTTAATTAAACTGGCAGCCTCGTCGATCAAATCAATTGCTTTATCTGGAAGCTTTCTATCTGCGATATAACGATGGGACAAGAAAACGGCTGCATGTAGAGCATCTTCTGTGATTTGTACTCCGTGGAAAATTTCATATTTTTCTCTTAATCCTCTTAGAATAGAGATGGCATCTTCCAAATTAGGCTCTTCTACTAGAATTTTTTGAAATCTTCTTTCTAAAGCAGGGTCTTTTTCTATATATTTTTTAAATTCATTAACTGTTGTAGCACCTATGCAATGAAGGTGACCTCTTGCCAGAGCTGGTTTTAACAGATTGGCGGCGTCCATTGCGCCATCTGATGCACCTGCCCCAATTAATGTGTGGACTTCATCAATGAAAAGGATGATTTTCCCTTCACTTTTCTCAATTTCTTCTAAAATACTTTTTAGTCTTTCCTCAAACTCCCCCCGGTATTTTGCTCCTGCAATCAAGGCTCCCATATCGAGCGCTAAAATTTGTTTCTCTTTTAAACTGTCAGGGACGTCGTTTTGGTAAATTCTTTGAGCTAATCCTTCAGCAATAGCTGTTTTACCGACTCCAGGGTCACCTACAAGCATGGGGTTATTTTTGGTCCTTCTGGAGAGTACTTGGATTGCTCTTCGTATTTCTTCATCTCTTCCGATAACAGGATCTAGTTTACCTTCTTTAGCTAGGTTAGATAAGTTTTTGCAAAACTTTTCTAATGATTTTATATTTTGTTCAGAGGTAGGTGAGTCCATCTTTTTAGTTCCTCTTAATTTTATTATTTCTTCTTTTACATTTTTATTTATCTGGTTTTTATAACTGGCAAGAGGGGTATCAGGTGTTTCCCAAAATGCTAGAAAAAAATGATCGCTGCTAATGAACGCATCCTGGAGTTCTTGTGCTTTTTTTTCAGCTACTTGAAGTAGTCTCTGTAAGGAAGAGCCTGCTTTTACTTCCGTTTCATTAGAAAGGGTAGGCAAGTGCGATATTGCCTCAACTGTTTGGTTTTTGAGGTTTTCCGGGTTAATAGCTAGTTCGTTTAAAATTGTAATGAAATATCCTTCTTTTTCTTCTAAAAAACCATATAAGAGGTGGTTTGCTTGAAGTTCAGCATTAGATAGCTGTTTTGCGTAGGCTACTGCTTTTTGAAAGGCGGTATTTACTGCTTCACTAAATTGTTGATTCATAAAGGACTAGCTCCTTTTTAAGTTCATAATTAGCAGTTTAACTTAAAGAGTGCTAATTTGTCAAGTATAGGTGAAATATGCTACAAATACTTCATGGAAAGCTTAGATATTCAATTTTCAAATAAAAACTTTACTATCTCCACGAAAAAGGAGTTTTATTCCTTTTTTAACGTTCACTATCAAACAACCCTTACATACAAAAATGAGAAGGTAAGAAATGCGATTCTTCAAAATGAGCCTGATTTAGAATCTTGTTTTAGAGGGATGCTCTATCAAAACCTATTATATCAAATGTGTCACCCTCCCATTTCCATTGGATGGATTTCTAAAGAAATTGGTTTTGGCGTTTTTGCTAAAAAGCCTATTGAAAAGGGGCAAATCATCGGCATGTATACGGGAGTTGTGCAAAAAGTGGAAGTGGGGAACCCCTATCAACTAGCGTATCAGCTGCTTGATGATACGATATATGTTATTAATGCTAAAAAAAGAGGGAATTTTACAAGATTTGTCAATCACAGTTATACGCCTAACTTAGAAATTGAAAAGGTTCACTTTGAAGGAGCTTTTCAATACCTTTTTATTTCTTCATGTGCCATAGAAGAGGGAGGTGAACTTACCATTAATTATGGTAAGGAATATTGGGAGAAAAAAAATCAGACCCCGCGGAGGTGACCTTGCCAAAAGTTGCGCTATTTCTTTGGTGCTTTTCCCTTTTTGCTCATGAAGCCTGCTTTACTATTTTTTCTTTCAATGACTCTGTTAGCATGAGAGAAGGGCAGTCACTGCCGAAAATCATGTCTCTTTTAGAATTAGAAAAAAAAGATGCTGAAGAGGTTGTTACATTAGTAAATTCTCCCCTAGTTCTTTCTGAAAAGCATGATGGAAAAATTGCAGGCATTTTTGATGAAATGGGCATCGATTTCGTCTGCATAAATGCATCTTCATTAGAAAGTGTGGATGCCATTGTAGAAAAAGCTAAGTTTAAATGTTTAGGGGCCAATATTATAGATATTGATGATAAGCCCCTTTCCAACCAAGTGCATTTCTTTCAAAAAAACGGAATAAAAGTAGGTTTTTTTGGTCTTTTAGACGAAAAAAAACATGTCAAAAGTAATAAATATAATCTTCTTCCCTTTCTGTACACAGCTAGTGATAAAATTGAAGAACTTAAGAAAAAGGGCGTGGATCTTATAGTTATTGTTAGCTCATTAGGAATTGAGAACAACCGCCTGCTAGTAAAAAAATTTCCGGAAATTGATGTTATCATTAGTTCGCACAGCTTAGATCCTGTAGGGTGGTTCGAAGGTAAAACATTTATCTTGCAATCCTCAGATAAGGAAAATTTGGTTACTCGTATTGATCTCGTTGTAGAAAAAAAAGAGACTCCTTGGAGAATAAAAACAGAAGTATATCCTTCGTGGAGAACCATTTCTAATGAAGCTATAAAGCCTCATCCGGAAATTTCTAAAATGATAAATCAATGAGATGGTATATGACTTACCTTTCGTGCATGTACTTTACTGGACGTTACTGTATTTGTTAGAGTATACGGATAAGCGCCAACAGCAGTATATTCTACTTTGATCGGAACAGGGGTAAGCCACCCTTGTGTAACGGCGGTATCTTTAGGGTCGATTTGCCATATTGTATCATCATCTAGACGGATAAATTGACCTGAGAAGGTTACTTCAGCAATGGTAGGTAATTGTTGGTACCCTCTAGATAACGGGGATTTACTTTTCTTCACGTAGTTTCGATCGATCCAATTTTTCAGTTCAATTTTTTCTGTAGTCGATAGTTTATAGACTCCTGTATTTTTCATGTCTTCCTCACTCATTAGAGAGTCTAAAGAGTTGCCTGTTTGGGCAAATACAACATACTTAATGGCTACAAAGACAATGGCAGCGGCTAAAATAAACTGAAAAAGATTTTTTGCCTTCATCGTGCGCCTCTTAAGCTTTAATTCTTATTTAGAAAAAAATGAACTTGAGGACAAGCATTTTTTAAAAAGAGTTAGGTGGACAGGCTTGTGTGAGTGCTTGTTTTAATTCTTTTAAGGCTCTGGGAAAATGGTTGTTAGCTTTTAAAATCTTTTCAGCTTTTTTAAAATATTTCCAAGAGTCTAGGTAGTTAAATCTTTGCAAGCAAATAACCGACATATAGTAGTTGGCTGTAGGCTCATCTGGATCAATTTGAAGATATCTTTCTAAAATCTTTTTAGCTTCTTTTTCCCTTCCAAGTTGTAACCATGTGCCTGCTAATTGAAAAAGGCCGGCTCTAAATTCAGGGAATTTTTGCAGACATTTTTCAAGTGCTGTTCTTTTTTCTATAATAGACTCTCTCGTTTCATCTACAGAAAGAAAAATGGTTTTTAAGCCTTCAATGTCCACTTTGTTGTTAAGAAAGTCTTCTGCCACAGAGTTTTTTGTAATGGCAAACTCCGGAATGTGATCTTTAATTTCTTTTAAATATTTAACACCTTTGTCAACGCTTCCAACAAATAGATAGTTATATCCTAAAAATTCTTTTAACAAAGGGTCGTTGGGAAGGTATTTTTCAGCTATTTCATAGAGCTCTATTGCTTTGCTATAGTCTTTTTTACCCCAAAAAACAGAAGCCTGGTTGATAAAAGCAAGTCCTACCACCTCTTTGGGGTTTCTCATTTGAAGAGATTTTGTCTCAATCCCTAGATACACTTCGCTTGGGGTATCAATGCCCCTTGCAGTGGTCTCAATATTAATGATGTTGCCATCCTTTTCCCTATATCGAACATAGATATGACCAGGAGGCGTGACAATTTCTAATGGTAAATCTAATCTTTGCGCAATGCATAGATAAAGAATGGACACACCTAAACAAACACCTTTTCTGCTATCAATCACTGAAGGCAAGAATGTATACACATCAATATCTTTTGCCCATAAAGAGTGAGGAGGGAAGCGAAAATGCATTTCATGAAAAATAAACTCATTGATAGCGTCAATTTTTTCTACGTCGCTAGCTCCTGGCTTTAATCTGGCTAAAATTTGCAGCGCCATTAAATCTATGGTAGCTTCATAAGAGCTGGAATCCTCTTGTTGAGCTAAGAAAAGAGCTCGACAGATGTCAATCTCCTTTGGAGGTAGTAAAAGAAGGTCACTTTCTTTTTTAACCTTATATCCTTTGAGCTTTCTATTGGGAAAGCCTTTGGCTATTTTTTGAATTAACTCTAGTTGTTTTTTGGTAAGTCGGGGTGGATCGAAATTCTCTTTGTTGACTAAGGCCACTATCGGTCTTAAATCGAGAGGGGGGAGGGTTAAATCAAAATGCTCTGCATTTTTATAGTTTAATATAGACCAGGCTCTTTTTAGGGCTTCTTTACCTTCTTCACTTTCAGGGTAAAGTTCGTAAAAAGCAAAGTTTTGTGCTAATGATAATGGGTCTAAACTACAGTAAAGGGCGTGTAGCTCAGATTTTGTTTTTGAAGCTGTCAGAGAACAGCTAAGAGCAAGTAATAGAATTATCCTCATAAGGTTAAAATAATCGCCAGATTATATCCTTACAAGTTCTATTTAAAATCCTGATCTATATAAAAATTGTAATTTCCCATTAGGACGGTTAGCTTCTCGGGCAAGATTAGCGGGAGATATTGCGTCAATCGGCTTTGTTGATCCTACATCAATGTTCCATTTAGCTAAAATTGTTGCAATTGCTGATGAGCAAGCATAAGACTTATTGAAGTCGAAGTCTTGCATAATCAGAGCATCTTTTTTTCTTTTTCTAATTGTTAAACCGACACGAAGCATAGCTGAAATATCTGTTTTTATTTCAGGGTGGTTATCTTCGATCCATTGTTCAATTTCATCCCAATTGTCTTGAAGTTTTTGTTGGTTTTCTTCATTAAAAACTAAAATGTCATGAGGGCAAATCATTGTTTGTCGTCTAGTATTTTCATGAATAGTCCCTTGGCCTGAGCTGAAGCTTTCCTTAGGGTCTTTATCTTGTTCATAAATTTTGCCTTTTCCTAAGCTAAAAGAGGCGTGAATGTAACTTGAACCTGTAAGAAAGATGGTGATATATTTTTTTAGTTTTTGAACTTTTAACCAAGAGCTGAGATTAGCTCCACTTTGATAGAGAACCCTAATGTGAGCTTCTACATTAGTTAATAAAATAGCTCCTTTAGGTAAATCTTTATAAAGATAGGGTAGTTGTCCTGAATTGGACAAAGCAGCAAAGGTTCTTTGTTTAAGTTTTGATTGAATCCACCTTTTATCTTCGTTAGAAATATTGTTGGAAAAATCTGGTTTGGCAATATTTTCTTTTGCTACTTTCTGAAGAGAATTTACTCTTTTGCAAAACTGCTGATAATTTGCATTTCCTTGAAGATTTTTACCCCACGTTGTTGCAAGGAATATTCCTTGCAATCTCAACATTTTTGCCAAGAAAGGAAAGTCAACTTCCTCTTCGTTGATTTTATTTTTTAACTCGGACCAAAGTGAATCAAATGCAATATTATCTTGTTTAAATCTTCCTCCGTGTAAATAGTCCCGTGCGGAATTTAGTGAATCAATTACCCGGCTAAATATTCCTCTACATTTGTAAATTGTAATCGTATCATTGTTGACTCTGATTCTATCGAAAAATTTCAACTCTAATGATTTGTTTAAAATTGGAGTAACCATAATAAAAATAAATTATTAATTATATTAAGTTAATTATGTTTTTTTATTTAACTATAATTAGTTTAAACAATTTTAGTAATTAAAATCAAAATAAAATATAAAAAAATTTTTTTTTTATTTTTAAAGGAAAAATTTATATTTTTGTTTAAGTGTGATTTTCTAAGTATTAGAAAAATCTTAAATGTCACTCATGGTACTATGTATTGTTTTTTTTTACACAAATTAAATTATTTAAAACGCATAGAAATTATTTAAATTTTCTTATGTTTATGAAAATTATTTTTTTAATTTTATTTTAAATTATTAATCAGGGGGATTTAACGACCAATTCTGACAACTTTTCTGTGGGACTAAAAGAGTTTATTTAAGAAAATCCTCTTAAAAACGATTGATCTAGCTATTTTCTCTGCTGTCTTGTGCTGTGTTGAGATATCATGAATTGAATGCAAAATTTACCATGGAACACTTTTGTAATTAAAAATTTAATTTGAAAAATATTACTTTTTAACAAAATCGCTTACTTAAAGACCTAGCAACAGGCTTCTCAAGTTTTATAAAAAAGGAGAGAATACATCAGCAATCTCTCCTTCAGATCTAAAGCTTCGGAACTAAAAAAATTTAATTCTTCGTTTAAGTCTCTTATTTATGCGGGAGCGATCTATGTCAAGTTTTTCCAGTTTGTTCCTTTCTAAAATTAGCTCAAGAATTAGCTCAAGACATCTTGTCGCTATTGTTATACCGAATAAAGCAACTTCTTTTAGATGAGTCGTTTTTGAGAAAAAACCTATAAGGGCATCGTCATCAAGATTTTCGCAATGGCTTAAATTAAGTTTTTGCAGTTGGTTCTTCTCTGGAATATACGAAAGACACAATCCTCTTATATAGGTACCGATTAAACTAGCCTCTTGTAAGCATGTCGCTACTTGAAAGAAAGGTATAAGAGCCTCATCATCAAGATTTTCGCAATGGCTTAAATCAAGTTTTTGCAGTTGATTTCTTCTTGGAATATGAGCAAGTCCTTTGCCTGTTGTCTCTGTAAAAGATAAATCAACTTCTTTTAGACGAGTCGTTTTTGAGAAAAAACCTATAAGGGCATCGTCATCAAGATTTTCGCAATGGTTTAAATCAAGTTTTTGCAGTTGATTTCTTCTTGGAATATGAGCAAGTCCTTTGCCTGTTGTCTTTGCATAGGATAAATAAACTTCTTCTAGATAAGTCGCTTTTAGGAAAAAACCTATAAGGGCATCGTCATCAAGATTGTTGCATTCGCTTAAACGAAGCTTTTTCAGTTGGTTATCCTCCGGTATTTGCGCAAGACATCTTCCGCTTATTGTTGTACGGCGTAAATCAACTACTATTAAATGAGTAGCCTTTGAGAAAAAAACTGCAAGATGATCTTCATCAAGATTTTTGCAACCTCTTAAATGAAGCGTTTCCAGTTTGTTCCTTTCTGAAATTAGCTCAAGACATCTTCCCGTTATTGTTGTATTGGATAAATCAACTTCCTTTAGATGAGTCATTTTTGAAGACAAATTTTCAAGGTGATCTTCATCAAGATTTCTGCAATTGTTTAAGGT
>PFAC01000023.1:4804-5642 GCA_002773835.1 Chlamydiae bacterium CG10_big_fil_rev_8_21_14_0_10_35_9 | reverse complement strand
TCTAGTTTGTTGTCAACTGGAATTAGCTCAAGACATCTTCCGCTTATTGTTGTATTGGATAAAGCAACTTCTTTTAGATGAGTAGCCTTTGCGAAAAAAACTGCAAGATGATCTTCATCAAGATTTTCGCAATCAACTAAGGTAAGCGTTTCCAGTTTGTTGTCAACCGGAATTAGCTCAAAACATCTTCCGCTTATTGTTGTATGGGATAAAGCAACTTCTTTTAGATAAGTAGCCTTTGCGAAAAAAACTTCAAGGTGATCATCATCAAGATTTCCGCAACAGTCTAAGGTAAGCTTTTCTAGTTTGTTGTCAACTGGAATTAGCTCAAAACATCTTCCCGTTATTGTTGTATGGGATAAAGCAACTTCTTTTAAATGAGTAGCCTTTGAGAAAAAAACTGCAAGGTGATCTTCATCAAGATTTCTGCAATCGTGTAAGGTAAGCTTTTCTAGTTTGTTGTCAACCGGAATTTGAGCAAGCCCTTCACCTGTTATGTTAGAGCCTGTAAGAGTTAAAGATTTTAAGTTAGGACAAGATTCAACTATTTCTTTAATTTGCTCGTCTGTAAAGTCCTTCCTCCTGTCACATGTAAATTTTAAATCTTCAATCATACCTCGTTGCCTTTCATCAAGGCTTCGTAAAACGTTTATTACATTAAAAGGTCCATTTTCAAAGCTACTTTGAATTACTTTCTGTAAAAATTCTTTAGTAAATTGAAAATTAGGATTTAAAACTTCATTAAATTTTTGATTAATTAAATCTGTTATAATATTAGGAGATTTATTAAGTAATAAATTAATTTCTTTTTCGGAAAGGGATCGCATAAAAACAAAGC
>PFAC01000023.1:0-4750 GCA_002773835.1 Chlamydiae bacterium CG10_big_fil_rev_8_21_14_0_10_35_9 | reverse complement strand
TACTACTTTACTCCATAGATCTATTGGTAATGATAAATTTGCTGGTGAGACTGAACTCATAATAACCCCTATTAGTTTAATAATAAATATTATAATATTTAATTATAATAATTTCAAGTTTATTTTTAAATTATTTTAAAATAATATTGTGCATCTAATTAACCTTAGAACTAACTAAGAACTCCACCTTAATTAAATATTTAATTTGACAACCCTTTTTCTGGAGGGAGATATTATCTAAACGTTTTAAAGTCCTATCAGAGGCTTAGTGTCACACCTTTTAGAAAGCTTTTCCTAGAAGCGCCTCTTGTGTCTTTTTACTGGGGCAAGCCACTCTAGCACTCTTTCTCCTGGAGTATTTTTTCAAGTAAATCCTCTTAAATGCGATAGCTCAACTGTTTTCTCAGTTGGTTTGTGCTATGTTGGCTATATACTGTTCGACTTGTGCTCGAGAAGCCCATCTGAAATGAAGGAAATATTTTAATATTATAAAAGATTTTTTTTAGTTTTCTAAATAATTGACAAGAACCTGTTTATTTAACAAATATATTCATCCCTTAATATTTTTAATATGGAGAATTTATGTTTGTGGTAGCTAGTAATTTGTCAAATCAACCTATTGTTACGCCTGAGACGAATGTTTGTACTAGAGTAATACGAAGCTGTGGACACAACAATCTCTATAGGTGTTCTGTGTTCCTTTTATTCTCTGGAGTTGGCCTTTTATATTATAAGTTTTATAAATGTGCCCCTATTATTGACGAAAGTATAAATTCTACCGTTGCTTCGGTTAATATAAATAACTGTATTGATGGATCTCCTACGGAAGCTTTAGCGTTTGCTGTTTCATCTATTGCCTTATGTACCATAGGTGTATTATGTTGCTCATGCGCTGACCGGACACTTGAAGCACATTAGCTGAGATAGTATAAAGAAAGCTAAAGAAGAAGTTGTTGCATAGTTGACTGCAAGTTTTCATGAGAAATAATCTCTTCTACAGTCGGGCGGAATCGATATGTCCAGTTTATGGGAGATGCTGTTCCCGGAATATTAATCCTTTCATCTTCCGGTTTAGGCCAAATGAGTTCAGGAAAAAAAGCTAAGTATTCTTGAAGGGGATTTATATGAAATAAGCTGGACGAGTGATGAGAATCATATAACATGGCATAACGCATTTGGTTAGTAAGAACGGGGGTATATTTCCACTTTTTATGCTTTGCATAGAGTTTAGCATCAATGGGGTACTTTTCCCACCATAAGGACAATGGTTCTGCGTCGTGAGTAGACACGGTCGTCATAGTTAAAGGCTCATAGTCTTTTACATTAATATAGTTTGAATCTTCTTCCCATCTTCTGGCCCATCGGATGACTCTAGTGCCGCAAATTCCAAGTTTTTTTAAAGTGCGGGGAACAAATCTTGGAATTGTTCCCAAATCCTCTGCCATAGGTAAAATAAAGGAAGCATCTATCATCATTTTTAATAGCTTCTGGCCTTGTCTTTGCCATAGGTAGAAGTTTCGTGGCATAAAATGGCCATCGACGGGTTTTTTGTGAGGAGGGATTACCCAAAATCGGAAAAAACCCACTACATGATCTATGCGATAAAGGTGATACAGCTGTGAGGCAGTCTGCAGTCTTTGCTTCCACCAGGAAAAATGCTCTTTCTCATGAGCTTTCCACTGAAACATGGGAAAACCCCAATCTTGACCTTTTGCGTTATAAGCATCAGGAGGTGCCCCAACTGTGTTTTTCCCATTGAAAAGATCAAGGTGCGTCCATACATCAGCACTATCTTGACTTAACAGAATAGGAATATCTCCTTTTATAAGGATGTTTTTAGAGCTTGCATAAGCTTTTACTTTTTTAAACTGAGAAAAAGCTAGGTATTGCAAAAAAATATAAAAATTCACTTCCTGATCATATTTTTGCAGTAGCAAATGGAAGTCTTTAGGTCTTTGTAATTCTTCAGGCCAGCTTTTCCATGAACTGTTATTTCCTTTTTCCTTTAAAACTCTATAAAGCGCATAGGTACCAAGCCAAACATTAGAGGAGGTAAACTCTAAATATTCATCTGCTTGAGAAAGGGTTGCATACACTTTTTCAAAGTACTTGTGCAAGAAATTCATTTTATTTTGCTTAACTTTTGCGTAGGCAATCCTCTGACTATTGTTCAGCGCTTGAAATGTTTCTAGTTGTCTTTCCAAGTCATGATGTTCAGAAAGCAAGGGAAGAGCGTAAAGGCTCAAATACATGGGATCTAGGGCTTGAGAAGAAAGAGCATTGTATGGACTTGGGTCCTCTCCAGTATCATTGAGGGGAAGCAATTGGATAACGTCGTAGCCTATTGTTTTTACCCAGTCGATAATAGGAAAAAGATCTAGAAATTCGCCTATTCCAGAGCTTTTTTTAGATCTTAATGAAAAGAGGGGAAGAGCAATCCCATGATGATGTTTTATACCAACGTTTTGCCAATGTTTATATGTAGGAGCCTTTTTTAAGTATTTTTGTAAATAATCTAGAGTTTTCAAGGCTTAAGCCCAAAGGGGTTGGTATTCTTATTCGAAGATTGCCTGCCTTCTGGTCCTGCTTTTCCAGTGTCAATCGCATCTTTCCATTGCATACAAACATAGATCATTTCAGTCAGATACTGCGAGATAAGGTCATATTTTGTTGTTTGAGAGGAGAAAAAGTGATGAAAAGTGAGTTCACCTGTTTCTGGCAGAAAACCGAGTGTGCCGATTCTAGTAGGAAGATGATTGGCTTTTAAGGCTTCTACTAAAATGTTTTCTCGAAATCTTCCTGGGGCTATTTCAGTTATATATGTCATGATTATAAGTCGTTCATTGGCCGTATCCATCTCTAGCTGGATAATAATTTTATCATCGATTTTGATACTGCAGCTTTCATGACTATCTGATCGCAAGTCTATATGAAATTGCAGGGATATAAACTGAATAAGTTCTTGAAAATTCACTCTTCCTCTTCTTCTTCTAGTTCTTCTTCTAAATCTTCCAGCGCTTCGATAATTGCTGCAAGCGCTTCTTCTTTATGTTTTTGATTTCTATAAATGCGGGGAGAGACAAGGCGGATAGCATCTCTCATTTGAGTAAATAAAATAATTTGAGCCAGCTCTTCTTCTGTCACTCCCAATTGTTTGGCTAGTTGTTTAACTCTGTCTGCAGAAATATATCTTTCTTTGATAAGCTGCATAAATTTTTGGGCTAAAACTTCAAATGTGAGTCTATCAGGAAAGGCCAGTTCATTATTCGCAAATTGTTTATGGATTAACTTCATTCTTTCTTTAAAGAAAAAGTATACTCCTAAAATTGCTTGCAAGGTTCTTGTATCTTCCATAAGTCTAGCAAGCTCTGCTCTCGAGATAGAAGGACCTTTTGCTTTTAAGTCAGCTCCTAGTGAATGGAAAAGGAAATTAGAGGCAGTTTTTAATTTTTCATAATCAAATAGTCTGGAAAGCTCGTCAAACAGCGTATGTACTTCCCTGGGGTTTCCAGTAATATCTCGGTACATGTCTCTTAATGCCGTCGGAGAACCTAAGCCGGCCTCAGAAAATTCCTTGGCTTGTAATGCAATGTTCTTACCTGCAACAATCTCTCTACCATATCTTGCGTTTAGCTCATCTTTTGCTAACTGCACCTGGTTTCTAAGTTCTCCATGGGTGGTTTGTAAGAGATATTCAAGAGCTTCATCAGCTAGGGTAAAATCAGGGTAAAGATCTAAAACTTTTTCTAAGATATCTTCTTTTGTATCACTGTCTTTGATGAGCCCTCTTAAGATCATTAATGTGCGGGCATTTAACTCATCATTTCGTTGATTGAAATAATTTGCCGTATCTTGCATTTGCTTATTAATCGTAAGCATGAGGCCCTCTCTTCGAGCTTTTTCAATTTGGGCATCTTTTTCTTTACTAGCCACTTTTCTTTCATTTAAAGACTTGAATGGTTTTTTCATAACAAATCTAGAAAGATTTTTGAGCTCTTTTTGAGAAGGAACTTGGGTCATAGAACGGTTGTTGATTGCTCTTTGAGCATCAACTCTTTGATTCCTCAAAATTAAATGAGAAGTCGAATGAGTTGTGTGATGAATATCCGTCATAGTGACTTTATGTTAGCTGGATTCTACCTAATGGTTGAATGCGAATTTCCGGGACAATTTCCTGATAGGAAACAACAGGAAGCTCCGGATAATCTCCTTCAATTAATTTCCTTACATACCTTCTTACATCGATTGCTGTCAATAGGACTGGAGGTTGTCCTCCCGGAGGTGTTGGAACTATAGTAGTGCGCATAGCATTTAAAATAAGTTGAACTGAATCCGGATCTAAAGCTAAGTAAGAGCCGGCAGATGTTTGCTTAATAGCTCCTCTAACCATATCTTCAATTTCTGGGTCCAACAAGTACACAGACAGAGTGGTTTGTCCTTGAGAATATTTGTAACTGATATATCTTTTTAAGGAAGAGCGAACATACTCAGTTAACAAAACAGTCTCTTTTTCTGTTTGGGCCCATTCACTTAAAGATTCTAAAATAGTTCGCAAGTCTTTAATAGAAACTTGCTCTTGAACAAGGCGTTTAAAAATTTCTGTAAGTTTTTGCAGAGGTACAAGTCTTGTTGTTTCTTTGACAAGGTCTGGAAAAGATTTTTCCACAAATTCTAAAATGGCCCTGATCTCCTGAATGCCAATAAACTCGCTTGCATATTGACGATAAAATTTAGATAAGTGAAGGATCAT
>PFAC01000043.1:10991-30426 GCA_002773835.1 Chlamydiae bacterium CG10_big_fil_rev_8_21_14_0_10_35_9 | reverse complement strand
CTAGTACAACTAAAGGGCCATCCCAAGACATTTTACCATCTGTGTCCCGCAAGTGCTGCACTTTTCCTGAGTTATCTTTTATAGAAACCACAATCCCTTTTGTAATAAATAGGCCTGTAACAGAAACAGCTTGGGGAAGAAGTCCTCCAGAGTTATTTCTTAAGTCTAGCACTATCCCTTTCAAATTATGATTTTTCTGAATGTCTTGGATTGCTTTTTTTATATCAGAAGCTGAGGAACTTTTAGGATCTTGGTAAAAGGAAAATAAAGATAAATGGGCTATTACACCATCAGCAAAAGGTTCTAGAGATGATTCTAATCTCGACTCTTCTAAGACTACTTCACCACGCGTTAGCTCAACATTTATTTTTTCAGATGTTTGGTCTTGCGTTTCTCGTAAAATAGTTAAAAGTACTTTAGTTCCTTTTTCTCCTCGAATTAGCTCTACCGCTTCAGTAATATCCATCCCAACCACTGGCTCGTTGTCTACTGCAACAATTTTATCATTGATCTTTAGCTTATTGCCTTTACTGGCTGGACCATTGTCCAAAATTCTAACAATAGAAAATCCGTTAAGACTATCTCGCAGTTGAGCTCCAATGCCAAAAAGACGCTGTTGGACATGAATCATGAACTGACTTGCTTCACTAGGGGTAAAATAGTTGGTGTGTGTGTCTAAAGCAGTTGCAAAGGATTTAAGAAAATAAGAAAGTATAATTTTTTTTTGTTCTTCATCCGATGAGCCTATTAGCTCAGTTTCATGGTTAAGTCGTCTTTTTTTTATTCTTTGAAAAAAGTTATCTATAGTTTCTTCATTGAATTTTTCGGCAGCTTGTTGTTGAAGGGATCTAACTTTTAAAAGCTTGTTAGAAAGCTCATCTAAGTCATTTGGCCAAACATCTTCCTTAAGATCTTCAGCTTTAACGTCTTTTATAATAGCTGATTTTTCAAGTGTTGCCTCTATATGATTCCTTCTTGCAATAGCTTTATTCAAAAGGGCATGAATTTCTTCAAAAGACGAGTAATTATTGTTTTTAAAATCACTTATCATTTTATTTAAAAGCTCATCAGATGGCTCTAGCCACTGGTCGATTTCGCTTTTCATCAAGTAAGTTTTAGTGGCATCTATTTCCTCAATATAATTCTTGAGGACTCTGGCCATAAGCTCGTTAGTCATTTTTTTATAAGTCACATGAGCTTTAAAAATTTCTTTTACCTTCTTTTGGACGTCTTTGGGGGTAACTTCAGGAGGTTTCGCTTCTAGAAGAGGTATTAAAGCTATGATTATTAGTAAGATGCATTTTTTGATTTTCATGGACCCTCAATCATCAAAATTTTTCCAAACTATAACTAAAATAGTGGTTGTCGCCAAACTAATTCTGTAAAACGCTCAAATATAAAGACTTAAGATTATGTTAAGTATAATATTCAGTATTATCTATTAAGAAAAATTAACAAAGAACTTGATATCAATAGATTATTATGTAATAATGTTAACTTAAATGTTAAAGGATAATAAAACTATTAAAGAATTAATAATTAAATCTAATTTTGTTGGAGGAACAGATGTTCGAAGATAATAACCTAGAACAGGATTATACTCTTGAAGCTACTATTCAAGAGAATAGCCCTAGTGATCAAAAAGTTGTTTCTATTACGGAAGCAGCTAGAATTAATAACGTGACTCGTCAAGCTATTTATGTAGCGATTAAACAGAAAAAACTGAAAGCGAAAAAAGACTCTACTAGATGGACTATCGATTTAGATGACTTAGAAGAATATAGAAAAAACAAATACTCAAGAACTAAATCTATGTTTGACGGTGAGCTTCTTTTCGATAATAATAAGGGTTACTACTCAGTTAATCAAGTAGCAAAAATGCTTAATGTACCAGCTCAGAAAATCTATTATGCAACTCGTGTTGGTCATTTAAAAGCATCTAGAAAAGGTGCTGCTTGGGTTATGAGTACTGAAGATATCAACGAGTATAAAGAAAAATACTTAAGCAAAACAAGCGTAAGCGCATAAGTCTAATTTATCTTTTTAAAAGCGCTCTTTTTTAAGAGCGCTTTTTTCTTTCTAAATCTGTAAAATTTATTCTTTTCTAAAAAACTAACTGTCCATTTATTTGATTAATTAACTCCTTAAGAAGAATTATAATGGCTGTAAGTTTAAGTAATTGGTTGTGTAGCTATTTTGCTAGTTCAAATGAATGCCAGACACAAACAGAGTCTTATGAAAAAATACAATCTATGGTTGAAAAAAAGCGCCTTACTCCAGAGGCTTTAGATGCATTAGCTAAAAAAGGCGTTTTCATTATTGGTCGTGAAAATTCTGAGGGGACAACTTGATCAAAGCAAATTGGATGCGGAAGGTTCAGCTAAACTTTCACTGCATGATGGTTAAATTTAGCTGTTGTTGAAAAAACTTGAGCTGCCGGATCGAGTCACTTTCAAAGTAAGATCTACATTTCTTTTTGAAAATCTTTAATTTGTAATTGAATACTCGCCTTATTCAAAAATACATTAACATGTGGGGTAAATGCTATTCTCAAAGGAATATTTTTCCGTCTAATTTGAGTTTTCCTATTAGCCATTCCAAATCCAATTCCTTCTAGCATCCTTTCGTCTTGTTCTAAAAACATTTTAAGGTGTAGTCTGCCAACAACTTTTGGTGCCCAAATTTGTTTAACATCACTAAACAAAAAAGGAGAAGGGTTGCCATTGCCAAAAGGCTCCAACAGGCTTAGAGATTCCATAAAGTCAAATGTCAAATCTGAAAAGTTAATTTTAGCATCTAAGTATAATTTAGAAGCGACATCCTGATCTTTTAAAATAGAATTAGCTTTGTTGATGAATATGTTTTTAAAGTCCAAAATTTGATCTTCATTAATTGTTAATCCGGCCGCATAATCATGACCGCCAAAATTAACTAAAAGATCTGCATTTTCCTTTAAAACTGGTAAAAGAGGGAACTCAGGAATGGTCCTTATTGAGCCTTTTCCAATTTTTTGATCAATGGAAATGATCACAGTCGGCCTGTTATATTGCTTTGCAATTCTAGCCGAAATTATAGCAATAACACCCGGATGCCAATTTTCCGAGTGCAAGACAATTGCCTTTTCTTGTAACAGTTCAGGATGGTTCTCTATATACTTTTCTATTTCGTTAGAAGCTTGTTTTTCTATTTTTTGTCGCTCGATATTAAAGAGATCAAGTTCATTTGCTAGTTTTTCAGCGGTGGCTTCATCTTTAACGAGTAAAAGTTCTACACCTTTATTTGGGTCAGCAATCCTTCCTAAGCTGTTTAGTCGAGGTGCAACTTTCGAGGCAATATCAACCGGAGTTACTTCTGTCGTTTCAAGCTCAGAGATAGCACAAAGCTTGGCAAGCCCAATTCTCTTAGTTTTTCTAAGCTGAGTTAACCCGTATCGGACTAGTATTCGATTTTCTCCTTTTAATGCCCCCATATCAGAAATGGTTCCTAATGCAACCAAGTCTAAATAATCTTTAAGGTCTATTTGGTCTGAGCTAATTTTACCTTCTTCTAGTAAGTGATTCGTAAGTGCATGAGCCAGTTTGAAAGCAACCCCAACACCTGTAAGGTCACGATTCGGGTAGGTGCTATTGATAAGTTTAGGGTTTAGCGTAGCTACGCAATGAGGTATTTTAGTAGTAGGCTCATGGTGATCTGTTATAATAACATCAATATTACTATCTATAATTTCTTGGAGGTCTTTTGAAGCTGTGATACCACAGTCAACTGTAATTAATAGTTTACAATGATTATGGATCGCATATTCAAGAGCATTGTTGATTAAGCTCTTTTGCATGGTGTTTCTGCTAGGAACGAAAAAGAATACCTTTGCCCCTAAAGTTGTTAAGAATTCTGTTAACAAAGCTGCTGCAGTCATGCCATCAACATCATTGTCGCCATAAATTAATATGTTTTCCTTTTTATGTAGCGCCTTAACAATTCGACGCACTGCAGTCCCCATTCCTGGAAAGAGGTGAGGGTCTAACAAGTTAGGAAGTTTAGCGTAAAGAAATTGATGGATGCTGTCTAAAGAATCAAATTTTCTCGAAACAAGTATTTGCGCAGTCACCGGATGAATTTGAAATTCATCTATAATTTTTTTCAACCAAACGGGATCTTCTTTTGGATATACCCAAATTGGTTGTAAATTCGCCTGTTCAGCCATTATTTTTTCCAATCTTTTGCTTAAATTTTTAGCATCAAGATTGAAAGAACCTTCCACTGAAAATAAAAATTTTCAGATTAAAAAATTGAAATGTTAAAGCATAATAAAGTTAATCTCAATTCATAGGACAACTGTTCTTCTTAGGGTTATTCAGTAATAAGGTACTTCCAATTAAACTTAAAATATCATATTTAGTGAGCTTTGGGCAATTACTTTGTGTTTAAGCTTTATTGGATAGGGGTAATTTCCTGCCTTTTTTGTCTTCCAGCTTATGGAAAAACAACATAAGTGGAGAGGCAATAAATAAGGATGATAAAGTTCCAAATATAACCCCAATGCACATAACAAATGCAAAACTAAAAATTGTACTGCCGCCTAAGAGGACTAATGCTAAAAGTACTAAAAATGTAGTTAAAGAAGTAATTAAAGTTCTACTTAACGTAGCGTTTAACGCTTCGTTAACAATATCGCGAAGAGAAGTTCTTTTCTTTAAATGTACATCTTCCCTAATTCTATCAAAAATAATAATAGTGTCATTCAAAGAGTATCCAATAATTGTCATTAGTGCAGCTATAGTATTAAGATCAATTTGGATTGGGAAATTTAATGCATGAAAAATAGCTACTAAACCTAAAGAAACAAGAACATCATGAACTAAACAAATTAATGCACTAACAGAGTACTTCCATTCAAATCGAATAGTTATGTAAACCATAATAGCTAGTAAGGAAATGGCAAGACTAATTAGAGCAGCATGTTTCATATTATCGGACATTTGACCACTTACATTTGACCAGTCTTGAGATAGATCTTTATTAGTGATAGTTAAACCTGAAGCTTTAATGCTATTTGTTATCCAAGATATTTTTTCTTCAGAAGTTTTAAGTGTTGAAAATGGTTTACCACTTTCTTCCATTGACATGCCAAACATTACTCGTAAATGGTTTGAAGGAGTTAATGTTCTGACAGAAAAATCCTGATTTGTTGCTCCATTTTCTAGGAATGCCTTTTCAAGAGTATCTTTATAATTAGCATCTTTTTGTGCTTTAAATTCAATATTTACAGCATATCCGCCAGTAAAGTCCATTCCTAAAAGGGAGTTTTTTTGATAACTAGCAAAAAATGCGCCAACCAAAATGACTAACCCAGAAACTGCAATGACAAACTTGCTGACTTTTAAGAAATTAAAATGAGTTCCTTTAATTAGTGACATCATAGTTAGTGATGTATTTTTTGGGTTCTGTACCCAAATAGAAAAGAAAAACCTAGTCATGAAAAGAGCGGTGAACATGGAAGAAGCTATTCCAATAATTAATGTAACAGCAAAGCCTTTAATTGGACCTGAGTCAAAATTTAAAAGAATAAGGCCAGCGATAATGGTTGTTACATTGGAGTCCAAAATTGCACTAAATGCTTTTTTGTAACCTGCTTGAATAGCTGGTGCAATGCGATTTGTGAGACTGAACTCTTCTCTAATCCTTTCAAAAACTAGTACATTGGCGTCAACAGCCATACCAACTGTAAGTATGATACCAGCAATTCCAGCTAAACTCAATGTGGCATGAAGGTTTTGAAGTGTTGCCCACATAATGATTAAGTTAAATAGCACGGCAACTGATGCAACTATTCCCGCAAATCTGTAATAAGATGTCATAGCAGCAATGACTAATATAAGAGCTACAGCTGTGGCTACTATTCCTTGGGTTCTGTCTTTTTGACCTAACTCTGGGCTAACATTTTTTTCAGATAAAATTTTAGGAGTAAATGTCAAAGATCCAGCTTTCAAATCAGAAACTAAGTGATTAGCTTCTCTTTGAGAAAAACTTCCTGATATCATTGCACTATCTTTGAGTGGAGAATCTAAAGTGGGGGCGCTGATTATAGTGTCATTCAAGACAACAGCCATTCTCCAACCTTGACCATTTGAATAGCTTTCGCTGACTGTTCCTTCGATTTTTTCTTTTGCGAATTGAGATGTCCAGTTATAGAGCTCAGACCTTGGGTTGACTTTTTGGTTGTCTGGAGTCTGAGTGGTACTTTTTACTTCAAAGCTTAAATAGTTTCCTTTAGCAGGGTCATAAGAAGATTTTATATTGCTAAGGCTAGAACCTTCCAAGGCATAATTATTAAAAACGATAAGTAAAGGATGTGACTGCCCAAACCACTTAGTATAATCAGAGCCTCTTAAGATACCAATTTTTGAAATAGCATCGTCAAATTGACTAGTTGCTCTAGCGTCGTTTAAATCTTGAAGTCTTAATCCATTATCATATAGTACTTTAGCAGCTTCCGTTTTTGGTTGAATAACATTCGCTTCATACTGATCACCATATAAATGTAGTCTTGCAATTTGGTTAACGCTTTCAGTGTCTTTTTGATTAGTTACGACTGCTTCATTCCAAACTTCTTGCAGGAACCGGTCTACAGCATCAGAAAGCGCTGAATTTCTGTTGGAAAACTTTTCATTAACAACGTGGAAATACATTGATGAAGCTTTGACTAGTTCTTGTGCGGATAAATTTTGAGAACCTGGAAAATCTAGCATTATATGATTGCCTTCTAATCGCATACTTACTTCGGAAACTCCCATTTTATTTACGCGATTATATAGCTCATTTAATCCTTGTTTTAGGTCTTCTTCATTAGTGACTGTCTTATTATTCTGATCTTTCAGCTCAATAGAGACAGTTTTTCCCCCTGAAAGGTCTAGTCCCCAGCGCAATACCTTTCTTTCATCACCTCTGAAATATTTTTTTATACTTAAAGCAATATTGTTCCAAATGGGATTTTTAGTTGGTTTGGGTACAGATAGCTTTGAATTTGGATCCAGGCTAGCTAGCGCTGCATGATAGTCATCTTTCCATTTAAGAAGGTCTTCATGAATTTGAGTGTCAATTTTATTTTGTGCTAATATTCTTTGTTCTAAGTCAGTAAATTCAAGAACGGCAAACTCCTTTGATCCTGGGACATAAAAGTTTTCTCTTGTAGCAGCAAGGAATGTAGAGTAGTAATTGTCTAGTTCGAAAATATAGTCATCAGCAAACTCTTCACCCATATAATGAAGGGATGCTGGATAGCCGATGAACCCAAATTGAGCTAGCAAGTCTCTTAATTCGTAAAAATCTTTTATAAACAGACGCGCTTTATCATTTTCTGTGTAAGTAGAATACTTTTGAATAATTCGATTTAATCCTTTAGCGACAATGTAGATAGAGCCTTTTTTCATTCCATTAGAGGTGTCATCTTGCTGCATTGTTGGTACAAATGAGGCTAGGCATAAAGATTTTTCTTCTAGTGAAAGTTTGCTATATTCCTGACTATCAACAATTGGAAAAGAGGATTTTTTCAATTCAGGATGTTTAGGATTCCACAGCTCTTGAATAGATTGTACAATAGCATTAGATTGTTTCAGCGCTAGCTTGTGAAGGTCTAGGCGTAGAAGTGATTTGCTGTTGGTCAAATGATTGAGATTTAAAGTAAGCTCATTTTCTGCTACTACAATGTTCTCGTCACTGGCTCTTGTAATCGCTGCAATTTCATTTATATATAGTTGATCAAACTGATTTCTAAGGTATTTAGTATTGCTATCAGAGTAGTATTTTTCTTTAAGTTGTAAAATATCATCATGTAAAACTAATGATATTTTATCACTTTCCCAATCAATAATAAGTTCCTTAATAAATGTATTTTGATCTCCAATTAAAAAGGATTGTTTAGATTGGCCTGGGTTGTAGCTATTTGTAAGCCGCTCCTTAATTTTGTCAAAAGGTAAGCTTGAGTCATTTAATTGAAAATATCCTTTATTCTTTTTTAGAATATCTTTAGCTGCTGTAATAGTTTTTTCTTTTCTTTCTAAAGACCTCAATTGTTGTAGGGAAGATTCACTTAAGAATTTCTTTTCTTTTTTTAAGTCTTCCTCTTTCTTCTGAAGAGCTATTCTTTCAATTTTTATAGAATCTTTAGTTTGATCAAAAAGCTCTAGTAATGAAGAAAAGGAGGTCGATTTGTTTAGGGAGGTGTTTTTGGATATGTTGGCGAAAAATCTTTTTGCGATATTTGAGTTATTTCCAAAAACTTCATTAAATTGATAGATTTTATTAGAAAGAAGGTAAATAAAATCACCATCCTGCTTTTCAGATTGTGAATTTAGTAGAGTTTTGCTGATCAAATTTTCTGAGTTATTATTTAAGATTATTTGCGCAATGGAAGCTGCTCTATCTAAAACTATATCTTTATAAGAAGAAGTTAATTCGCCGTTTCTATCCCTCTTTTCAATGGCCGTAAAAAACTCTTGAACATCTTTTGGCTCTAAATGAATAGCAATTTGCCTTTGAATACATGCCGTTTTAGGGTCAAGAGTATAATGCGCCAAAGATAGCTTTGCCGGAGTAAATGGAATTAATGATCCAGCTCTTGGAAAGTGATCCTTAAATTTAGTACATTGTTCTTCAGCTATAAACTTAATAAAGATTTGTTGGGGGTTTTCTTTGTTTAGTTGAATAGATGCTGGAGAAATTTTTAGAGAGTTACAAAATGATTTAAGCCAGTCAACAGACTCTTTTTCTAACTGATTGACTCTTTTAGCAATATCAATCGAAGCGTTTTCAATTTTTTTTTCTCCTATAGGTGTTCTAAGAGACTTTGAGTAATAAAAAATTGTTGGAAGAATATTGTAAACAGTTAATGCGAGAACTGCTAATATCAATAAAAACTGCCATTTTTTTCGCTTTTCCATCATATTCCCAAGAGTTAGTTATAGAGAAAAATCTTACTGAATCTAACTTGATTCTGTCCAGTATAAATGGATAAAGAAGAATTTTGATTCTTAGAGTAGATATTCTTTACAATTCAAGGTATCATAATTGCTTTTTGAGATTAATGCTTATGTCAAAACTAATTGTTATTGGAATGCAGTGGGGAGATGAAGGTAAGGGAAAAATTGTCGATCTTTACTCCGAGCATTCAGAGATTATCGTTAGATCACAGGGGGGGAATAATGCTGGGCATACTATTGTAAAAGGTAGTAATGAGTATCGTTTTCATCTTATTCCCTCAGGTATTTTATACAAGCACACTACATGTGTGTTAGCGGCTGGGGTAGTAATAGACCCTCAGTTTCTTATAAGAGAGCTTCAAGGATTGCAGGATAATAATATTGACTATGAAAACCGGCTTTATATTTCTGAGCATGCCCATATAATATTGCCTTATCATAAACTATTAGACTTAGCTCAAGAAAAGGGGAAAGGAAAAGGAGCTATTGGTACAACAATGAGGGGAATTGGACCTTGTTATGCAGATAAAATTAATAGGGTAGGTATTAGAGTTGCAGACTTTCTTCATGAAGCAACATTTGAAGAAATTTTAAGAAAAAATGTTACAGAAAAAAATAAGTACCTTACAAATATTTTTAATATAGATCCTCTAAATGCTGATGATATCATAAAGGAATTTAGCGCTTATAGACCCATAATTAAGAAGCTTACGCGAAATGTAGAAAGCTTTCTTTTTCGTGAAATGGAGAGAAATCGACCTGTTTTATTTGAAGGAGCGCAAGGTACTCTATTAGATGTTGGTTTTGGAACATATCCTTATGTGACATCAAGTTCGACCATTTCAAGTGGGGTTTTAGCTTCAGCAGGGGTGGGAAGTTCCTATGATGTACAAATTACTGGAATAGCCAAAGCTTATCTTACCAGAGTTGGAAATGGTCCTTTCCCAACTGAACTGTCAGAGGAAGAAGAGAAGATTTTTTCTAATGCAAATGAAAATTTGCGTGAGACTGGAACTACAACAGGAAGAAAGAGAAGGATTGGTTGGCTAGATTTGGTCCTTCTAAAATACTCTACGCAAATTAACGGCATAACTCATCTTGTGGTGACAAAGCTGGACATCTTAGATCATCTGGATGAAATAAAAATTTGTATTAAATATGAGCACAATGGGGAAAAAATAACTAACGTTCCTTCTTTAATGGATGAATTAAATAAGGTAACTCCAGTTTACAAGACTTTTCCAGGGTGGAAAAAATCTACTGAAACAGTAGATACTTGGAATAAGTTACCTCTAAATGCAAAAAAATATTTAGAATATATCAGTGAGTATATTGAAAGACCGATCAAATTAGTCTCAGTTGGACCTAAAAGTGATCAAGTGATTTGGAAAAATTAAATTTTATTAGCTATGACTATTGCTGAAATATCAACAAATAAAGATTTTTCTGATCAAGAACTAGCTGATCTTGATCCCATGAATATTCCTCATCACTTAGCTATTATTATGGATGGGAATAGAAGGTGGGCAAAGAAAAAAAATTTACCACCTATTATGGGGCATTGGCAAGGAGCAGAAGCTCTTACTCAAATTGTGCGTGATGCATCAGAAATTGGCATTAAAGTTCTAACTGTCTACTCCTTTTCAACAGAAAACTGGGGTAGGTCCAAGCAGGAAATTCATGATTTAATTCATCTTTTAGAAGTTTATTTAAAAGAAAAGAAAGAAATGATGATTGAAGAAGGAGTAAAACTATCGACAATAGGCGACTTAACTAAAATGCCTTCATCATTACAAAAAATAATTAAGGAAGTAAAAGCATCTACTGAAAAATGCGAAAAAATTGAGTTAGTTCTAGCTATCAATTACGGTGCGCGAAATGAGATTTGTAGAGCGGTTCAGAAAATTTGTGCTGATATCAAAGAAAATAAGTTATCTATTAATGATTTGAGTGAAAATATTTTTTCAAATTATTTAGACACAAAAGACTATCGTGATCCAGATTTACTGATACGGACAAGTGGAGAACAGAGGCTTAGCAATTTTTTACTTTGGCAGATTTCATATTCGGAAGTTTACATTACAAAAGTATTATGGCCAGACTTTGATAAAACGGCACTTTTAACAGCAATAAATGAATTTCAAAAAAGACAACGGAGACTAGGTAAAAAATGAAAAAATTCGGCAAGGAATTTGTTCAAAGATTAATTATTTCACTTTGTATAGTTGGAATTGTAGGAACTCTTCTGGTATTTGCTTATAATGGGATTATCCCTTTCTTAGTATTTTTTTTAGTGCTGATGCTAGGCCTTTTTGCCAACTATGAGTTTATCAACCTAGTACAAAAAAAAGCGCATATTAATAAATGGATTGCTTTACCTTCTGTTATAATTTTAATTGGGAGCTTTTTTGTTACCAGCTATGGACAGGGTTATCCTTTGCTGCCCGCGGTGTTGTTATTCCCCATTGCAATAGCCTTTTTTTTAACTCACTTTTCTAAAATTGATGGGGCAGTTACAAACATTTCTGTGTCCTTTTTTAGTATTATTTATACTGCCATTCCTTTAGGTATGATTTTGTCAATAATATATGACGATTCTCTAAACTATGCTACTGATGGTAGACTTTGGATAATTTATTTACTTATTATCACAAAAATTACGGACGTAGCAGCCTATTTTATTGGTAAACTTTTTGGAAAGCATAAACTAGCTAAAGTAGTAAGCCCTAATAAAACAGTAGAAGGCTCATTAGGTGGATTTATAGTGGCCATTGCTACTAGCTTCTTATTTCATTATTTATTCCCGTTTCAATTTTCAAAGGCTGATTGCTTCATATTGGGGGTTATTTTAGCAGTATTCTCTCAAATAGGTGACCTTGTTGAATCATTATTTAAAAGAGACGTTAAAATAAAAGATAGTAGCTCTATTCCAGGAATTGGCGGGGTACTTGACATGTTAGACTCTATCTTTATAAATGCTCCTATTTTATACTTTTACCTCAGTTAGGAATTTTTATGATTATCGCAATTGATGGACCAGCAGGAACAGGGAAGTCTACTGTAGCTAAATCTTTAGCAAAACGGCTTAACTTTTTTTACTTTGATACTGGGGCAATGTACCGAGCTTTTTCATTGTTATGCTTGAATCATGCAATTGATATTGATAATGAGGAACAAGTAAAAAAACTATTAGATAATTTTAATTATGATATTAAAGATTTGAATGGAGAAAAGCATTACTTCCTTAACAAAGAGGATGTGACGCAAAGCATTCGAACACCAGAAGTTACATCTATTGTTTCAAAAATTGCATCTTATCCTTTTTTAAGAGAAGAGTTGGTAAAGATTCAAAGAAAATTTGGCGAAAAAGAAGATGCAGTATTTGAGGGAAGAGATATGGGGACGGTCGTCTTTCCTAATGCTGAAGTAAAAATATTTCTTACGGCAAATCCTGAAGTTAGAGCAGAAAGAAGATATAAGGAATTTCAAGAAAAATTTCCTGAAAAATCTTCTACTTTATCGTTAAATCAAATTTTAGAGGATATTCAGAAAAGAGATCATACCGATGCTACAAGAGAAGTGTCTCCTCTTAAACAGGCAAGTGATGCTCACTTAATAGATACAAGTCAAATTTCTGCAAATGAAGTTGTTGATTGCATTATTTTAAAAGTTCGAGATGTAAAAAAAAAACTTAAGCGGTCTTTGTTTTACAAGGTTATTCGCTTTATTGCTAAGTGTTTTTTCAAACTTTTTTTTAGGCTAAAAGTATACGGAGTTGAAAATATTCCCAAAAGATCATGCATTATTGCTTCTAATCATGCTTCTTTTTTTGATCCGCCACTAATAGCAGTTTCTTGTCCCTATGAAATTCATTTCTTAGCCAGATCCTCACTCTTCAAAAATAGGATGTTTTCTTGGCTTATAAAAAAACTTAATGCTCATCCAATTGGAATGAAAGCAAATGATAGAAAAACTTTTAAAGTGATTTTTTCTATTTTAAGGAAAAATCAAAAATTATTAATTTTTCCTGAAGGGGCAAGGTCTAAAAAGGGAGAATTAACTCCTATTAAATCTGGTATTGGTTTTATTGCTTTAAAAAGCGGCGCCTCTATCGTGCCGACATATGTTGATGGAACATATGAAGCATGGCCTAGAAATAAAAAGTTCCCTTCTTTTTTTCAGAAAGTTTCCTGTATGTTTGGAGCGCCTATTTCTATGGAAGATTATAAACACCTAGAAAAAGAGGAAGCCATTCAGGCAGTTGTTGAAAAAACAGAAAAATCAATTAAAGAGTTGCAACAGCACTTTAAAAATAAAATTAAAAAATAGTTAGAATGCAAGAACCTTATATAAGGTCGAATAAACTTTTCTAATAGATAGAAAAGATAAGGCGCTTGTTGTTTTAGATATCATGTGCTATTTTTTTAGTAGGTTTTTGAAGTTTCTGACGAATAAAAGACAAAATCATTTCAGTGAAACTTAGATCTGCATAAAAGAAAGTCATCAATGGTTGCAGATAAGCCTATGGGGCTCATTTTCTTTAAGGAAGATGAAGATCTCAAAAGACCAACCTTATTAAGGAGATAAAAAATGACAGACAAATCATTGATCAAAAAGCTTACAGACGATTCTTTTTCTAAAGAAATTGAATCCGGCATTACTTTAGTAGATTTTTATGCTGAATGGTGTGGCCCATGCAGAATGATGTCACCAATTTTAGAGCAAGTCGCAGGTGAAACTCAAGGCATGGCTGTCATAGGTAAGCTAGATATTGACAGTGAACAGAAAACAGCTGGACAATTTCAAGTTACATCTGTTCCAACCCTAATCTTATTTAAAGATGGCAAGGAAATAAATCGCTTGGTTGGGCTAAGAGATGCTGACGCTATTAAAGAGTTTATTGAATCTGCAAAATGATAATTAGATGGGTCTATACGACCCTTTTACTTTCGCTTATTATAGGCATCCTATTGTATTTACAAATTCAAATGCCTTGGTTTTTGGCTTGGTTTGGGACTTTGCCTGGGGATTTAATTTTGTCTGATAAAAATATTACTTTTTTTCTCCCTTTGACCACTGCCGGCGTTATTAGTACAGTTTGGTGCCTTCTGGTTAAGAAATAAAGTTGAAATTCTGCTGCCTTAGGGCTTCATAGGTTGCTATAGCTACAGTATTTGAAAGGTTTAAGCACCTTGGCCTTTTCATTGGAAGTGTAACAAAATTATCAGGCCATCTTTCAAAATACTCTTTAGGTAGCCCTGAAGTTTCAGATCCAAAAATTAAAAAACTATTAGCTGGGTAGCTTACTTCAGTATAGTTTTTTGTGGCTTTGCTAGAAAAAAAGTAAAAAGGATTAGAGTGCTTATCTAAATAATCTGGTAAAGAATCTATCAGCTCAATTTCACTATTTTTGTAATAGTCTAAACCAGCTCTTTTCATTTGTTTATCTGATATGGAAAAACCCAAAGGTTTTACCAGTGCTAAAGAGACTCCTGTAATGAAGCAAGTTCTGATCACATTGCCTGTATTGGATGGAATTTCAGGTTGATATAAGATGACTTTCATCGAATGCCTTTTTTCAAGTCAGGAGACTCTGAAATAAATTTATCTGGTTTATTTAATCCATTTGTTTTCACTACTTCCACTTCGAATAGCAAAAGGGAATTTGGCTCTGTTAAGTGGTCTTTCCCGTAGCCTAAAGTAGGATGAATAAAAAGAAGTCTTTTTTCACCTTCTTTCATGCCTAAAACGCCTTTTTTGAACCCAGCAATAGTTTCACTCAACTCAATAATCTCAGGTTCCATGGTCTGGCCAAAAACTGACCCATTTAGGTATTTTCCAGTGTATTTTATAAGTGGGGCGTCAGATAGTTGAACTTGAGATCCTTTTCCTTCTTTTAATATTTTATATTGGAGTTTTTTAGCTTCAATTTCGACAATATTTTCTTTTTTAGAATTTTCAGATAAAAACTTGTCGGCTTCTACTAAATTATATTCAGATTGCTTTTCAAAGAGTTTGTCTTGAAGTTCGGAGATAGCCGCGATACATTCATCATCGGTCATAGGAGAGTCGTCTCCCTTTTTTTCTCCTTGGAGGCCTTTAACAACTAAATCTAAGTCAACTTGGACTCCTAAAGATTCTAAATACTTTCCTATACGGTGTCCAAGAGCTTCTGAAATTGCATTAACATTATCTGTTTGATCGCAAAAAGCTGTAGAAAACAGTATTAAAGCCGAAAAGTAAACATATCGAAGCATATAAAAACTCCGTTTTTAAATTAAAAATGAACTAGTTCCAATGTATTTCTGTAGCCTCAGACTTTATCTTGAGTTCAGCAAGGTGACCTTTAAGAGGTTCTGAGGGTGCTTGCATCATTAAATCGCTAGCTTTCTGTGTTTTGGGAAAGGCAATTACATCTCTAATATTTTCGGTTTTACAAAGCAACATTATTAGTCGATCTAATCCAAACGCAATGCCTAAATGCGGTGGTGTCCCATACTTCAATGCTTCTATAAAAAATCCAAATTTTTCATCAATGTCTTTAGGCTCTAACTTAAGAGCATTAAAAACTTTTTCTTGAATGTCTTGGTCATGTATCCTTTGCGATCCGCCAGCAAGTTCATACCCATTTACAACAAGGTCATATGCAAGGGATCTAACTTGTAAAGGGTTTGTTTCAAGGAGAGGAATATCTTCATGATTAGGCTGCGTGAAAGGATGGTGCTCAGCTTTGAGTTCGTTTGTTGTTTCATCTTTGGAAAACATAGGAAAATTTGTAACCCATAAAAATCTATAGGATGACTTATCTATTAATCCTTGCTTTTTTGCTATATGCCGTCTTAAATGATCCATTCCTTGATTGACAATAGTGTCTTTTTCAGCAGCAATTAAAATAAGGTCATTATTTTCAGCCTTCATTCTTTTTTCTAGCTTCTGTAGAAGATCTACACTAAAGAATTTCACAATATTAGAAGAAAATCCTTCTTGAGTTTTTTTCATCCAAGCAAGTCCTCTAAGATTAAAAGGGGAGACAAATGAAATAAACTCATCGATCTCTCTTCTGGAGAAATCTGCTCCGTTTTTAACACATATTGCTTTGACACAACCGTTATTTTGAAGATAGTCCTTTAAAAGATCAAAGTTGGAGGCTTCAATTATATCATCTAAACGCACTAGAGGCATTTGGAAGCGAAGATCTGGCTTGTCAGTGCCATATCTTTCCATACACTCGTTATGAGTCATTCTTGGGAAAGGAGTTGAAATATCAATATCCAAGCATTCTTTAAAGATCTTTGTCAGCATTGTTTCACAAAGGCTATAAATATCTTCAGAACCAAGAAAGCTTGCTTCAATGTCAATTTGAGTAAATTCAGGTTGCCGGTCAGATCTCAAATCTTCATCTCGGAAACAAGGAGCTACTTGATAGTATCTATCAACACCGGAGACCATTAAAAGCTGCTTGAAAATTTGAGGTGACTGTGGCAGTGCATAAAAGTTCCCTGGGTAAATTCGAGAAGGGACGAGATAATCTCGAGCACCTTCAGGTGTGGACTTTGCTAAAATGGGAGTGCTCACTTCTAAAAAACTATGAGAGTTTAAGAAGTTGCGAATAACATGCAAAGCCTTATGACGAATCTCTAAATTGTGAATAATTGACCCTCGTCTAATGTCTAAATAACGATGCTTTAATCTAAGTTCCTCATGAACATCAATAGTATCATCACAAATAGAAAAAGGAGGTGTTTTAGCAACTGAAATTATATTTAGTGATTCTACATTTACTTCGATTTCACCTGTAGCCAGTTTGGGGTTAATAAGGTTTTCTCCACGATGTGATACAGTTCCCGAAACAGAAACTACCCACTCAGATCGAAGTTTGGATGCTTCTTTGTGTAGTGTTTCAGAAATTTTGGGATCAAAAACAAGCTGAACTACTCCGTATCTATCTCTTAGATCAATAAAAATTAAGCCACCATGGTCTCTTCTTCTATTTACCCATCCTGAAAGATTTATTTTTTTGTCGATATCAGTTTTTCTTAAAGATCCGCAATCATGTGTGCGTTTGTACTGTGGGGTGCTCATTTTTACTCCATAAATGTAAAAGCGTTTGGAAAAGATTAGCTAAAGCAAGTTTATTTTCTTTTCTATCAATCATGTGCTTTAAGCTTACTTGATTCGAGGCTATTTCATCATCTCCAATGACAACAGCATATTGTGCCATTAATTGATTAGCTTTTTTAAGCCCTTCTTGAACTTTTTTAGTATTAAAAGACATTTCACATGGTAGATGTGCATGACGCAATTTTGTTAGCAAAGTAAAGCAAAACTCGTTAGCCCTATCACCTAAAGCAATGAAATAAACAAATGGGTTAGACAATTTTGGGAACGAAACATTTTGTCTAAGCATTACTTGAAGTACTCTTTCAATACCGCAACCAAAGCCTATTCCAGGAAGAGATGGACCTCCAAATACTGAAGTAAACCCATCGTACCTTCCTCCAGCTCCAATAGTGCCCTGCGCCCCAAGTTCTTCGGTGGTGATTTCAAATACAGTTCTATTGTAATAGTCGAGTCCTCTTACAATTTTGGGATTAATTTCAAAGGGAATGTTTATTTTTTCAAGAAGATGGCATACTCCATCAAAATGTTTTTTTGCATCATCTGATAAATAATCTAGAATTGAAGGCGCATTTTGTAAAATTTCTTGATCTTTTGGATCTTTGGAATCAAAGATGCGCAATATGTTTTTTTCAAATCTAACTTTGCTTTCTTCAGATAAACTGTCGTAGTGAGGAGTTAAAAATTCTGAAAGAACTTTTTTAAAAGACTCCCGACATCCTGCATCGCCAATTGAATTGAGCTGTAAAGTAAGATTTTTCAATCCAAGTCTTTTGTAAAGCTCCCAAAGCATGTCAATTATTTCAACATCCTGCTCAAAACTCGCATTTCCAATTGCTTCTACGCCAAATTGATGGTGCTGTCTGTACCTGCCGGCTTGTGGCCTTTCGTATCTAAACATCGGGGCAATATAGAAAAGCTTATTTATTTTTGAATAAGTATAAAGGTTCTTTTCTACAAAAGCTCTCATTACGGATGATGTCCCTTCAGGTCTAAGAGCTAAAGATCTTTTTGCTTTATCCTCAAATACATACATTTCTTTACTGACAATATCAGTAGCTTCACCTACTCCTCGATCGAATAGTTCAGCTTTTTCAAAAACAGGGGTTCTGATTTCCTGAAAAGCATAGTCTCTAGCTATTTTTCGCATGACTGCTTCTACGTGTTGCCAATATTCTGACAAACGCCAATTTTCCGCAGCATTATAAGGTAAGATGTCGAATAGACCTTTAGGGATTTGAAATTTCATATTAATAACCTAGGTCGATTATAAGAAAAGATAAGATTTATGGCTCGAAGATCTTTAAACATATATGAGTAAGAATGCAATGATAAAAACATCGGCATAAAAATTTAAAGCCTGGTATTAAAAAATAAACTTACAAACATTAACTAAATGTTTTTAGAATTTACATGTAAATAAAATATTTACACTTTTTTTTATATTTAATATTTTTTTTAAATATATATGTTATTTCTTTAGAAGTTGTTAATGATCCTATTTATTATAAATAACAAACTTAATTTATTATTTAAATAATTTTACTTCTAATTAAAATAATTAGTTTTACAATTAGTCAATTAAATTGACAATTTTTGTTGCTAAAGATAAAATTATTGTTCTTTAAAAAAAAAATAAAACATGCTATTTGCATCTGCCAAATATTAATTTCATGAGGTGAACAGTGAGTGTACGCGATATTTTGCGACCGGCTCCAGCTAAAGACGAGATAAAAGATAAAACCCTAGTTAAAGAGAAATACCGCTATTGGCGTTTTAGAACGTTTTATGCGATGTATATTGGGTATGCATTTTATTATTTTACTCGTAAAAGCTTCACTTTTGCTATCCCTGCTTTAAAAGAGCACTTCCATATGGACATGTCCCAATTAGGAATGCTAAGTAGTATTTTATCTATCACTTATGGGGTCAGTAAGTTTGTTAGTGGAATAATAGGTGACAAATCAAATCCTCGCTATTTTATGTCTATTGGGCTGATTCTTACAGGTGTTTTTAATATTTGTTTCGGTCTTTCATCTTCTTTAATATTTTTTGCAATATTTTGGGGGTTAAATGGATGGTTTCAAGGTTGGGGGTGGCCTGGCTGTGCTAAACTACTAACCCACTGGTATTCACATTCTGAAAGAGGCAGATGGTGGAGTCTTTGGAATACTTCTCATAACTTAGGTGGGGCTTTAATTCCAATCGTTGCTGCCTTTTTTGTGCAATATTATGGTTGGAGGTATGCGCTTTTTGTCCCAGGAGGAATATGTATTCTAGTTGGACTTTTCCTGCTAAACCGCCTGAGAGACACACCAAGGTCTTTGGGGTTGCCTAAAATA
>PFAC01000043.1:0-10958 GCA_002773835.1 Chlamydiae bacterium CG10_big_fil_rev_8_21_14_0_10_35_9 | reverse complement strand
GAAGGAAATTCTTTTTAAGTATGTCCTTTATAATCCCTATATTTGGATATTAGCTGTTTCGTATTTCTTTGTTTACATTATCAGAACGGCTATTAATGACTGGAGCTTGCTTTACCTGGTTGAGCACAAAGGGTATTCTTACCTTAGTGCAGGTGCATGCGTGTGCTGGTTTGAGGTAGGGGGCTTTTTTGGTTCCTTAGCAGCTGGATGGGCATCTGATAAAATCTTTTCCGGGAAAAGAAATCCTGTTAACGTGATTTTTTCTCTTCTAGTAGTTTTATCGATTTCTGCTCTTTGGCTCTCTCCAGGCGTGGCAGTTCTAAGAGACTCTTTTCTTATGTTTGTCATTGGATTTTTAATTTTTGGTCCTCAAATGCTTATAGGGATGGCTGCAGCTGAGCTTTCTCATAAAAAGGCCGCAGCTACTGCCACTGGTTTTGCTGGATGCTTTGCCTATTTAGGTGCAGCAGCAGCTGGAGGGCCGTTAGGTGCTATCACAAATTCATGGGGATGGGGAGGCTTTTTTGTTATTTTAGGTATTTGTGGTCTTGTTGCCTCACTTTTACTTCTTCCTCTTTGGTCTGTGAAGGTAAATCCAAAGGAAGCTTAAATTTTGAGTTTGTATTAACCCCCTTTCCTTGCTAGGATGTATCTCAAAAAAATGAGATACATCCTATATGTCCTGGATCCCTCTTCATGTCCATTCACAATATTCAATATTAGATTCGACCGCATCTATTAAGGACTTAGTTCGAAAAGCTAAGTCATATTCCATTAAGGCTTTAGCCCTCACTGATCAAGGCAATATGCATGGTATTGTTGATTTTTATAAGGAATGCAAAGCTAATGATATTAAGCCAATTATTGGATGCGAACTTTGGCTTGCTCCTACGTCAAGATTGGATAAGAAGAAAATACCAGGTTCGCCAACAGCATTTCCTTTAGTTTTCTTAGCTAAGAATCAAAAAGGATATAACAATTTATGCAAGCTTGTTTCAATTGGGTACCTTGAAGGCTTTTATTATAACCCAAGGATAGACAAAGAGACTTTAGAGAAGCACTATGAGGGTCTTATATGTCTTTCAGGTTCCTTAAATGGCCCAATTTCTTATTTAGCGTGTAAAGATGCATATGATGATCTTAAAGATGAGCTACTCTGGTTCAAGAACCTGTTTCAGGAAAACTTTTATATTGAACTTCAAAAGCATCAAATGAATGATGCTGATATTGATGAGAAAAACTTAGACAAAGAAAGCTGGGTAATTCAAAAACTACGAGACTACGAATCTAGGCAAAAGACAGCAAACCAAGTATTAACCCGCATGTCAACAGAACTGGAGATTCCTCTTGTTGCAACCAATGATATTCACTATTTGGAAAAGCAGGACTGGAGGGCTCATGAGATTTTGTTAAACATCCAGTCAGGAGAGCCATGTGAGATTTGGGAAAGAGATTCTTTTGGTAACCCAAAGACAAGAATACCTAATCCTAAAAGGCAAACTTATCCTTCGAAAGAACATTATTTTAAGTCTCCAGATCAGATAAATGAGTTATTTAAGGATCAACCTGAAGCAGTAGAAAATACACAAAAAATAGCTGACCTGTGCCAATGTGATTTGGATTTTAAAACAAAACATTATCCAGTTTTTGTTCCTCCATTGCTTGAAGGAAAAGAATACACAAAAGAACAGAGGGAGAAAGAAGTAGAAAAATATCTCTATGACCTTTGTTTAGCAGGTATAAAAAAACGATATGATCAAGAGTCTTTAGAAAAGGTAAGAGAAAAATACCCGGATCAAAATCCAATAGAAGTTGTTAAAAATCGTCTTGATTATGAGTTTAAAATCATAGCTTCGAAGGGAATGTGTGACTATCTATTAATAGTATATGATTTTATTTCCTGGGCAAAAAAGCAAAAAATACCAGTAGGGCCAGGCAGGGGATCCGCAGCGGGCTCTATCATAGCGTATTTAATTGAAATTACAGATATTGAACCCCTTCGCTTTAGCTTATTCTTTGAAAGATTTATCAACCCGGAAAGGATTTCTTATCCAGATATTGACGTCGACATTTGCATGGACCGGCGATCCGAAGTTATTGATTATACAATTCAAAAATATGGGAAGGATCGGGTAGCTCAAATTATTACCTTCGGTACAATGAAAGCTAAAATGGCGATAAAAGATGTCGGAAGAGTTTTAAGTGTAGCCTTGTCCAAGGTTAACCTAATTGCCAAGCTCGTTCCGGACGACTTAAATATTACCATTGAAAAAGCATTAGAGGTGGATCCCGAATTATACAATCTTTATCAGTCAGATGCAGAAGCTAAAATGATTTTGGACATGGCTAAAAAAATTGAAGGAAGTATTAGGAATACTTCTATTCATGCGGCTGGGCTTATCATTTCAGAAGATTCTATTACTGAACATATACCTGTCTGTACAGCTAAAGATACTGATATTGTTGTAACTCAATACTCAATGAAGCCAGTTGAGTCTGTCGGCATGCTAAAAATTGATTTTCTTGGACTTAAAACGCTAACATCCATTCAAAAAGCTGTAGACCTTATTGAGGCCAATTATGGGAAAAAACTAGATTGGTCAAGTCTTCTTCTTGATGATAGTAAAACATTTGATCTCCTTAATCAGGGAAAAACTCTTGGAGTCTTCCAGTTAGAATCTGGTGGGATGCAAGAACTTGCTAAGCATCTTCATATTGATTGCTTTGAGGAAATATTGGCTGTTGGAGCTCTTTACCGTCCAGGACCAATGGACATGATTCCTTCCTTTATAAATAGAAAACATGGAAAAGAACCTATTGAAATTGATCACCCTCTTATGAAAGACATTTTAGCTGAAACATATGGAGTTATGGTCTATCAAGAACAGGTAATGCAAATTGCCAGTAAGCTTGCCGGATACAGCTTAGGAGAAGGTGATATCTTAAGAAAGGCGATGGGGAAAAAAGACCGGGAGGAAATGACAAGGCAAAGGCAAAAGTTTTTACAAGGGGCAGTTGAGAATGATATAAATCAAGAAACTGCGGAAATAATTTTCAACAAAATTGAAAAGTTTGCCTCTTATGGTTTTAATAAATCGCATGCTACTGCGTATGCGTATCTTTCGTATACAACAGCTTATTTAAAAGCAAATTATCCTAAAGAATGGATGGCAGCACTCATGACGTGTGACCGCTATGATTTGTCTAAAGTTGCTAAATTCATTCGAGAGTGCCAAGTCATGGAAATTGCGATTTTACCCCCAGATGTAAATGAAGCTGGCAGTGAGTTTCTTCCGGTTAAAGACGGTATCCGATTTGCCATGTCGGGTGTAAAAGGAGTTGGCAGTGCTGCTGTTGATGCAATTATGCATGAAAGAAAAGCACGAGGCCCATTTACAAGCTTATATGATTTCATTAGAAGAATAGATACGTCCAAAGTAGGTAAAAAAAACGTTGAACTCCTTATTGACTCTGGTGGTTTTGACTTTACGCAATGGACAAGGGATGAGTTAAGAGAAAGTGTCGAAACAATGTACTTTAAGGTTAATAAAGAACAAAAAGAAGCCTCTCAAGGTATTATGAACTTCTTTTCTATCATAGAAGACCCCGAAAAAGAGTTTATTAAGGCTCCTCAAATTACAACGCCTTCTACTAAAGATGAAATTTTAAGAAAGGAAAAAGAACTTTTAGGCTTTTACCTTACGGGACACCCCATGGAGAAATTTAAAGATCAATTGGAAAAGCTTTCTTGCCTTCCTTTAAAGGATATGGAAACACTAGGAGACAAAACACTTTTCAAAACAGCTTTTATAATTGAATCAGTTGTACATAAAATTGCTTCTAAATCGCAAAAAAAGTTTGCAATTATTACCATAAGTGACGGAATGGAGCGGTATGAGGTACCTATATGGCCCGATTTATATGAGGCAAATCACCATCTTTTAGTAGAAAATCAAATTATTTTTTCTATTCTTTTTTATGAAGATAGTAAAATACACTGTAAATACTTAGAAGACATCCAAGATGTAGACAACGAATCGGTTCAATCCATTTATGACAATTTAAGTGAACAAATAAAAAAACAAAAAAAAACTAAGAAGCAAAAAATGCCAATAAAAACGCAGCAGCTGTCTATTATTATGAGTTTGGAAACTCTTAAAATGAGTGAGTTGTTAAAGTTAAAAGAACTATTCCGTTCCAATTCAGGTAAGGTCGCAATAGAAATTAAATTTATTTTACATAATAAAATTATAGGGACTCTTGCTATTGATCATCCTTGGGGTGTACAGCTTAATGACCCTTTAGCCTCCTCTCTCGGTTCAATGAAAAGTATAAAAAGGTTTGAGGTTAAGAATACTTGACATTGTTAAATACTTAGATTATTTTAAAGTGCATAAATAATTGTTTTTTATGAATTTAAAAAAAGTATTCTTTGTTTCTTTATTGGGAATTTCATTAAATTTTTCCCTTCACAGTCAGGAAACGTCTGTTCAAGATTATTACAGTTATATTTTAAGGTCTCACCAAGAACAGGACTGGATTTCACTTCTTAACATTTGTGAAATATTAATTGATGAGTATCCCAATACTCCATTTTCAGAAGAAGCACTTTATTATCTTGGCGTAGGGTATTATGAATTAAATGATTATACCATGGCTAACAATACTTTTTCGGAGTATTTAAAAAAGTCTGACAGTCCTAAATTTTTTGAAAGTGCAATTAAACATAAGTTTTTTATTGCTGAGAGCTATAGAAATGGAGCTCATCGAAGGATGTTTCACATGAAAAAATCTCCTAAAATTGTTTCAGCAAAAGAAGATGCCATTGAAATATATGACGAAGTAATCTCTAGCTTACCTTATCATGATTTAACAGCTAGGTCACTATTTGGTAAAGGAATAGTCCAAAGGGATTTAGAAGATTTTAGGGACTCTATCGAAACATTTCAATCTTTGATTAAAAGATTTCCTAAGCATGAATGTTCTATTGATGCTTTTATGGAGATAGGGCAAACGTACCTTGCTCAATGCAATACTAAAAATTTAAATCCTGAAATTATTGCTCTAGCAGAGCTTAACCTTTCTAAGTTTAAGATGGCATTTCCTTCAGAGGAAAAGATTTCAGAGTTAGAGGGAGTGCTTGTGCAAATAAAAGAAATATTTGCAAAGACCCTTTATGAAACTGGAAAGTTTTTTGAACGAAGGAAACAGAAAGATGCCGCTATCATTTATTATACTAAAGTTCTGACCGTCTTTCCTGAGACCCCCACAGCTCAATTATGCGAAGAGCGATTAAAAAACTTACAATCATAATTTTATTTCTTGGCTTTAACTCGTGTGGCTATCAGTTTGTTCAAACTCCAAGTAAATCTGTTTCATTATCTTTTGTAGAAAATGATGAATACGGTCTATTCACAACCACTCTTATTGAAAAAATTGGAGCAAGTGGCTTGTACGCTTATAAAAATAGTAATGCTGATTATTTATTAGATGTTAAGCTGACTGGCGTTTCTCATGAAGTAATAGGATATCGAAAGGATCTTGAAAAGGACTTTACTAAAAGAGAGAATATTATAGCAGATGAAGGAAGATTAAATCTGGTTGCTACAGTTGAATTAATCGATTTGAAAAATAATGAAACAGTGCTGGGCCCTTTTAAGGTAAGCTCGTCTCAAGACTACGATTATGTGGATGAAAATTCATTGCAAGACCTTACTTTTATTAACTCTAGTGGTATTAGACAAACAGTTTTATCATTTTCCTTAGGACAGTTGGAGTCAGAAGAAAGCGCAAGAAGCGCTGCATTTCGGCCAGCTTTTCATAAATTAGCAGAAAAAATTGTCGACGTGATTTCGATAGAATGATAGAAGTTAAAAAAAAGATTTTTTTTAACTTTGAATACTAAAAAATTTCCAGCCCGATTAGACACTCTTCACCAAATGTTGCAGTGGATCCATAAGCAAATAAAATCAGTCGGTTTTGAAGTATCCGATCTACGTAAAATTGAACTTGCCTCTGAAGAGGCCTTAGTCAATGTCATTAAGCACGGATATAAAAATGAATCTGCAGGGTTTATAGAGCTTTCTGTAGTTATTCATGATAATGATAAAATGATACTTACCATTAGAGATAAGGGCTTGTTATTTAATCCTTTAAAGCAAGAAGCAAAGGTTGATCTAGAAAGTCCTTTAGAGCAAAGGCTGGAAGGAGGGCTTGGAATCCTTATGATGCGTCAATATATGGATCAGATCAACTATAAAAGAGATGGCGAGTATAATTTATTAACTATGATAAAAAAAATATCCTATTGATTCTTTTCAATGGCTGTTACTGTAGCTTCTGTATCCAACATATCAATTAAAAAGTGTTGCAATACTTTCAGCACATATTTTGGTGTGTTGTAAACTCCACAAGTTTGAAAAACTAACTCAAGGTTCGTTTTTTCTTTATTAACTAAAGCAATAAGGACATATGTAGTGGGATTCTCTTGGTCCATTTTTGGAACAATCCAAATAGCGAACTGCTCATTAAACAATGTTACTTTTTCAATACTTTCAATTACATGAAAGTACTGTGTTAAATCATCAGGGTCTTCAATATCTTGATCCATTTTTTCTAAAAGGCCTGTTTCATGGAGCATACCTAGATCAATATTAATGATTCCGTCATGTATCCACTTGCTTAGGTTTTCACTATATTCTTTAAATGACTCTTCTAGTTGTACTGGATTCAACATTGTGGCCTCCTAATTTTCCAATCCCCCCAAAGTTAATTTTAGATTGAACAATTAAGTGGTGTCAAGTTAAATTAAATTTAAATTAATTAGATATTAAGTTTAAATAATTTAAATTAAGCGACTTGTTGAAAATAATAATCGGGTAAGCTATCTTCTTTTATAAAGGCAAGAGTCGCATGAATCGATTTCTTTTCATAATAGCTCTATTAATCCACTCGTTAATTTTTTCTAACCCTTTAAAAATTAACACTTCAGCTAAGTCTGCTATTTTAATTAATGCTGAAAATGGGAAAGTCCTTTTTGAAAAAAATAGCCATGATAGATTTTTTCCAGCTAGTACAACAAAAGTGGCAACTGTCCTTTATGTGCTTGAAACAGTTTCGGATATAAATCAATACACTGTAGCTACTTCTGACGCACTTGAGTTTATTCCTGTGGAAGAAAAGCACAAAAACTATAACTGTCAACCGCATCTGCTTGAAAAAGATGCAGTGCTTATAAGCGGGTTGTCCCCTGGGGTCAACGTCTCATTAAAAGACCTTATCTATGCATCAATGTTAATTTCAGCAAATGATGCTAGTAATATTTTAGCTGAATCAGTTTCAGGGTCTATTCCCATGTTTATGGAAGAGCTGAATAATTTTTTACAGGATATTGGATGTAAAAATACTTACTTTAAAAACCCTCATGGGTTGCACTTCCCTGAGCATTATTCTTGTGCTTCTGACCTTGCTCTCATATTGCAAAAAGCAATAAGAAATAAAACTTTTCGAGAAATTGTAACTACAAGAACTTACCAGCCTTCTTTCAGAGATGAGAAAATACAAGCTACTTGCCAGCTGCTTTTAAAAAACTATAAATATTACTATCCCAAGATTTTCTGTGCTAAAACAGGTTATACTAGCAAAGCTGGCTATAACCTTATAGCAGCTGCAAAAGATGAAAATAGAACGCTAATTGCTGTTGTGTTAGGGCATGACTCAATTAAAGAAAGGTGTGTTGACATAACTAATATTTTTGAGAAAGCATTCAATGAACCCAAAGCAGTTATTACTCCTTTCTATAAAGGGCAAGAATTTGAAAAGAAAATTCCCGGTGGAAAAATGCCGTTAACCGCTCTTATCTATGAAGATCTAACTGCAGAGTATTATCCTTCTGAAAAAGAAGAGTTTAAGGTGTTTATTGAATGGGAACCCTTTAATCTTCCTATCAAGCAAGGGCAAGAAGTCGGGAAGCTTATATTAAAAAGTGAAGATAAAGTCTTTAAAGAAGTTCCCTTAATTGCAAACAATGGGGTTAAAAAAACCTATTTTTCTTGGATTAAGGACTTTTTTAAAAAAAGTTCATAAAGGTCGATAAACTCTTGTAGAGAAAGTTCTTCAGCTCTTACTGTAATTAAGTAGTTATTTTCTATAAGGAGTTCTTTAACTAAGTTACTGTTGAAATACTGTTTTAATGAGTTTAATAAAGTCTTTCGTTTGCTTGCGAAACACTTTCTCACAAAATTAAAAAACCCCTCAGCCTTTTCAAAAGGGGGTTTTTTAAATGCTAATTTGGTTATTGCAGAATCTACTTTAGGCACTGGAGAAAAAGCCTTTCGGGGAACTTCAAGGCAAAGCTCTACGTCTGCATAAAACTGTGTAAATACAGATAAAGAACCATATGGCTTTCCCTTTGTTGCAGCAAGCCTTAAAGCAACTTCTTTTTGAGTCATAATAATGGCACTTTCAAAAAGTTCATGATTTTGACACAGCTTTTGGATAAAAAGACCAGTTAAATGGTAGGGGATATTGCTAATAAATTTTACTTTTCTCTGAGGAAGGATTGCTGTAAGGTCAAAGTGAAAAAAATCTCCTAATAAATAAGAAAAGTTCGCATTGTTTTTTTTTATATTTTCCAGGTTAGGAACTAGACGTTTATCAATTTCTATTGCAAGAACCGTTGCTTTTTTGGAAACCAGTTCATTTGTTAATGCACCAAGACCGGGTCCCACTTCTAAAATATAATCGATAGGTTTAGGATTAAGCACATTAATTATTTGAGCAATGATGTGCTGATCGGTCAAAAAATTTTGAGATAAAGACTTTTTAGGTGTTACTTGTCTAGGCAAAGTATTCGAAAGCTCATCGTTGTTCTATTGAAAAAGGTTCAAAATTATGTGGCAGTTCAATTTTCTGGTGATCGTACTCGTAATACTTTCTCAGCTTGCTTACATAGTTTTTGGATTCTTGGTCCATAGCCTGTTGTAGTAGTTCATTCTCAATTTCATTGTATTTTTCTTCAAAGGAGGCAGCATTTTTAGTTGAAATTTCATCCAAATAAAAAATACGGTAAGAGGTTTCGGATGTTTTTTGTCTTTTTAGAGCTTGAGGCTTACTGTAAGAGGAGGCATCCAGAGCCGATAAAATTGATTTATACTTTTCTGAAAGTTCAGAATCATCTGCTGTATAAAGTGTAGATAACTGAATGGTTAGATTTTCATCAGAGTTCTTTTTTAGTTGATTTCTTAAATCTTCAGGTGATTTTTTCTCCAAACTACATAGTTGATAAATTTCATCGGCTTTTTTTTCAGCAATTTCTTCATTGTGGGATTTAATGGTTAAAACCTGGTATTTCCATTTTTTTTCAGGAGGATTAATGGCTAAGTAATTCTTATAAGCTGACCTGATATTTTCAGGAGTGACTTTCTGCAAGGCTTTTGAATTGACTCTAAACCAGCTCATTCTTTGTACTATCATTTCTTCCTTTAGCATGTTCCAAGCTTCATCATAGGTGAGATTATATTGATCTAAAGAGAGCATAATATTAGGACCAAAACGAGACTCCATTTCTTTTCTAACTTCTGCATCTTCAATCTTTAGCTCTTTATCTTCAGCGTCAGCCAAGATAAGCTGTGTATTAATCATTTCATTTAAAACATGCTTCCAGCTTGCCATGTAAAACTGGCATTTTGCAGGTTCTGATCCAGCTAAATCTGGATAGTTACGGTAAAAAGCATAGTCCATTTTTTTCATAATATCTAAAACAGTAATGGTTTTGCCGTGAACTTTTGCTAAGACAGCATTTTTGATGCTGATTTTAGGCTGTTGCATTTCATTTAGCATAGAAAAGTCAGGGGATTGAGCTAAAAGAAAAGAAAAAGAGGCTAGAGAAAGGAAAAGTTTTAATAGTTTCATATGGACATTATGGTTTTTTGTTGATTACTTTATCAAATCCCATCCTTTCTTTGAAGTATGGCACCAAAAAAACCATCCATTTGCCCGGAAAGGGGAATAGTTTTAAAAATAGACCCAACAAGCTTCAGATTAAAATTTTTTACAAAATACTCTATTTGTGCTTCGTTTTCTTCAGATAGAATGCTGCAGGTAGCATATACCAGTCGGCCATTTTTCTTGAGGTGTTTTAAGGATTTTTCCACAATTGATCGCTGCTGCGTTACTAGAGAATTTAACATTTCCTGGCTATATTTCCACTTCATGTCAGGGTTTCTTCGTAAAGTGCCAGTTCCTGAACAAGGGACATCTGTTAAGACCCAATCCATTAGCCCAATGATTTGAGATGCTTTAGTTAAAAACTGAACATTTTGAATGCCGGATTTTTTTAGTCTTTTTCTAGCTTGTAAAAGAGCAACCTCTCGGATGTCATGCAAATAAATTACTCCTTTGTTATGCATTTTCGGACCAAAGCCTAAAGTTTTCCCCCCTGATCCTGCACAGTAATCCAGTACTTTATCTCCGGGTTTAACTTCCATTAATGAGCAAATTAACTGACTTGCTTCATCTTGAATTTCAAAATAACCTTTTTTGTAACTTTCTAACCCTAGTAAGTTTATTTTTGACTTAAGGGTGATGCCTAAATCAGAGTGCAGACAGGCAGAGACTAAGCCTAGACTTTGAAGCTCTTTTAACATCTCTTGTCTCGATGTTTTTAAAGGATTTACTCTAATGGTAGTTGGGGCAACTTCATTTGATACTATACAAATTTGGCGAGCCTTGTCAGCACCATAGCACTTGACTAGCTTGTCATAAATAAACTTAGGAAAACTAACCTTGATATGCTCGGGAGTATCCCTTGGAATGTCGTTTGCAGAAATTCTTTCTAGGGCACCTAGTCTTTTTTCCCAGGTAATGGGCTTTTCACAGAGAAAATCCACTAAGGCTCTCAAACGCACTAGCGTATAGATGGTATCAGCAATTTCTTTTCTATCTTTAGAGCCTATTTG
>PFAC01000054.1 GCA_002773835.1 Chlamydiae bacterium CG10_big_fil_rev_8_21_14_0_10_35_9 | reverse complement strand
CGATAAAATTTTAGGCAAAATTTTTGCTATGCTCCAACCTGACGATCTTTTCCTAGTTACCAATGCCTTGTCACAAAAAAACACTATGGAGGAAAAACCTTGGGTTTTGTATCGACAAATTAACCAAAAAAAATTTTTGCAGTTAATAGGCATTAAAAAAGTTGCCATTGAAGCGCACATGACACATGACGCCCATCTTTTTTTCCCCAATGCTCAATCGACACAACAAGCATTAGATATTTTACAAAGTGTAACACTAAACGGCGCCCCCTTCTTTCATGTTGAATCTTATCCAGATAACCCGTTAAAGCTTTTTTATCGTATTCAATTTACTGATCCAGTCCCTCAAGACACTTTTTTAACAGTGTCTAACAAGCTATATCCTTTTTTTAAACTTTTTAAAGCCATTGTTAAAAGGACAGGTAAACATATTCAGACGGGGACGCTTTTTTCTAATAAGCCCTATTTCTCTGAAAAGCTGGCAAATCATGAAATTGAAGAACAGATTTTAAATATCTATGCTCAAAACTGCCAAAGGAAAGAACCTGTAATGCCCCAGTCGCGATAAGGAAGGTTATCTCGGAAATAATGTCCTTCCAAAGCTAGGCGCATTTTATCTTTATAGCGGACTAAAATTTCTGAAGTAACCCAGTTAGCAACCAACAGTTGTCTTTGAGCTACAAACACTTGGTTACCGATCGGTTGGAATAAGTCACGGGTCAACTGCCACCTATGGTAATAGGTAGTGTTCCAAGAAATATAAGAGGTAATAGGAACATGAACATATCCACCAATAGCATTTCTAACCTGCTCTCTAAAAGAATAGTAATTTTGAGAAAGCTTATCAAAGTGCCCATACTCAAAAAAATAGATCGCTTTGACATAGTCTGCTATGTAAGGCAGCCCAAATCGAATTGAGCCGTTACTAGTGTTTTTCCAATTTCTTAAGTTGTCTTTAATAAATACCTGTTCTACGGATGCTTGAACCTCTGGCTTTAATATCCAATTGAAACGGTAGGTATAAGCGGCAACTAAATTAATTGTCCCAAGCAGTTTGGAAATATTGCTGGAAAAATCTTTTATGATAAAAGATTCACTATGGGCTCCAATAAAAAACAATTGTCTGTCTGTGCTATAGCGAAGTCCTGTTCCAGGCTCATAACGATTTTTTGATTCAAAAGGAAAGTTTGCGATTTGATTTTGGCTTCCCCAAGCATGAAAGATCCTTATAAAAAGATCCCACTGCCAATTTTTGCAAAAATAGCAATTAGAAGTGATCTGACCTCCAGAATAATACGCAGAGTAATTAACGCCTACAGGTGGATAAATATCATTTTCTCTTTGGTGATAATAAATCTGCTTGATGTCTAATCGCCACATATTTGTAAGAGGGACTAATACGTGAACCGCGTTGTAAAAATAATAATCCTTCACCACGGGAGCGCTAAGATCTGGGTCATTTTCTTTAGCGTCTGTATAAAGCGTTTCTGTCCACAGTGCATAACGGGTATGGGAGCCAATATCAAAAAGAGGAAGCCATAAAACATTGGGATCTTCTCCATTATCAATAAGCCATGAGAACTCATTCTCCGCTTCAAAGTAATTTCCACTTAAATAAAGAACATTTGCATATTCTTTTCTTGCCTCAGGATGTTCAGGATTCTCGGAAAGAATCTCTTCTAAGTGTTTTTTTGCTTTATCATGTTCATTACGCTGCCTTGCAATGCGCGCAAGAGCCAGTTTCGCATCTGGATTATTAGGATATTTGATAAAAAGAGCTTCTGCTTCTTCTGGTTTCCCTTCCCATAAATAAATGTAAGCAAGCTGAATTTCTGCATCGCTATATTGAGGGGCTAATCTAAGACATTCTTGCAAGACCCCTTTTGCTTGATTCCAGTTTCCCGTTCTGGCAAGAGACCGCCCAAGGTAAAAAAGAGTGTCGGGATTATGAGGCTCGCAGCTATTCAATTTTTCATATATTACAACTTCTTCTTGCTGTTTAGTTTGTTCTTGCGCCCATTGTAAGCCAATTTCTCGAACCCCCTCTAATGCGTGAGGCTCACAAGGAGAAACTTCAAACACCTCCAAAAATGATTGATAGGAGGCAGATAAGTTATTTTGCCATAACTCAAGGAAGGCCAATTGCACTTTGGCAACAATAAGTTCAGGATCTAAAAAAAGAGCCTCTTCAAGGCTTTGTTTAGCTTCCTCCCATTTTTTCTCCCGAATTTGAATCAATCCCCATTCATACCATTCATATGCTGTCTGAGGATTAGGAAAAGAAACTTCTTCTTGCACTTCCGAAGGAGGAGCTAAAATAGGTTCTGAAAGAGCTGAAAGTCCCCCAATAACCAATAGGAAGAAAAGCGAGGCCTTAATCTTTGTCATAACTTGCCAATTATAAGTCATTAAATTATTTAAATGAATAATGTATGCCTAAGTAATCCATTTATGTTACGACATCAATTTTTATCCTATCTATATTTAGTCAAATGGATTTTAATTTCACAATTCATTTTTATTGGACTTCATATTGCGTTTTCTTTCTTGTTAAAACCTATTCTTACGTTTTCGGGGAAAAGAAAAGAAAAAAAACTTGCAGCTTTCAAAAGTTATTTAATCAAAGCAATTCAACAAAAGAAAGAATTTTCTATACCTTTATTTGCCGGCTGTAAATGTAATATTCCTTTTCTTGTTCCCCTAATCTTAAAAGTTAATGAAGAAGTAAAAGACAGCCATTGGGAAACATTAAAAAAATCGATTTCTCAAAATCTTCTTTTTCCTCAAGCTAAAAAACTGACCTATTCTAAAAAATGGACTAAAAGAGTACAGGCAGCCGGATGCTATCTTCATTTTCCTGATACCAATAATGAACCTGAAGTTCTTTACTTATTACAAGATCCAGTCCCCATTATTAAGTACTCAGCTGCAGCTTGTGCAGCAAAGCTGGGAACTTACAAAAGTGCTAATGCTGTTATTGATGCTATGAGCTGTAATAGATTTTTACGACATCCATTTCAAGAAGCTTTACTAGGGGGAAACCCAAAATCCTTTGATCATATAGAAAAAAGGTTTGAAAAAGAGACTGATCCTTATAAAAGAGTCAGCTGTCTAGAAGTATTAGCTCATAAGATGAATTCTCACATTGTTGATTTAGCAGAAAAAGATCTTTATGCGGCTCACTTGAATTTACGCATCGCAGCTATTCGCGCTCTAGGTCATTTTTTTGAGCCCAGAAGTATTTCTCTTCTTCTTCCTCTTTTAAAAGCTCCTGAATGGGAAGTAAAAGCTATAGCAGCTCGCAGCTTAGGCTACCTAAAAGCTGAAGAGGCTGTTTCTGAACTGTTGAACTTGCTAAAGGATAAAACGTGGTGGGTAAGAATGAATAGCGCTTTGGCATTAAAACGAATAGGAGATAAAGGAATTAAAACATTAAATCAGGTAAACCCTAAAGAGGACCGTTATGCTTACGAAGCGGCTCAATTTGCTTTAAAGGTAGATCTTTATGAATGAAAATATCCTTTTAGGAATAGATCTATTCATACTTGGGTATTTTTTATTGCTGAATGGCTTTTATATACTTCTTCTTATTTTCACCAATCCAAACCTTGTTCGAAGATCACAAGAAGTTAAAGCGCAAGATTCTTATCAGCTCTTAAAGCTTGATGTTGTTCCTCCTATTACAATCATTATTCCTACTTTTAATGAATCAGAAGTTTTACTGTCCTCTGTTGCTGCCGCTTTAAATGTTGATTTTCCTCACATCAAGGTAATCGTTGTAGATGATGATTCTACCGACCAGACAATGCAACTATTAATGAATAAATATACATTAGATTCTTTCCCTCCTATTTTTCGCCCCATTTTAAAAACTGAGCCCATAAAACATTATTACCGTTCTCAATCACATCCTAATCTAACGGTGATCCACAAAAAAAATGGAGGAAGAGAAGACTCTATCAACGCAGGCATTAACGCATGCATGACCCCTTTTTTTATAAATATTGATGCAGATTCAATCATTGATCCTGATGCGGTACACCGATTTTCTCAACATCTTTTTACAGAAAAAAATATATGCGCTATGGGTGGGATGCTTACTATTTTAAACGGGTGCACGCTAGAAAATGGAAAGGTGACAAAAGTTAGTTTACCTTCTTCTTTTTGGGGATCGATGCAAGTTATTGAATATTTAAAAACTTTTTTCTTTGCAAGGCTTGGATGGAACCAGCTAGGTGGATCACCTATTATCTCTGGAGGGTTTGGCCTTTTTAACAAACAAGCAGTTGTTGACATCGGAGGATTTCAAAAAGTACTAGCAGGCGATCTTGATATGACTATTGCCCTTCATAAAGACATGCGCGACAAAAAAAAGCCATACCGTATCGATTATGTCTTTGACTCAATTGTTTGGACCGATGTACCACAAACATTTTCCTCCCTAGCCAAACAGCGCAAACGATGGCACTGCTCTATTGTTGAAGTTTGCTGGAGAAGAAGAAAGATGATGTTTAACCCTAAATATGGAAAAGTAGGGTTTATCCATTTTCCTTTTCTTTTTTTTGGAGAGGCACTAGCTCCTTTAATTGAAGGATTTGGCTATCTTTACGTCACCTTCTGTTATTTTTTTGGAGTGTTAAACCTTGCCTTTTTTTGGTACTTTATCCTGATTGCGTGGGGAACTAGTCTGTTTCTAACGATTACCTCCATGATTATGCAAGAGATTTTCTTAAGAAAATACCAATCCATTAGAATGATTGCTAAAATGTTTTTCTTTTCTCTTTTAGACAATTTTACTTACCGACCAATTACTGTTTGGTGGCGTATTGTAGGATTTTTTCGCTTCTTTACGAAAAATCGCTATGTGTATAAAAGGGGGGAAAGAGTATCCCAAGAAAAAAAGTAACCATTTATGCCTTTTACTGAAATGAATCACGAAGACTTACAAAAAATTATCACAAGATTAGATCAAGCAATTTATAACCATCAGGCTTGGTTTAACTCACTTATTCGAACTCTTATATGCCACCTCCCCCCCGATCAACGCGATATTGCTGATGATGCTCATAGACAGTGCCGTTTCGGTCAATGGTATTATTCAGAAAATCTAAACCATTTAAGTAAACACCCCGGTTTTAAAGCACTAGGAGAAGAACATGAAAGAATGCACCAGTTGGCTAAATCTTTACTGGAGGCAGTAAATTCAGGAAGAGTAGTATCCCCTCCCGAATATGACAATTTTTCCAATTCCTTAGAAAGGCTTAGTTTAGAAATAACCACTTTGATACGAGAGCTGGAAAATTTACTCTATACCCGTGATCCGTTGACTAAAACCATTAACCGAGTCAACATGCTCACCCTTTTACGAGAACAACAAGAAAGTGCTAAAAGGGAAAATCAACGCTGTTTTTTAGTTATGATGGACATTGACCATTTTAAAGCAATTAACGACCAACATGGTCATAAAATAGGAGATAATATCTTATCTGTTGTTGCCCATCTAATAGCAGAAAATCTTCAACCTCATGATAGAATTTTTCGCTATGGGGGAGAAGAGTTTCTTATTTCTTTAAATAATATTGAAGCAAACAAAGCTTTTGAAAAGATTGAAGAGCTACGCAACAAAATAGCTGCTAATGATATTATTAAAGAACCTACTCCTATTCGCATCACTGTATCATTTGGGATCTCCCCTCTAGACCTTTATGCTCCTGTTGAGGATTCAATAGAAAGAGCAGACAAAGCCCTTATGGCAGCCAAATCTTCCGGGCGAAACTGCACGCAATTCTGGAACCAGGAAATGTAAAAGGTCAAAAAATTAAATGCCTTACATGCTAGCTCTCATCCCTACTCCAGAAAGTGCGGAAAAATATATTCAAGCAGCGCAAGAATTCTTTTCTTCTCAAAATAGTGACCATCTTTTATCTAAAGAAAGCACTCCTCATATCACTCTATGTCAATTTGAGTGCGAGCAAAGTCTAGCGGCAAGCCTTTGGGAAGAGTTTAAAAAACTATCACAACCTTCTCTTATGATCCGTTTCGCTGCCTTCAGTTTTGTTAAAGGAATCGCTGAGCATGAAGGTTATTATTGGGCAGAGCTTTCCATTGCAAGAGATACTCCGCTATTAAACCTTTATCAACAAGCCGTTGATTTCATTCAAAAAAAGAAGCTTCCCATAATAAATGATTATGGTGACTATTATCGTCCTCACCTAACCTTAGCCCGCATTCAACTCCCCTATACTATCAATGCATGGCCCAATTCACTTCTAGATACAGAAAACTTTACATTAGGCTTTATGCCTTGTCTTTCTTAATAAACTTGCTACTAAAATTAAAAATAAATTTTACATTTATTATTTTATCATTCCTATTTAACTAAGACTTAGTTTTTAATTTACTTAAAAAGAATATTAAATTATAAGCCATGCACTTTAAATTTTTTTTACTTAAAAGCATGAACGCTATTTATTCACTTTTCTCTTATTCAAATAACCATTTAGAGTCGAAGAGAAATAAAAAAAATTAACTTAACTATTAAAAACAATTTTCTAGCATGGCTACATAAGTATGGCGCCAATAAATGGGGGGGGGGGGGAAAAGCCATGCATAAATTTTTTAATGGTTTTTATTGTTAATCATATTACAGCTTCTATAAACTTCTTCCACTTTTCAAAAAAAAATGAGGTTAATATGGCAAGTGCAACAAGAGGTATAGGCAATCTATTTACAATTAATATTACAGATCAGAGCGTTAGCGTCACAGTCTCTGGCTATCAAGACAAGACATATACAAGGGAAGCACAAAAAGACAGTAATATTCAGTCCCTTTTGAATAATATTTTTGCGCAAATTGCAGGAGACGCACTAAAAACCCGAAATGTTGATCTAGCTTTTCATGCGGCTCATAATATAAAAGTCGAAGAGTGGAAAAAATCTATGCTAAAATATGTTGAAGGTGTGCTGCTTAATAATAAATGTGAAATGGAGGCTGCTGTAGAAGCTAATAAAGAAGATTTATTAAACAATATAGAAAATTCTACCATCCACACTACTTTTTTAGGATCAGATGGCCTTCTTATTACAGTGACCGTTCAAGATAAGGCTTATGAAGTAGTTGAAAAGATACCTGAGGAGATTCCATATGCTTTGGATAATATTTTTGCGCAAATTGTAGGAGACGCAGTAAAAACCCAAAATTTTAAACTAGCTTTTCAAGCTGCCCACCAAATTAAACATGAAAATCAAAGAAACCATGAATTTTCACGAATCATTTGTACCTTAGAAGACTCAAAAATTACTCTTGACTACGCAGACTTTTGTGATCAGATCCCTTCTGAAAATCTTAGAAAATATATGCAAACAAACATTATTGAAGAGTTACTCAACAAAAGGCGCACTGATGAGGCTTTGCAGCAGGTTGAAAAAATTTCTGATCAAAGCTCTAGAAGCTGTCTTCTGAGTAAAATTGTTCTTGTAACATTCAAAAAAGATATTGAAGAAGGTGTAAACTTAAACCTCACTATCCAAAAAGCTTTAAACGCTGCTGGAAACATCCCTGATAGAACTACTAGAATTGTTCGAGATCTCATTGAAATATTGGTTGAAAAAGGGGAAGTAGACGAAGCTATAAATTTAGCTCACACTATTTCTACCGAAGACAAAAGAAACTCTAGTTTATACCATATTGTGCAAGAGTTGCTAAATAGAGATGACATAGAAAAAGCATTAGGAATTATCAACACAGACTTATTAAATTCTAATGATTACACATTACGAAGTAGTTTTTGGGATTACCTAAAAAAACAACTTGAGGAAACTAAAGACCTTCAAGTGATCTACAGTCTTTCTGAAAAAGTCATGAATCAAATGTTAAAACGCCTTGCCTATGATCTGATTTTTATTACTCATTTGGAGAGTGGAAGAATTGATGAAGCTCTACAAATTTTTAACATACCATTAGAATTTAAACCATCTAGTGGGGTCCGGGGCTGTTTACATGAATATTTATGTGACAATATACAAACAGAACAGGGCATTGGAAATCTTTTAAAAATTGCAAAAGGCCTTGTTAATGCCCCTAAAGAACTACATGAGTTTTTTATCGACAGACTTACTAATCGACTAGTCTCAGGTAAAGCTATAAACCTAGCCAAAAAAGTTGCTTGTACACCTCTTTCAACAAGTCTTGTAAATGAACAAATTTGCTATCAACTTATAGAAAAAGACCATATTGAAGAAGCTTTACAACTGGCAGAGGAACTACCTGTTTTCAAAGACGGAAATAGAATCAAAAATGACTCACTTTTGGCTGTAGCACGTGCTTATGAAAGCCGTAATGAGCCTCGAACAGCTTTAGAGGTTCTTACTGGGTGTGTAGATTATTCAAAATCTGTGAATCTATCTGCAATGCTAGTTAGAAATATTGGCAGGATAGAGGAAGAAGTATTTGAAGATTTTATAGGCATTGCAATAGAAGAAAGCCAAAGAAGTGAAGGAATTCTAAAAACTGAAGCACTGAAATTTTTAGTTATTGCTCTTGCTGAAGGATACATTCGTTTTGGTTCATCAAAATATCTTGATCAAGCTATTAGCTTGGCAGGCGATCTTCCTGAAGAGGGAGACGGTTTTAGGCTAAGGAGCACTGTTAAAAACTTTAATTTAGCTCTTATCGGAAACAGAATGGTTAATAAAGATCACCTTGATGAAGCCAAACAAATTCTTGCAATAATGGATGATGTATATTACAAAGGTGAACTATCCCAGGAAATAGCTTCTAAAATGGACTCTTCGAAACAATAGTTTATTTAAACTAGCTCCTTTGGTCATAAGTACAATGACCAAAGGAGACTTTAAACTAGCAGTATTGCTCACTAAAAACCTTTCCAATCTTCTGAGGTTTTTTATCAAAAATAGAAGCATATGCAGCTTCAATTACCATCTGATTTGCTAATCCTTCCTTTGAATCTAAAAGAGAGGCTTCTTTCTGTTGCAAAACATCACCAAAATGAGCTAATTCCGCTTCATAAATATCATTAGCTCTGAGAGGAAGATATGTTACAGAATCATCTTCACTAACAAGGTAAAGAGTTTCTCCAGGATCGTATGTTTGTCGAAGAGAATTAGAGCTTACCAAGCTAGCCTTTGAACCAATAATTTCAAAACCACTACGAAGAGGCTCGTTCATTGAACACTCAAAAGTATAATCAGCCCCACATTGAAGTTTCCCTATGGCCGTCACTGTTGCATCACACTGAGTACTATCCTCAATATCTGCTATCGCATAAATAGTTGCCATCTCGCTTCCTGTGGTAAATCTAATAAGGTCAATCAGATGGACTCCTATATCCTGTAAAACTCCCCCACCTGATCTTTTGTTATAACGCCAATTGTTTTTTGGCACAAAAAGTGAAAAATAGACACGGATATGAAGAAGTTCTCCCAACTCTCCTTTTGCAGCTAATTGCTTGGCTTTTTGAATGGCTGGTTTGAAACGCAAAGATTGGCCTACCAAAAGCATGGTTGCTGTTTGAGAAAAACTCTCTTGCATTCGCATAATAGCTTCGACTGTTGTCGCTAGAGGCTTTTCACAAAGAGTTGGCTTTTTTGCTTTTGCACAAGCAATAGCATCTTCTTCATGACAATGATTAGGCGTAGCAATAAAAATTGCATCAACCTCTGGGTGACTAAGCAGCTCTTCTTTAGAAGAGACTGCATAAGGAACAGCAAATTGATTAGCTATCTTTTCTGCTTTTTCTAAGCTTCGATTATAAATACATACAGGTTGGATAGATGGCACCTTATGAAAAATAGGTAGAATCCTTCTTTGAACAAAACTTCCTGCTCCTAAAATCCCAATTTTTATTTTTTCCAAAATATCTCACCTCTTAAAAAGATTTTTTTAAGACTATTAAAAGGCAATTTTTTTATCGAGTATAATTAAAAAAGACTATGTGCTTTTAAAATTTATCAATGACGGCGTAAAACCCCCGCCTTTAGTCCTTGTCATTATCCAAAACTTCAAAATTCATTTAGCTCTCTTGATTAACTCTTCTACTAGTTCTAAAAGACTTTTCATACCTCGCCATAATGTTAACAAATTTTTTTTGCTCTTTCATAGAATCTCCTAAATGGTAGCAAGATCAGTTTTGGGCAATGACAAGGCTTTAGCCACGTTGGATGCTCCTTTAAAACATAAATGGAAGAGCTAGAGCTTGAGAGAAGAAATTACCATCACTCTTTTGAGGTAAATCGTTGTTATAGTCTCGATGGAAATATTCTGGATCATTTAAAAATAAACTATCAGTCACAATTAATAATTTATTAAATTCAACTGATAATTTGATTCATTAAATAAATGAAAGTGCAAGATAATCTATTTCTTTAATTTAATGTAAAAAATTTACCTACAAAGAAGATAATAGGCTGTAAAAAAATATTACAGCCTATAGCAAAGAGTATATGAATGGCTATTATTAACTCTGCTCAGGATATTCTACTGTCCACCCTTTTGTAATAGGCAAACTAGTATAGTTTTCGTCTCTTTTCGCATAAATTCGACCTGTCCCTTCAAAATCATGATTTTGAACAATATGAGCAATCCCTTCAGCAATTAATTTTGAACCATTTGCATTTGGCTCAATTCCCGATTCGTACAAGTCTTCGTAAGGGTTAAAAGTATTGGGCAAATCTAGCACTGGAATGCGATCTTCTCTAGCCTTGGCCAGCATTGGATGATAAAATTTTTGTAAAAGGGCTCCAAAAAGGCTCATGGAAGGCTTCTTCAATGAGATAATATCCCTAGAAACTGATAAAGGCACTGCCTTATTACTCAAGTACAGCCCAAAGGAACCAATGGCAGAACAAACCGCTTTAGATACTTTAGAAAGACTCGAAGTATGAACTGCAGGAGCAGCAATTAAAGCAGTACATAATGTATTTACCGCAAAAGCCACAGTTCCCACCACTCCAAATAATTTATAGATACCATATACATCGTGGTTTGCATCCGTACGATATTGAAACATCAGTATGGGATAGACTCGTCTATTTTCTGTGGATAGTCTTTGAACTTTTTCTACAATTTCAAGATAGCGACCTTGAACCTTCGATATATCCTTAATTAAACGAAAAGGATTACTTAAGTTTTCTCTAAAATCATTGCCGCCTACACTGATTACCACATAATGATTGCCCTCAAGTGGCAAGGCCTTTTTAAGTTGTTGAAGTGGATGAACTTGCCGATAAAAGCCGGGGCACTTGTGATCTATATATGTTTGAAATTTAATTCCCCATGAAGGTAAGACACTACCCACTGGGCGAAGCCTTAATCCCAACACATCTTCTGTCGTAAAGCCGTCATAAGCATGACTGACTACTTGATATTGATCTCCTAGCTTTTCCTGTATTTGTCCTTCAGTAGAATTTTCTATTGCTTCTTGTAAGTTAGAACCATCCCCTTCAAGTAACCAATAAAGGTTATCTAATGTAGAATCCCCTAAAGTATGAACTGTTGACTGAACGGCAGGAAGTGTCATATGTTTTACTCTCCTTTTTTAGATTATAAGGGCGAGCAAATTAACGCCTTTTGTATTAAAAGAAAAGTAATAAACACATATTTCAATATAGCAATTTTCGAGACTTATTTTACATCATGCCAATATTTTAATAGTGCAAGAGTCCCTAAAAACACTTTAACACAACGCCTGGCTATTTCTTAGAGTTTCAAACTGGTAAAGGTCTATTAGTACCAACGCTGGAACGGCTATATTTCCTTGTTGTTTTTATTAAAAAATTTAAGCAATGCCATTGTTTAAATTTTTAATTAAACCTTCGATGAAGATCATTTTTTAAGTAAGCGCTTACTTCACATGGAAAAAGCGCTCTAATGAAACTTCATTAATAAATACGGCGGTTTGTTTCTGATCCAAATACAATAGAGGGCTTACCCTCTTGAATGGAAAGAGCTACCGATATGTTTCCAGTAAGAAACTCTAAAAATGGCTTCCATTCTGATAGATCGGAACTTAAAATCAGCTCTTCTTCTACAAACCTGGCATAAAAAGTTTGCTTAACCTGTATATGTTCAAAGCTTTCTTTCTTTTCTACCAAATTTACTAAGTTCCCCTTCAAAAAGAAATTGATAGGCAACATTGTATTTTCTGAAAACTCTATGACAAGATTGGGTAGATACCCATTCATTACCTTATTCAATTCTTGGTCTGACAGATCACATACATTAACAATTCTCAGGTCATGTTCAGGGATTTCCCAAGATGCTGCAAACGATGTTCCAGCTGATATTGTTATCAGCATTAAAATTAGCATTTTTTTCATGAATTCTCCTTTACTACAATTGTAGTATTTGTTGGTTAAAAAATAAGGACTAAAAAATCCAAAATCTCCCTAGAAAAATTAGTAAAAAGGAAAAGAAAACAGCAAAGCAGGACAAAACAAAATAAAGAGCTTGAAACCGTTTTGTGGAAGACTGCAGTAGAATATTCGTTCTTTTATACATCATATGTTTTGTAAGATACTGCGCCATTTTATAATTAGAAAAATGCAGGGACTCCTTTGCAGATTTACAAATAGCTGAAGCAAGATCGACGGAAAAAACTCCATATCTTTTTGCCTTCAAATCACACGCCACTTCTTGTCCTTCTTCGATCCTTTTTTGTAGCCATTTAGTGGGAACCCACCAAAATACCGACCCAATCACATCCAAAATGAACCGAATAAATGTGTCTTTTCTTCTAATATGCTCTACTTCATGCGCTAAAACAGCCTCATATTCTTTTTGAGTAAGCTTTTGCTCAAGAGAAGTCGGCATGTAAATGACTTTTGAGGCAATCCCTGCTACAAATGGCGATCCATTAATATTGGAAACTCTTATTACTGAAACCCTTTTTTTTCTAAAAAGGCAGTTAATTTTTGCGTTGCGAATTCTTCTTTGTTTGTAAGTCTTATCTTCTTGTAGCTCATTTAGAGATGCAATGAATTGATTATAAACAAAAATCTTCCTCAAAAGAAAAGTTAAAGAGCATCCAACCAACAGAAAAGAAAATGCAATCAAAAACTTTGGGTTGAAAAAATAGCTTATAGCATCGGCAACACTAAAAGTCAGGCTTCCAGGAGCTGTAAATTGAATACCTGAAGTAATTACCGGCGATCTCTCGAAATACCCTACAGTTATTGATAATATTCGAGATCCTTCTTCGCACATTAATGGATTGATACCTTGTGCATAGGACCATCTAGAAAAATTATAATAAAACACATCAAATGGAAGTTTTAAAATAGGCAAGATTCGTAAAAAAGAGCACCATCTTCCTTGACGAATTCTAAATAGAAAAATAACCCCTTCTATTAAAATTACAGTTGTAAAGAATGCTAAAAGACTATTTAAAAACACGTTGAAAATAAATAACGCAAATTTATCCATTTTTTTTACTCTGCTGTCTTTTCTGTTGAATCATACTCTCAATTTCACATAACTCTTGATCAGACATCTCTTCACTTACTTCAATCAAATAACTCACCATTGCTGCACCCTTACCACCAAAGAGTCTGTCTTGGATGCGCTTTAGAAGACCTTTTGATGCACGTTCCTTATGAGGGGTAATCCAGTAGACATACTGCTTACCTTGCTTTTCTCTTGCTAATTCTCCCTTTTCAGCAAGACGGCTCATTACTGTCATAATTGTAGTATAGCTGCGCTTACTTGCTAATTTTTTAAGAACTTCATGAACAGTTGCTCTGCCTAATTCTCGCACTGCTTTTAAAATGGAAAGCTCTAACTCTCCAAAAGCAAACTGCCCCATTGAATATCTCCTATATTTTTTACTTCAGCGATATTACTACGATTGTAGTATTTCAAGGCAAGACCTTTCTAAAATACTAATATTTAGGAACACTTTTTAAAGTCACATAAATAGCTTACGCCCAATTACTTTAGATAATCCCATCCTATTCAAAATAAGATTTATTTAGTAAAAATAGACAAAATAGTCTAAAATAGACTTTAATATCTATTAAAGGGCCGTGAATATGAATGAATTAGACCGATATACCTCCATAGCAGAGGCTTTAACCCTCCTCTTTTCTCCTCATGTAGAGGTTGTAATCCATGACCTCAAAACGGGGTGTATTCGAGAAATTTTCAACAGTTATTCAAAAAGAAAAAGAGGAGATGAATCTTTGCTAGGGAAAGAAGATCAAATACCTCAAAATAAGGATATTTTCCCTCCTTATATCAAAACAAATTGGAATGGAAGAAAAACAAAATCTGTAACAGCTGTTATTCGAGACTCTAAACAAAAACCCATAGGGCTTTTTTGTATCAACCTTGATTTGTCAAAGTGGGAAGAAATTCAACACTTTATTCAAGGTTTTGTTCAAGAGTCAGAAAATGTTTCAGACTTTCTCTTTGAAAATGATTGGAGGGAAAAAATCAATAGTTATGTTTCTAACTATTTACAACAAAGGTCACTGGAGCTTGCAACACTTACTCGAAAAGATAAACAAATCCTCATCCAACTTCTGCATAAAGAAGGAGCTTTTGAAGCAAAAAATGCTGCAACTTACATTGCAGATGTTATAAAAATTTCACGCGCGAGCGTCTACAATTACTTAAAAGGAGATTTATGAAACTTCCGCCCTTTAAATTAGAAGAATTCTGGAAAAAATATGAATTTTCCACACCCTATTTATTATGTTGCTCCGATCCTGAAAGCTGGAAACTCCAAGAACTTTTAAAGCTTGCTGATCCAGAGTCTAAACAAATATGGGAAACTTTATCATTGGGATATACAGAAGTCCCCGGACATCCTCTCTTAAGAGAAGAGATTTGCAAGCTTTATACAAAAATAAAAAGCGATCAAGTCTTTACCTTTGCAGGTGCTGAAGAAGGCATTTATTGTTCCATGAGAACTCTTATAGAGCCAAATGATCACATTATTGCGATCGACCCTTGTTATCAGTCCCTAAAAACTTTACCTTCTTCTTTTGGAGGAAAAGTTTCTAGTATTTCTTTAATAGCTGAAAATAATTGGCAATTAGACCTTGAAGAAGTTGAACAGGTTTTTCAAGAAAATACAAAACTTATTGTTCTCAACTACCCCCACAATCCTACCGGAAGCTTATTATCAAAAGAGGTTTTTGAAGGCATTATTCAGCTAGCTAGAAAGCATGATGCGTATATTTTTTGTGATGAAGTGTACCGATTTCTTGAAATTGACGAAACAAAGAGACTCCCCTCCATTGCTGATGCCTATGAAAAAGGAATTACGCTCAATGTCATGACAAAATCTTTCGGTCTAGCTGGTCTTCGCATTGGATGGATAGTTTCCCAAGATAAAAAATTTATAGACAGTGTTAGTTCATATAAGCTTTATACATCTATTTGCAATAGCGCTCCCAGCGAAATCCTAGCTTTAATTGCTCTTAGGGCAAAAAAGCACATCTTAGCTAGAAACCGAAAACTTATTTTAGAGAATTTAGACATCTTGGATGCTTTCATGGACCGTAACCAAGATATCCTAAAGTGGGTTCGTCCCCAAAGTGGCACTATTGGAGTCATCAAGCTCTTACTTCCCATCTCTATTGAGGATTTTTCCAAAGAACTCGCTGAAAAAGAAGGTATTCTCATCATGCCTGGAAGCGTAGTAGGTCTTCCCGGTAATTACTTTCGAATTGGATTTGGAAGAAAGAATATGCCTGAAATATTAAAACGTTTTGAAGCATTCCTTCAAAAATACAGAAAATGAATATCTTTACAAGAAAGCAAATCGAAAGAGCTCTTTCCATTCTCAAAGTCTTAGAAGAAATAGAGCGAGGATTTATTCTCTATAGCCAAAAAAAAGCTGTAGTTCCTCCCATTGGCTCTATGCATTTTTCTAGTCCTCCCGGAGATTGTCATATAAAATATGGATATATCCAAAACGCTCCTTATTACATTGTAAAAATAGCTTCGGGCTTTCCTGAGAATCCTAAACTAGGAATTCCATCTGGGAATGGTCTGTTATTGCTCTTTGATCAAAAAACAGGAAAGCCTGTTTCTATTTTCTTAGATGAAGGCTATTTAACGGACATCCGAACCGCTGCTACTGGATGTATTGCCGCTAAATATCTCGCTCCAAAAGAGATTTCTTGTATTGGAATTATTGGAACAGGAGCTCAAGCTTTTTATCAATTGCAACTACTTCGCTATGCAACTAACTGTCGAAAAGTAATGGTCTGGGGACGTACCGCTTCAAAAGCGCAGCAGTTAAAAAACGACCCAAGACTGCAAGAATGGAATATAGAGATAGCTAAAACGATAGAAGAATTAGCATCTTCTTCTAACCTAATTGTAACCACTACATCATCTCACTTTCCATTACTATTAGAAAAACACATCAAACCCGGAACTCATATCACTGCTATCGGAGCTGATGATGTGGGCAAACAAGAACTCGATCCTAAAATCTTTTCTAAAGCCCAAAAAATAATTGTGGACAGCAAGGTTCAATGCAAACAATTCGGTGATGTTTCTTTCGCATTGCAACAACACCTTTTAAGTGAAGACAATCTTATTGAACTTGGAGAAGTAATTACAGACCCTTCCAAAGGACGCATTTCAAATGATGAGATTACAGTAGCTTCATTAACTGGGATAGCAGTTCAGGATCTCCAAATTGCAACTGCGGTATTGAGTAATTTGTGAACTTCACAATGCAGTCTTCTTTTGGATTTAAATCCGCTGAACGCCACGTCTTATATGGTAACATCCATTTTTCTCGAGCTCAGATAGTTACTTAAGATTAAAACGGTTCTAAGAAATTAGCTACTCTGGATATATTCTAAATCAACCTACTTTTAGTTGAATTTGTCCATCAATTGTGCTACCTTGCATAAACCTTTGTACCCAACAACCTGGGACAAGCCAACTATTGAATGAAAAATAAGCGAGAGAAATTTGTTCAAAGATTAATAGAATTTACCCCTAAAACGTGGATTTGCCTTAAAAACAAATATACTTTCAATTTGTTTAAGCATGACTTAATTGGGGGAGTAACTGTTGGAATTATAGCTCTTCCACTTGCTATGGCCTTTGCTATTGCATCAGGGCTGTCTCCTGTAAGCGGTTTGTACACAGCAATCATTGCAGGTTTCATTATTTCGCTATTGGGAGGTAGTTACTCGCAAATAGGAGGCCCAACAGGAGCCTTTGTTGTTATCATCTACAATATTGTTCATAATCATGGGTATACTGGATTAGTCCTTGCTACTATCCTTGCAGGACTTATTCTTCTAGCTTTTGCATTTTTTCGACTCGGAACATTAATCAAATACATCCCTTACCCATTAGTTGTTGGATTTACCTCAGGCATCGCTGTTATTATTTTTGTTTCTCAAATTAAAGATTTCTTTGGCCTAAATATCCAAAACCTTCCCGCTGAATTTATTCCTAAATGCATAGCGATTTTTTCCTCATTTTCCTCATGGCACCCCATAACTTTTGGTGTAGCAGCTGGTTCTCTTCTACTGATAATACTTATACGTCGTTTTTTTCCTGTTTTGCCTTGGGGAATTACAGCAATTGCTCTAGCTGGGGGGCTTTCATGGATCTTAGAACTACCTGTAGAAACTATAGCTTCACGCTTCGGAGAAATTCCTAGAAGCTTCCCAGCTTTTTCACTTTCTAATTTTTTAACTCCATTTGATAGGTGGTATAATCTAATCCCGGAGGCCCTCACAATAGCATTTTTAGCGGGCATCGAATCGCTTCTTTCTGCAATAGTTGCTGATGGGATGACAGGACGACGCCATAAATCAAATTGCGAACTGATGGCTGTAGGAATAGCCAACATTGGTTCTGTATTATTTGGAGGCATACCTGCAACAGGCGCCATAGCCCGTACGGCAACAAGTATCAAATCAGGTTCAAAAACCCCCTTTGCTGGGATAATTCACTCAGCAACATTACTTCTAATCTTACTTATTTTTGCACCTATCGTTAGCCAAATCCCTCTAGCATCCCTTTCAGCTGTCCTGGTAATGGTAGCTTGGAATATGAGTGAGTACCACCACTTTCGAAATCTATTTAAAGCACCACCGTATGATATAGCCATATTGCTAGTGACTTTTCTACTTACAGTTTTAGTTGATTTGACGATTGCAGTAGAAGTTGGAATTGTGCTCTCTGCTTTTTTATTTATAAAAAGGATTGAGGATGTTTCACAAATTGCCCCATTATATTTTTTGAAAGATGAACCTATTGAAAATGAAGAAGTCAATCAAGAGTCACTTGAGCAATCCGCTATTCCCAATGGTGTAGAAGTTTATGAAGTAACAGGACCTTTATTTTTCGGTTTAGCAGATAGTTTAAGGGACATCCTTTCTAATATTAAATTTCCGCCTAAAGTATTTATTTTGCGAATGCGACAAGTTCCTGTGATCGACGCAACTGGAATGCATGCATTAAGAGAATTAGTAAACAAATGTAAGAGAGATCATATCTCCCTCATCCTTTCAGGCGTAAATAAATCCGTATTACACACTATCAAAAAATTTGATTTGCTAGAATCTGATCAAGAACAAATGATATTTCCACACTTTGATCAAGCTTTAAAAAGGGCAAGTGAACTTGTACAAGATTAGATGTTTAGTATCATGTCTATAACTTTAAAACGGAAAAAACAGGCTTCAGATCTACTTGCATGAAGGCAGTTGATGCTTTAGCTAGAAACATAACGGCCAAAGCCAGAATCGAACTGGCGACATGATGTTTAGATTTATAGACCTTAAGGATTTTTGGCACTGACATAAACCCAAGCAAACAAGCCTGACAATAATTGAACTAGAATTCTTTTATAATCCGCTACTTCATATTTATCAGCTTGATCTAGTTCTTCCAAAGAAACTTTGAATACTATGCCAGGAATTCGATCTTCAGGATTTCCTGAAAATCGAATAATCGAGTGAATATTCTCTCCACTTTTTACAATCACGTCAGGATCTGTAATTTCAAGCTTTTCTAGGTAATAACCTGGAAGACTGTCTTCTTTTCCTTTTAATTTTCGACCAAATGTAGCAAGTTGAACCTTTTCATACCTCAATGTTCCATAAGAGAACAAATTTTCAGTTTTTTTCATATAAATAACCCTTAGACAAATTCATCTTTGCTCTTGATTTTAAGTTAGTTAAAAAGAGTGTTTAAAAAATGCCGTAATTTTAACGAAATTGACACTCCAAAACGGATAACAACAATATATGTTGCAACCCTGCTTGGATGATTTAAGGAAATTGTGCTCCGGTAATATTCCGGCATTCTTTCGGCAAGTGACGTGGTGGCCAGAGCCAGAATCGAACTGGCGACACAAGGATTTTCAGTCTTGAAAAAGCCTTACTGACAATTACTCAAAGTGACCTTTAATCACCTTTGCTTGATAAAGTGTATAGAGGAAAGTAGATTTTTTCTAGGAAATATTGGTCACTTAAATTGATCAAGATTAACTTTTGGTAATTATCCATTCCGGCAATATTCCGGTATAAAGATAGAGTTAATTTCCGACTAATGCTAAGCTCCTTTAAATTTAATTTTTAATTTTAAAAATGTTAGAACGAATTCTGAAAAGTATTCTTAGAAATAAGCTGGTATGGGGAGAAGGATTTGTTGAAGCCTTAGCAATCATAAGCGGAAGTCTCTTATTTACCCCACTTAAAAATGCAAATATAATTGGAGTTATTTTACTTATTATTTGTATAATATTTAGTTGTAAAAATAAAAAGTCATTATCAAGAACTATTTCTCAAGGTAAACGAGACAAAACCCGAAATAAAACCTTAATAAACAACATCAACAATTTATTTGAAATAGCAGATGATCAAGACCAGCCCCTAAAGTTCTACGAAAATTTGATAACTCATTCACTTGAACCTATATTAAAAAGGCTAGAGTTTCTTCACGATCCATTAGTGCGAGTATCTCTTTACTGCCATTCCAAGGATAAATTTATCTTACTGTATAGACACTCTGATGATCCAGAATTTAAAAAGAAAGGTCGAGCTTTTTATCCTGATAATGAAGGAGTAATTGGAGCGGCTTATCATAAAAACAAATGTTATATAGAAAATTTACCTGATCCCAATAATGATGAAAAAGGTTGGATTGAGGCTCAAATGTCTTCCAAAGTGGGAAGAATGAAAACAAAAGCTTCAGTTACGAACTTAACTATGAAAAGCCGAAATATTTTTGCCCTACCCATTCGACGTGGACATCAAAAACATATGATTATTGTATTTGAAAGTCTTAGCCCAACCCAATTAAAAGAAAGGAAGATCTCAAAAGTTTTAAATGATGATCTTGGCATCAACCTTAGGGAAGACCTTGACATGTATAGAGAATACATAGGCCCTTCTTTTGAAGATACTACTAAATTAGGTATGTAAATGACACCATTAATAAATCTATCTCTTTATATTTGCTATTGTTCTACCAATCTTAAAACGCTTTTATCAAAAGCTAGATTAGTAAAATTGATCTACCTTGTTGATTGGAAGTCGGCAATTAATAACAAACAACAAATAACCGACATTAAGTGGATATTTAATCATTATGGACCTTACGTAAAAGAAATCATTAACGAACTAGATAAATCTTCATATTTTGTTATTCAAAAATATATCAACAACTACGGCAATACTGCTGAAAAAATCTCTTTAAAAGAGCCGATAGATATAAATAAAGCAAATCAACTTCTCTCCGAAAAAGATCGTAAAATCGTTGATTATGTATTATCTGTAACAAAACACATGAACTACACAGAATTTTTAAAACTTATATATAGTACATATCCAATTTTGAAATCAAATCGTCAGGATAAAATGGACTTGGTTCTTTTAGCTGAGGAATATAAACAAAATTACAAAAGATAGAAATCTTTTTACTTGATTCAGGAACCTCCTTAATAATTATTATTTTTTAACGGAAGTAATTGATAAGCATCTTGCTGAGGGTTTAAATAAAACTCCCTCAATCCATCTACAATCAAGACTTTATCAAAACAACTTTTCTTAGAAAGTCTTATTGCTTCTTCTTCTAAAGAATTTAAATCAAAACTTTTAAATTTTATCTCAATATCATTAATAAATCCTCCAAAGAGTGGATCTATAATCCCTATTATCAGCGTTCCTTTTTCTTTATATCCTTTTTTAAGAAAGGGATATTTTTTACTAAGTTTTTTTTCTAAGCTTTCCAGAACTGCATTTTGAGTATTTAATTTAATTGTAGGTGACATACAATCTTCAGATGAAGATGATGGTAATGTTTTTTCATCAATTTTACATTATACATTTCTTCCATCTCAGAAAGACTTATATAAAACAAATTTTTCCATAAAAACTGCACAGGTAAATTTTCTTGATAAGCTAAAACAACTTCACCCCATTCGTCTTGTGCAGCAAAATCACACCAAGCTGACTTACCATCTATGGAATCAAGATTCTCATATTCTTTACCTATCAGTTTTCCATAAGAAGAAATAACTCGATTCTGCAAAAGATATGCTAAAGCTCTATGATGAGTTATCTTTTTTTTAGGTTCATTGACTTTATTATTCATTTTAATCTGAAAATCATCTTCAAATTTTTATGTAGCTCTTATGCTTTCTAAAAAGCTGCCTTCCATCTCAGCTTAATAGTCTCTAATCATATGAATCAACATTTACTATGACTTACTTGCATTTACTAAATCGTGCCAATATCCTAATAAAACAGAAGTTCCTAAAAATATTAACGCGGTTTTGAGTAAGCTGAACCCAGTAAATACCGAAAAAAAAACAAAGATCCAGCTGTATAAGTCAGATTAATGCAGCTTCTTGCAATTTTTCTTTTCCCTTGAGCTTCTGGGTCATTTTTATCTCCTACAAAATCTATGATTTTTTCATTGAAATCAGTAAGTGCATATATAGCCTTCATTACTGTTCTATCAAGAGGATTCATTGCATCAAGTCTTTCTTTTTGTTTTTTTTGTATATAACGATCCATTAAAGCAGTTCTAAAATTCTGGAATTGTTCCGTATATTGACTATAATTATGTTCTTCTGCATATGACCTTACTTCTTCTGGACATAAAGCATGTATCCAAGCAAGTTCATGCGACCTGGGCTCCATTTTATCAGTAAAATATCTTTCCACTTGATGAGCTCTAAAATTAGGATCCTCATACCTTCTATCATTTAAAAAGACAGCATCTCTCATAATAATTCTGTCGTTATAAAACCGGTCATTGCAATGAAGATAATGATTTAAATCTTCTTCGTACGGCTGATCCCAATCGTCTCGATATACAGCTGGGTCAATAGCGACCTCAATTGTTTCTCCTGTGCCAGAATGAACTTCTAGCTGATATATTTGAGTAAACCGATCAGGGTGTTCACGTGCTGACTCTCCCCTAATAGTATAGGGATAAACGGGACTTGCTGCTGCCATATTTACCTCATTGTTATTATTAAAAAAAATTTAAGTGACGATACTATTCAAAATTTTTAAATATACCGTCAATTCAAGAAAAAAATTTCAACTTAAATCCTATAAGAGAACAAAATAAAGACTTTTTGTAATCATAAGGCAAACTAAAAAAAGTAAGATCATCAATTAATTGATGAGAAGTTTTTTTGACGGCAAATCATACATCTGATATTAACCTTTCTTCTTTTGTTGCCAATATTTTAGCATCCTTTTTTTGCAGCTTGCTTACATTTTTCCCTTCCCATCTTAGTTTTAGCTCCTGTACTTAAACCTCCGTATATCCTACAACGTCCATTGACTGGTTGATCTGTATTAGGATTTACTACAGCCTTTGCCTTACATGTATGCCCATCCCGACACTTAGCTCCACAAAGAGGCCTATTACGACGCCATTTGCTTTTTATGCTTCCAATGCATTTCATGATATACCTCAAGATGTCTAAAATTTTCTGATATCTACCATTCATTCATATGCACCCCATAATACACACGCGTTGAAATCACGACAGCTTGTTCAAGATTCAAAGAATTCTCTCTCTGTGAGCTCCAATTCGAAATCACAATAAATTGCTATTTTAACTTGGAAACTTGATAAAAAATTAAAATAATTTCTGTAATTGCAATTTTCAAACTAAAATCTTTAGCATTCACACACTTAAAAATTTTAATAGGAAATATATGACAGCAATTGTTTCTAACCAACAACATATGAGATTATTATCTGATGATGATGCCAACTTTCATATTTTTGATCATGCTAATATAGGAAGGATTCCCTCTGATAAAATGTACGCTTATAAATGCAGCGGAATTGAAGAAATTAATAGCTATTTAGAAGATATGGACATTGCAGAAAGTACTCATATTTTTAATGATCATAAAATAGTAAGAAGAGAAACTTCTAAACCTGATGTCACTAAATGGGGAGCTACATCAGCTATCATCGGTGGTATAATTGGGGTTGCGTTATTCGCCACTTCTGCTTCAGCATTAACTGTATTTGCTGTAACAGGCGGTGGAAGCGGATCGGTAGGTGCTTTGGGTAAATTTATATTAAAGACTGGCAAAATAGGAAACCAAATTGAACACAGTAGATTAAGTCGATTAGATAGAAAAGTTAATGCTTTAACCCAAAGAATTGCATCGCAACAACAGAATGGAGATTCTGATGATGATGTATTGAAATTTCATACAGCTAAGGATTATTTTAGTCGTACTATTAGAGAATATGAGAAGTCTATTGATATAAATTTACACACAACTTAAAGGAGAAATTATGGCTAGCCCTATATTAAGAACTAATCACACTACCGTGTTTGATATATATAGAGTACAAGACAATATTATTTCTAATTTGATCAAACATGTTGCACAAGCAGTTTTTGTAGGCTCTTTAGCTACTATTTATTGTCATGCAAAGGCAATGGCAAGCTCTTCCTTACTAGCTAAAAATATAATTATAGGATTCCAATTTGGAGCAACTTTTCTAGCTTTAAATTTAACTATTTTTATTGCTCATAGTTTACTTGGTTAAACATATTTATTATGATTTAAGTTCTAAATGATTTTTAACCATTTTTTTTGTACAGAAGAGGCCAATCCATGAATGGCCTCTTATAATTCAAAAAACGCTGTTAAGATAATCTTCTCTTTTTTAATTCACGTTCACGAATATGACCGATCTTTTTACTTCCCTACAAGAGACATCAAAACAAATAGTCCTTGAACAAACCCATCTTTGTTCTTGGTTTTAAGCTAGTTAAAAAAGAGTGTTTAAAAAATACCGTAATTTTAACGGAATTGACACTCCAAAACGGATAACAACAATATATGTTGCAACCCTGCTTGGATGATTTAAGGAAATTGAGTACTCCGGTGATATTCCGGCATTCTTTCGGCAAGTGACGTGGTGGCCAGAGCCAGAATCGAACTGGCGACACAAGGATTTTCAGTCCTCTGCTCTACCGACTGAGCTACCTGGCCTAAAAGACCACCAGCTTAGAAGGTTGTAGGGATTTTTGGCAATTACTTTTGAAAATTATCTTTTTTAGAAAAAGCTTTTTCAGCATCGACCTGTGTTTTTAGCTCGAGGAAAATCATATCTTTTAAAATATTGACGGCTTGCTCCATTTGAAGATCCATACCGTGAGGTTTGTAAAATGGATCATTGACAACTTTAATAGATTCTAAAAATTTTTGATAGGTGAGGCTTTGATCAATTCTATAAGTAGCATTCGCTCTTAAAGTAGGAAGCATCCCTTTCCAAAATAGGATTTGCTTTTGCAAGTAGGGCAGATAATTTTGTTGAAACCATGACCTAGTTTTCATATCTAAATCTAGCAGCGTATCTCTATAAGCAGGGTTTACTTTATCTGGCTGTAATGGATACTCAAGAAATTTTTCTCCAATATTATACACAGATAGAGCAGTTGGAACTACTATGTCTGCCTTTACTCCTTCTACTTGAGTCGATTTTCCTGAAACTGTGTAATATTTCCCTACCGTAACTTTGAAAAATAAATCAGCATTTTCATCTGTTACTGTTTGGTACTGAATAGACCCTTTTCCAAAAGTTCTTTCATCTCCTACAACGATTCCAGCACCATAGTCTTGCAATGCCTGGGCTACAATCTCTGCCGCTGAGGCTGAAAGCTTTGATGTTAAAATGATAAGAGGTCCATTATAGTAGGATTTTACATCCACTTTTCTTAAATAGTGAATTTCTTGGCCATATTTAGAAATCACTACCACACCACTTGAAATGAAAAGACCAGCCACTTTAACTGCCTGACTCAAAAAACCCCCTGAGTTTTCTCTTAAGTCTAAAACTAACCCTAAAATAGGACCTTTCTTTTCAAGGGCATGAAGAGCTTTTCTAATATCTTTTTCACTATTAATGCCTTCTCCATTTTCATAAAAAGAACGTAGGTTTAGCTTTCCTATCACCCCATTTCCAAAAGGCTCTGCCTCAAATGTGAGGCGATCATCTTCCATAACTATCGGTTCTTTAGAGAGTCTCACCTGAATTACTCGACTGTTCCCCGCTTTTTTAACCCCTAATTTTAAAAAACTGCTATCCCTTGCTTTCATCATTTGAAGAACTTCTTCAAAGGACTTATTTTTTATATCTATGTCATTAATGCTTACTATCATGTCATCAATAGCTATTTTGTTGCTTTTAGCTGCAGGTCCATTTTTAATTAGATCTGCCACCAAAACTCCATCTATGCTTTCTGATAAAACAATGCCCACTCCTTCAAACTGCTTTTCTAAGTTCATTCTCATTTCAAACGCTTCATTTTCTGTAAAAAAAGAGGTGTGGGCATCTAAACTCTTAGCCATTGCCTTTAAAAGCTTTTGGGAAAATATATGATTTGCCAGCTCATTTGTCATAGGGTTGCCATTTGAATCTAAAAAAAGATAGACGAATTCCCCTTGCCTCGCCTTCTTTTCAAAAAGATTAAATGCTTTCTTTCTTCTTTTCTTTGTATTGAGGTCTGACCTCTTATCATGGAACAAGAAAAAGCGATTGATGCGATATTTTTGTTTTTCAAACAACTCCTTTTCGTTAGAGGCATAACCACTTTGAAACTCGATATCCATCTCTTGAATAGGTCGATTGATCAGTTCATTTTTTAAAGACTTTCTAAATCGCTGAGCTCTTAAAATCCCTTTTTGAATTAAAAAGCTAACTTCTTCGAAGTATTCAAAATTTCCTTTATAGTACTGCGCAATTATATGGTTTACTTCAGAGTCTGAGATATTTAAGACAGAATCTATTTCGCTTTGCGTAAAATAAATTTTTTCAGGATCAAACTGTTCCAAATAAATTTTTATTGTTCTTCTTATGATCTGCGGAGTCATTTGCTTTTTGTCGATGTGATAACTGAAGAACTTGTTCATAATATGAGGAACTTCTTGAGGATCAATCAGATTCTGAGCAGAAAAAACTGAAAAGGTTAAAAGTAGACAAGCTAACATGTTACGAAAAAACTTGTTCACCCTTACCCCCCTTATAAAAAAGTGGGAGGAAAGAAGGAGTGAAGAACCAAAGAAAAACACCAAACTTAGCGTCGTAAGCTTCGTCTTACCCCTCTAACCTCCATTTGTAATTATAAAATTAAAATTAACCTTTACGCAACATAATTAATTAACTTTAATTTAATAAAACTGGTTACTATCTTTGAATTAAAGACTTGAACAATAAAAAAAATTTAAACCAAAAAGAAAAGAAGAAATGTTTTTGCAAATAATCCTATATAAGATATAGTCTTTCTCTGTAGATATGATATTTTTTAGGAGAAAAGCGTTCTATGCCAACGATTAACCAACTGATTCGCAAAAAAAGACGAGACAAAGTGAGAAGAAAGAAGTCACCTGCTCTACAAAAGTGTCCACACAGACGTGGCGTCTGCCTTCAAGTTAAAACAAAAACACCTAAAAAGCCAAACTCTGCTTTAAGAAAAGTAGCTTGGGTTCGCTTGTCTAATGGTCGAGAAGTTATTGCTTATATCCCTGGAGAAGGACACAACCTTCAGGAACATAGTATCGTTTTAGTTCGCGGTGGAAAAGTAAAAGACCTTCCTGGTGTTAGATACCATATAGTTCGCGGAGCATTAGATACCGCAGCTGTTAAAGACCGCAAACAAAGTCGATCAAAATACGGGGCCAAAAGGCCTAAGTAACCTAGAGCTTTTTCTGAATAAAAGCTCTCTTTAAAGGACCAACAAAGGTCGGGTGAAGAAATTTTTAAAAAGGAATTATATTTATGTCAAGAAGACGTCGTGCTGAAAAACGAACAGTATTACCTGATCCTGTTTATGGCAATGTAGTACTTTCCAAGCTTATTAATAAAATTATGTTGGGCGGCAAGAAAGCAGTTGCTCGTAAAATAGTATATGGTGCTCTCAAAAAATTTGCTGAAAAAATCAAAGCTGAAAATGAACTGGAATCTTTCGAGCAAGCCTTAGAAAACGCAAAGCCATCTCTAGAGGTAAAATCTAGAAGAATTGGTGGAGCTACTTATCAAGTACCTGTAGAAATTGCTCCAGACAGAAGAACTGCTTTAGCTATGAGATGGATTATTAACAATGCAAGATCCAAGCCAGGTAGATCCATGACACAAGGATTAGCCGATGAGCTTTCTGACTGCTTCAACAACCAAGGCAGCACAATTAAGAAAAAAGATGATACTCACCGTATGGCTGAGGCTAACAAAGCTTTTGCTCACTACAAATGGTAAGACGAGGATAAGATGACAGAAAAACGACCAGAAACAGATAAGCTTAACAATGTAAGAAACATCGGCATCATGGCTCACATCGATGCTGGTAAAACAACTACGACAGAAAGGATTCTATTCTACGCAGGAAAGTCCCATAAAATTGGTGAGGTTCATGAAGGCGCAGCTGTAATGGACTGGATGGAGCAGGAAAGAGAAAGAGGAATTACAATTACTTCAGCTGCTACTACTGTATACTGGAAAGATCACAAAATTAACATTATCGACACCCCGGGTCACGTTGACTTTACTGTAGAGGTGGAAAGGTCTCTACGCGTACTTGATGGATCTGTCGCTGTTTTTTGTGCTGTTGCTGGTGTTCAACCTCAATCTGAAACTGTATGGAGACAAGCAGACACTTATGGCGTCCCAAGAATTGCTTTTGTCAATAAAATGGACAGAACTGGCGCTGACTTTTTTAACTGCGTTGAGACCATGAAAGAAAAGCTTAACGCTAATGCTATCCCTGTACAATGCCCTATTGGAGCTGAAAGTGGCTTTAAAGGCATGGTTGATCTTATCACTATGAAGGCTTATCTCTTTAAAGACGAAACCATGGGCGCCGAATATCAAATTGAAGAGATCCCTGAAGACTTAAAAGAAAAATGCCAAGAGATGCGAGCTACTCTTTTAGAAGAGCTTGCAACTATTGACGAATCTGATGAAGACTTCATGATGAAAGTTTTAGAAGATCCGGATTCCCTTACTGAAGATGAAATCCATGCAGTTATTCGAAAAGGAGTTTGCGAAAGTAAGTTCAACCCTGTTCTATGTGGCACTGCCTTCAAAAACAAAGGGGTTCAACAAATTCTTGACTCAGTTATTCGATGGATGCCATCCCCTCTTGATAGAGGAACTATTAAAGGAATTAATCTGTCTAATGACGAAGAAATGAAAATTGACCCAAGCGATGAAAGTCCTCTTGCGGCATTAGCATTTAAAGTTATGACAGACCCTTACGTCGGAAAACTTACTTTCGTTCGTATTTATAGCGGTGTTCTTACACAAGGAACTACTTTAATAAATACTACAAAAGACAAAAAAGAAAGAGCTTCAAGGCTATTAGAAATGCACTCTAATACCAGAAATGAAAAGAAAGCTTTTTTTACTGGTGACATTGTGGGAATTATTGGACTAAAGCACACCTCTACAGGTGATACTATCTGTTCAGAAAACAACCCACTTATCCTAGAGAAAATGGAATTCCCTGAGCCTGTTATTTCTATGGCTATTGAACCTAAATCAAAAGCTGACCGCGAAAAGCTTTCCACAGCATTATCTGCCCTAGCTGACGAAGATCCTACTTTTAGAGTAAAAAGTGACGAGGAGACTGGACAGACTCTTATCTCTGGAATGGGAGAGCTTCACTTAGATATTTTAAGAGATAGAATGCTAAGAGAATTCAAGGTTGATGCCAATGTAGGACAGCCGCAAGTATCTTACCGTGAAACTATTACAGCTCCTTCAAAATCTGAAACTAAATTTGTTAAGCAGTCAGGTGGACGTGGACAATATGCTCACGTATGCTTGGATATTGAGCCTAATGAAGTAGGAAAGGGCAATGAAGTTGTCAGTAAAATTGTGGGCGGAGTTATCCCAAGAGAATATATACCAGCAGTTATCAAAGGGGTCGAAGAAGGCTTAAGCTCTGGTGCTATTGCAGGTTATCCTTTAGTTGACGTTAAAGTAGCTATTGTATTTGGTTCTTATCATGAAGTAGACTCAAATGAAATGGCATTTAAGATTTGCGGATCTATGTCTATTAAAGAAGCTGCAAATAAAGCAAAACCTGTAATATTAGAGCCGATTATGCGTGTTGTCGTCACCACTCCTGAAGATCACATGGGAGATGTTATTGGTGATTTAAACCGCAGAAGAGGAAGGATCTTAGGACAAGAGATTAATAAGGGTACTGTAGTTATTGAATCTGAAGTTCCCCTAGCAGAAATGTTCGGATACTCAACTGAACTTCGCTCCTTGTCATCTGGTAGAGCGACGTATACAATGGAGTTTAAGAAATACGAACAAGTTCCAAAATCAAAACAAGAAGAAATTCTTAAAAAGTAAGGCATATCATGGCAAAGCAAACAAAGCAACAAAGACAAAAGATACGTATCCGCTTAAAAGGGTATGATCAAAGGCAGCTTGATCGTTCAACTGCTGATATTGTCGAAACTGCAAAACGAACTGGGGCTCGCGTAGCTGGACCTATTCCCCTTCCTACTAAAAAGGAAATATATACAGTTCTTAGGTCTCCACACGTGAACCGTAAGTCTAGGGAGCAGTTTGAAATGAGAACTTATAAGCGAGTTCTTGATATCGTAGGACCAACTTTAGATACTATCGATAAGTTGAAAGTTCTTCCAGTTGCAGCTGGTGTGGATATCAAAATTAAGGCTTAATCTTGCTCTCGAGTAGGTTCATCCTCCTCAGAGTAAGTTGTCTGTAAATCATAGCTATTTATGCTATAAGGCGGAGGGTTGATTTGTTCAACCCTCTTCTGTATTACCTGATTGTCTTTTACTATAAAAAAATAGTGTCTTTCTAAAATGGTTCGATTGCCATTTTGGAACCTCTCTACATATTCATATTCTTCCACTTCATCTTTCTTATGAATAGCGTATGGCCTACCTGCTGCCTGTTTCAGTTCCTGTACGGTTGTCCCTGTCGGTATGTCATAAAAAGCTTGCATTGTCATAACTTTGTGACCACAAGAAAACAAAAGTAAAGAAGTAAACAACAGACAAAGCTTTTTCATTTTTCCCCTTTTTCTAGCATGATTTTCCCATCAATTTGAGTACGCAGTTGATCAGTTGTAATGTACTCTCCATGCATAACATAGCTATTATCATTTTCTAGCTTGTATGTTTCATATCCTTCAAAATTAAGATCATTTTCACGAAACTCCCAGGCTAACAGCTGTTGGTCATATAGTCCCGTTCCAATAATCCTACCTACATTGGCATTTTCCATTTCAATGGAAAAAACCTTTGGGGAAAAATCGTAAAATGTCATTTCATTTTTCATTCCTTCTGACAAACCTTGAATTTGCACTTCTTGTGTGCATTTAATTTTTCCAGATTTATCTCTTTCTGAAATGGTCCATAACATTTTAAAAGGCAGCTCTTCTGCTACCATATTTAATGTAATTTTACCTTCTCCAGTCCATATGCCTGGCTTTAATATAAAAAGATGTGAGCTACTCATCAGAACATAAACCTTCTACTGTAGATACTTTGTAAAATCCCCAGTGCAGCCATTGTTGTCAAGATAGAATTACCCCCATAGGTAATTAATACTAAGGGAACGCCCGATATAGGCAAAAAGCCTGTCATCATAGCTATATTCACTAAAATATGCATGGAAAGGTAAACAGCAAGTCCTGACGATAACAAGGTGCCGTAAAGTTCTTTAGCTTGTGACGCAACTTGAAAAGATAAATAAATCATCAAGAAAAACAAAAATGATAAAATAGCAACTCCAATAAAGCCATATTCTTCTGCATAAGCAGAAAATACTGAGTCAGTATGAGCTGCTGGCAGCCATTTTTTAGAAGAGAACTCAGACTTATTCCAGCCGCTTCCAGCCATGCCCCCTATTGCAATAGCTGTTTTGGAAGCTTTTTGATGATAGGTATGAGGATTTAATCTTTCATATTGGTATTCTTTAAGAAACTTAGTAAAAAAAGGCTTCATGTTTTCATGTGAAAGAAGATCTAAATGAAGCATGCCGATAAATAAAAAACCTGAAATACCCAGTAAGGTCAGACCATAAACGAACTTTTTGTGGACACCCCCCAAATAGCACATAACTAGCATGATAGGGTAAAGCACTAGAGCAGTTCCAAGATCAGGCTGTTTTAAAATAAGAATAAAAGGGATGCCAACTATAACTAGAATTTGCATGGCAACGGAAAGCTTATGCACTCTGCTGGCATTGCGTTCCAAAAACCATCCTAATGTTACTACTACTACCAACTTGGCATATTCTGAAGGCTGCAAGCTTCCAAATCCGGGAACTCTATACCAGCGATGCACATTTTGTACTGCTGGAACAAAATATAGACCTACAAGCAGTAGAATCATAATTGCGTAGAAAACCCAAGTCCACTCTCTTATTTTCTGATAGTCTAATAATGCACACAGAAAAAAAACGACCCAGCCTATGGCAAACCACCTTATTTGACTTCTAACATACTCTGTTAAAAATGTTTGTGAGCAATCATTCGTCATAGAGGAGATAACTAGTAAACTAATAATCATCAAAATGAATAGAATAGGTAAAATTTTGAAATCTATTCTTGTAATAAACTTATGATCGAACATCGTATTAAAAGCTCAGTAGATTTTGTATAAGAATAATTGAAAAAATTACTGGAATCAATCACCATAACGTTAAAAGTCAAATTAATATGAAAATCAAAAATATCCAACTAGATTCTATAGATTCTACTAATAATTGGGCTAAAGCTCATGTAAATGAGTTTGATAGCAGTGAACTTACCGTTATTTCAGCTAAACAGCAAACAGCTGGAAGGGGCAGGTTTCAAAGAACATGGGTATCTCCTGGAGGAGAAAACATCTATGCTACCTTTTATTTTACGCTACCTACTGATAGCATGCATATAGGATCTTTAGCTCAGCTTATGACCCTATCAATTGCTGAGGTTTTAATAGACGAAGATCTTTTACCCAAAATAAGATGGCCTAATGATGTTTTACTTAATGGTAAAAAATTAGCAGGCGTCCTCTGTGAAATGTCTTCTAAAAATAATGTATATGATTGTTTTATTGGGGTTGGTATTAATGTAGATCTGGATAAACAGACTTTGGATTCGATTGACAAACCGGCTACTTCTTTAAACTTGGAAACTGACAGGTTTTTTACAAGAGATGATTTATTGAAAAAACTGCAGAACCAGTTTTTAAAAGACTTGGAAGTTTTTAAAGAAAGAGGGTTTGTTCCTTTTTTAAGCCAGTATGAAAATTTAATGGCCTATATTGGCAGAACTATTATCTGTAAAAATGATGGGCAGGAATGGGAAGGAGTTTGTCATTCTCTTTCTAATGAAGGTCAGCTCAACGTATGTCTTCCTAGCGGTGAAATTGTTACTCTTTCATCTGCTGAAGTATCGCTAAAAGTTGTCGATTAAAATAAAAAATTTACTTAAATTTGTTGCTAACATTTAAAGAAAAAAAGTACTCTACAAGCCCTTTTAAGCTATAAAACAATATGACTTCACCAGTAAGCAGTAGAAGTTTAACTACAACCAATCACTCTTCTGATTTAGAGATAGAAGCTGCTGAAACAACACAACGCAAGATTTCGCAGCTTAAAATAGACCTTAGCGCACAAAAGATAGTTCGTACTTGGAATCATTTAAATAAGAGAATTAATAGCAGTCACCCCCCTGATTGGCAGCACGATGCTTGGAGTAAATGGCTTTATTCGCCTTACTCTACTCCATCAGCTGATTTAGATGACGCTACTCCAGGTAGTGAATTTTCCAACTCCTCTAATTCATCTGATGACCTCTCTCCTGCAGAGCTAGGTATTTTTAACAATGTAAGATTTTGCTTAGAACTAACTCTAAAGTAAAAGGCATTTAGCCTGAAGCTTGGTTGCATAATTAATTTTTCACCCTATGAAGAATCTTGTAAAAAGCCTTACTCTTGGAGAGCTTATTTCCAGGATGATTCCTCAAAAGAGCACTAAATTGTAGGGATGACCGTAATAGAAGGGTGCACTCTTGTTTTTAAAATATTTTGAATAGCAGAAAGAGTTGACCCTGTAGCCGCGTGGCAGCTCGTGCAAGCCCCTTCATAAGAAATATGAAGTTCTGATCCTTTTAAGTCATGAATAGTAACCCCCCCAGCATCCATCTCAATATATGGCCTAATTTCCTTAGAGATTATTTCTTCTATGATTTGCAACTTAACTTCTTTAGCAAGATTTTCAAAATCAGGAATCGTTTGTTGATTTTCTTCTAAAAAGTCAATAGGCGTATCCGCATAGTCTCTTTTAAAAGGAATACCATGACATTGATGACAGGCAAAATCTACAGCACTCATTACCATATTCAAATAATAAGCCCCCTCTTCTGTAAAAGCAGGTCGTTTGCTATTATCTCTCACTTGCCTGTCTACTAAGTCAGCAGAAATGCGAGATGCTTGGTCATAATTTTTTCGGATAACCATCTCACAAATAGTTTCAGCTGCAATAATAAGATACGTTGGACCATATACTTGAAATTTACAGTCGGCAATAACCCCATCTGCTTCATCTACAAGCCAATATAAAGTTACCATATTACCTTCTTGAAGGGATCCATCTGTGCCTGTAGCCAAACGCATGCCAGTTCTTTCCGCTTCTTTTGCAAGAAAAAAACCAGCAAATTTTGGATTTTCTACTTTCTGCTTCATTTTTTTAGAAAAAGTATTCCAAAAATAAGGAGTAATTAATTTCTCTATGCTCATAAATCAAAAGATAAGGTTTGTAAAAACTTCACGTTTTTAATAATAATATCCGTAGCTTGGTCTATTTCTTCTTTGGTTGTATACCTACTTAACACGAAACTCACAGCTGAGTTCGCTAAATCTCCTTTTATTATATTGGATAGATGCTGCCATCTATCTCCTCCAAAAGAGGCTACAAGCCCTTCAGTGTACAGTCGATATAGCAAGGCTTCACTATTGACTTTTTCAAAAGCAACACAAGAAACATTAGGTAATCTGGGGTTGTTTTGAAAAAATATTTTCGCTCCCACCTCTTGTTGCAGCTTTCTTTCTAAGCTTGATCTCAGCCTAGCTACATCTAAGCTCATATGGTCCATATAAAGAAGTGATTGCTGACAGGCTGCACTTAATGCTAAAAAAGAACCCACATCAAAAGGTCCGGCTCTTAAACCTCCCTGTTCATTTTCACCTATAATAAGAGGGGAAAGTTCATGTCCTTTTTTCATAAAAAGACCACCTGAGCTAACAGGGCCATGCAATAAGTTGCCACAAAAAGTCATATAGTGAATATCAATGTCATTTAAAGGAAGATAGACTTTTCCTAAGATAGCAGAGGCGTCAACATGAAATAAGATCCCATGTTTTTCGCAAGTCTGAGCAATTGATTCTACTGGCTGTATTGTGCCTGTAAGAGCGTCAGCCCAGGAGAGTGTTATTAAAGATACCCTTGGATTAATAGTTCTTTCCAGCTCGCCAAGATTGATGACTCCATCTTGATTTGGCTCTAAATAATGAACAATAATACCCTGCTCTTCTAATTTTTTCAGCGTTAGCAAAATAGCCGCTTGCTCATTTTTTGATGTAATAATATGTGTCTTGCCTGTTTTTTTTATCACATCATGGTAAACACCAAACAGTACCTGGTTGATCGCTTCCGATGCAGAAGAAGTAAAAACAAATGTATCTTCATATTTTGCACCAGTGAAGTCATAAATTGTCTGATAGGCATTTTCCAAGTCATAAGTATTTTTACAGTAGGGCGAGTTGGAGCTATACCATTTTTTATGCAAAAAAGTTTGCAGCCTATCGATAGCTGACGAGCAAGGCAGTACAGATGTATGCTGATCCAAATAGATCATATTTGTTTTATCCATTTTCCAGATGCGTATTCATAAACAATAGGGTCGCCTGTTGCAATCTCAAGCTTTACTACTTCTTCAGGAGACAAATCATCTAAAAACATCACTATAGACCTTAAAGAGTTGCCATGAGCTGCAATAAATACATTTTCTCCTTTTTCCAAATAAGGAATGATTTCTTTTTTAAAGTACGGCAGTGTCCTTTCTTTAGTCATTTTTAAAGATTCTCCATCAGGAGGGGCTACGTCAAAGCTTCTTCTCCAAGTATGAACTTGCTCTTTACCAAACTTTGCTCTCATTTCATCTTTATTGGAACCTTGCAATTTTCCATACATTCTTTCATTCAAGTGCCAGGAATAATAAACAGGAATAGTTTCTTTAGAAGAAGTTTCAGAATAGTTTGTTCCCCATTCTTTCAATTTTTTTTCATGATGGACAAAAACTGGCGTTTTCTTACTTTCATGATGCAACATGGCAATAAAGGCAGTCATTTGAGCTCTGATTAAACTTGAGGTAAAAATGACATCAATCGAGATATCTTTTATTTTTTTACCCCCTTCAACAGCTTCTTTAATCCCATTATCTGAAAGAGGGACATCCACCCATCCTGTAAAAAGATTTTTAGCATTCCAAACTGATTCACCGTGTCTCATTAAAATTAGTTTTGACGCCATTTATCTGCCTTTATTGTTAATTAATTTCCAATGTTAAAATAAATTGAATTTAAATTTTAAATCTTTTATATTTTAAATCCAATTTCAATCCCTTATCTTATGGAAGAAAAAAGATTAAGTAAAGCACTAGCAGATGCAGGCATTGCGGCTCGAAGAAAAGCCGAGGAAATGATTTTTGATGGTCGGGTAAAAGTTAATGGCAAAATTGTATTAACGCCACAAACAAAAGTCGTTGTAGGTAAAGATAAAATTTTAGTTGATGAAGAGTTTAGAGTTCGCCCTGTGGCAAAAAAAACTTTTATTTTGAACAAACCTAAAGGATACATCTGCTCTAATACAGCTGAAGATCAAGAAAGACTTGTCATTGACCTCTTTTTTAGAGAAAAAACCAGGCTATTTACTGTGGGAAGGCTAGATAAAGACACTACCGGTCTTTTACTGGTTACTAATGACGGTGAGCTTGCTAATCAAATTATTCACCCCTCTTCCGACATAGTTAAGGAATACCATTTAAGAGTTGCAGACGAAGTTACTCCTGAGCATATTCAAAAGCTTCAAAAAGGCGCTTTTATCGATAAGCGAAGAGTAAAACCTACTTATGTAAAAAAAATTAAAAGCAATCATCTTATAGTAGGTATTAAAGAAGGGAAAAAACACGAAGTAAAAATACTAGCTTTAAGAGCAAGACTTCGATTGAGAGATTTAAAAAGAACCAAAATAGGCTCTCTGTGTTTAGACAAACTCCCTCTTGGAGCTTACCGCGCCCTCACTAAAAAAGACAAGGAAAAGCTATTCAGCCTTTCAAAATAAATATTTTGTTTAACTAAACAACTTTGCAAAACTCGCAATATAAAAAACTTACCTTTGTTGTTTAACAACTTTTTTGCTATAACTACTCACATATAAAACAACAAAATTTGCATGTACACCATCGCAAAGCTTTTTGGCAAATCACCATTTGCCCCTCTTCAAACCCACATGGAAAAAGTAGCAGAATGCGTAGCTCTTGTTCCTTTATTGTTCGAAGCCCTTTTATCTGGTTCTTTAAAAAAAATAGAAGAAATTTCCAAGAAGATTTCTAAATTGGAGCATGAGGCAGATCAAATTAAAAATGATATTAGGAACCACTTGCCTAAAAGCATTTTTTTACCAATTGATCGGGGCGCTCTTTTGGAAATATTGGCATTACAAGACTCTCTTGCAGACCAAGCCGAAGATATTGCTGTTACAATTAGTGTGCAGAAATTTGACAAGATAGATGAGCTACTGAAAGACTTCACGGTATTTTATAAAAAAAACTTAGAAGCTTTTTATAAGGTCCATGCAGTTATCCAAGAAATTGATGCTTTATTAGAATCTTCTTTTGGTGGTGTGGAAGCGCAGAAAACAAAAGAGCTAATAGAGAAAGTAGCTTTTTTTGAGCATGAAGCTGACCGCATTCAGCACCAGATCACAAAAAAACTTTATGACTTATCTGCCACTATGCCTTACGGCTCTTTCCATTTATGGATGAGACTTTTAAAGGAAATAGCAGCAATCTCAAACCTTTCAGAAAAACTCGCCAATCGCGTTCGTATGATCTTAGAATTGAAATAATTTATGGAATTAGAAACCATTATACGCACTTTGACCCTTATTACCGGCTTTTACATGGCGTGGAATATTGGAGCAAATGATGTTGCCAACGCTATGGGGACATCAGTTGGATCAAGAGCTTTGACATTAAAAAAAGCTGTGATCTTGGCCGCCATACTGGAGTTTTCAGGAGCTTTTTTTGTCGGATCTCATGTATCTGAGACGATTCAAAAAGAAATTGTCCAACCAGAAATTTTCATGAATGACCCCCATCTTTTTGTCTTAGGAATGATGGGAGCACTACTAGCTACAGGAATTTGGCTGCAAAGCGCTTCTTATTTAGGACTTCCTGTCTCTACGACACATGCGATTGTTGGTGCCGTAGTTGGCTTTGGTGTGATTATTGGAGGCGCTCACGCTGTTGACTGGGTAGAGTTGTTTAGAATAGCTTCAAGCTGGGTCTTATCTCCATTTTTAAGCGGGGTCATCTCTTTTCTCATATTTTCTCTTCTTCAAAAAAAGATCTTTTTTGCCCTGAATCCTTTAAAAGCGACCAAAAGGATAGCGCCTTTTATGGTTTTCTTTTGCTTTTTAGTGTTTTCTATGAGCCTTCTTTTTGAAGGACTTGCCAACCTCAACATGGACTTGCCATTTCAAAAGGCTCTTTTCATTTCTATACCAATTGCCTTACTTGCTGGATCTATTGGCTTTATTTTAATTAGAAAAGTAAAAATTACGCAGTTTCAGGCAAGTGAACATGTTCATCCCGAGCATGTATTAAGTTTAGAAAAAGCAATCAAGCATTTAAGAAGAGTAAAACTTTCATCTAAAAAAGAGACGCAAGATAAAGTAAGTGCTATTTTGAGTGATGTAAAAAATTTAAATGAAGACCTCCGAAAACAAACACGATTTGAAGAAAGAACGTCGGAGTTTCATGATGTGGAAAGAATCTTTGTGTATCTTCAAATTATTAGCGCCTGTTTAGTTGCTTTTGGACACGGGGCTAACGACGTAGCCAATGCCATTGGACCTGTAGCTGCCGTTTTCGACGTATTAAAAAACCAGTCTATCTCAATGGTGTCCGAAGTACCTGTATGGCTATTAGCACTAGGTGGAACGGGTATTGTAGTCGGCCTTGCTACTTGGGGATGGAGAGTTATAGAAACGGTCGGCAAAAAAATTACAGAACTTACTCCTACCAGAGGCTTTTCAGCCGAGTTTGGAGCTGCTACCACTATACTAATAGCTTCTAAAATGGGTCTGCCTATCTCTACTACTCACTCACTTGTGGGAGGTGTGTTAGGGGTTGGACTTGCAAGAGGCTTGTCTGCTTTAAACTTAAGAACACTTAGAGATATATTTCTATCTTGGGTTATTACCATTCCGATCAGTGCTATCCTTAGCATTGTTCTTTTTTATATTTTGAAAGCTATTTTTGCTTAAAAAAAACTATTGATGACCAGCTTCCAAAACTACTGAATATAAAACTCCAGTTCTGAAAGATGGGATATGGAAGGAAAACTATTTTGGTATTCAGAAGAAGGTGTATGTTGGTACCTTTTAAACCAAATAGCTCTGATCCCAACATCTTGAGCAGAACGAAGCCCAGCTACTGAATCTTCAATTGCAACTGCTTGATCTGCTGAAATAGAGCAAGCTTCAAGAGCCATATGATAAGGCTCTGGATGCGGTTTGTGATTTTGCACTTTATCAGCACCAATAATGGTGAAGAAATAATCAGCAAGATTGCATCGATCTAATATTTTTTTAATTGCTCTAGTAGTAGAAGAAGAGACTATTAACAACTTAAATGATTGCCTATATTTTTTAAGAATGTCATGCAATTCCTTCGTAGGAAACTGAACACTGCTAATTAAGTAATCATAGTTAAGTTCTTTTTCTTCCTGCAAATTTTCGCTTTTCATTGAAAGTGAAAAAAAATTGATAAAGTAATCAGCAATTTCTTTATCAGAAATTCCAACTACATTTTCTAGTGAAAAGCTTGGGTCACGATATCCAAGCTTTTCCAACGTTAATTCCCAAGCTTTAAAATGAAGAGGTTCGAGATCAAAAAGGACACCATCAAAGTCAAAGAAGAGAGCCTGTATTTTTTGCTTTTGCTGTAATCTCAAAAATTTCCCTCATTTTTTGTGAAAGACCTGCAGTATTATTTAGCTCCTTCCACACATAACTGGAATGCTCTTCAGGAATAAGAACAATCGGTTCATATAATTTGGGAAGAACTAGAAAGTTAAACTGCCTTGTTAGTCGACCACTTTGCGAGTGGTAGTCAAAACTGCTAATATAGCTTTGCACAAGTTCTACTTCAAGAGTTGTTTCTTCTTGCACTTCTCTAACGAGGGCTTCAGCAAGACTTTCTCCTTCGTGGACCCCTCCACTGGGAAGCTCTTCAATGTTTGGCATAAAATCTGAAGGGTGCCTTTTCAAAAGAAGGACTGCTTCCTTGTTTTTATCTAAAATGACGCCTCCCACTACAATTTTCTGTATGTCATCTCTTAGTGCTTGGCTCACTAGCTCCATTTCTAATTTTTTTGAATAAGGGTGCATAACTTCTCCTTTGCTTTTTTCCAAATTGTTTCAAAAGAGTCGACAAAAAAACGACCTTTAGAACCCTTATGATCATCAATAGGAACAGAAATTTTTACAAGATGATCTGAAATAAACTTTGAATTTGGATAATCTCCCCGTATGCAAATGTCATTTTGATAGGAGTACACAGGAGAAATAGGTTTTTGAAAAATTGGATATCTGTGCAAGCAGGAAGTAGAGTTTGGAATATCTATATCCTTAAATCCAAAAGAGTGCATACAACTCACTAATTCTTCTCTAGAAAAAGGAGCTATTTTAGGGTCTATGGTAAAGGTAAATGCATAGTAGGCAGAGCGAGAAAAATCTCCAGCTCCTTTTAAAAACTTGATCCCATCAACTTCTCCAATAATACTTTGTACTCGTTCAGCATTTCGGTTTTTGGCATTGATCCACTGCTCTAAGTAATCAAGTTGCTTATTGGCAATGGCAAGGCCAAGAGCCGCTGGGCGGTATTTCAGTCCTGTACCTGTTATAGCATATTGATATAATGGAGAGGAAGGATCCATTTCTTTTAAGGCTCGCTTATTGAAATGCCCTAGCAGCTGTGCTTTGTCGTAACATGTACGATCATTTGTAACCAATATTCCTGCCTCACCTGCAGCAATAATTTTTTGTGACTGAAGGCTCCAAATACCTATATCGCCAAAAGTGCCAACATGCTGTCCTTTATAAGTTGCCCCATGCGCATGGGAACAATCTTCCACTAATCGAAGGTTGTATTTTTGACATCTATCTAAAATCGCATCCATTTCACAAGGATTTCCCCACATATGGGTAAGAACGACTGCTTTTGTCTTTTTGGTTATAAGTCTATCAATTTCTGTAGCTGCCAGCCCTCCATTAGGATCGCAGTCTGCTAAAACAGGTACTACTCCTAATTGGAAAAGAGGCATAGCTGTAGCAAAAAAAGTGTAGTCAGTACAAATGACCTCATCACCCGGCCCAAGGTCTAGCGCATAAAATGCCGAATGCAGAGCAGCCGTTCCACTTGAGGTAACAAGAGCAAACTTGCTTTTATGAATTTCTTTGAACTTGTCTTCGAATTCTTTTGTGATGCCAGATCGATCATAAGTTCCAAGCGTAGTGTGTAATTGCTGAACGACAGCTTCTTCGATTTCCTCAGTAATGATAGGCCAAGGATATGTTATTTTATTTGACTCCATTATCGAATCCTTTTGTAGAGTTGTTCAATAAGTGCAACAATCACTGCGTGATGGTTGAGGTGTTGCTCAGAAAAAAAAGGACAACTAGATTGCTCAAAATAGAAATCAAACATTTTTTGTTTATTCAAGGGATCAGAAATTTCTACTTGTTCCAAAAGGTTTCCTTTTCGGTCCTTTATTTCTATAAAACCGTTTTGCATAGTTAACATCCCATTGCTTCCCAAAACTTCAAAATATTCTCGTTTGCTTTCAGCATATCGATTAAGACGTATGCTTCCATGTAGCTGGTTGTTTGAGTATCGACAAGTAATAGTAGCTGCATCTTCTAAATGAGAGCGCCCAGAATAGTCATAGCAATATGAAAGAGCTCCAGAAATTTCTTCAGGCTGTCCGAAAAAATTGATTATCACATCTAGAATGTGATATCCCATATCAATGATGACGCCACCCCCAGATAATGAAAAATTACTTCGCCAAAATCATAGATCTTTCCTAAACGGTACAAGTTCTTTTGTACAAAGAAAAATGCTTCGTGAAAAGGCCTTTGAACAATTGTAAAAATATGATTTTTTTCCTGCTCTTTATATCTGTTGACTTCCACTTGAGTTAGTGCAAGTGGTTTTTCTTTGATCACAGTTTTATTAGCGTTAATAAGAGGTAAGGTAACGGAAAAATGATAAGAGTGAGGAATGCATATAACAGCTGTTGCAAAAGAACATTGCTCTATAGCTTCTTCTACAGTGTGAAATAAGGGAATCGAACTTTGATTATAAGCTTCTTTTAGAGCTTTATAATTAGTATCTACAAGACCACTGATCTTATATAACTTTGAAAGAAGATGAAAATATTCTTTTCCTTGGCGTCCTGCGGCACCAATTATGATAATACTGTTCTGACTTTTGTTGAGTGTAACCACAAATGTTATTTAGTTTTTTAAGGAGGGAAAGTGTGTGATAAGTGTATTTTTTTTGTCTAACACAAAATGAAATTCTAGGGAGTTTAAGGTAATAACTCCCTACAAACTTTTTGCAAGATTAATTAGTTAGATTGCGCTAAAGGCTCATTGGAAGAAAGCAGATCCCATATACGATTTCCTTCTTGCTCAATAACTGTTTGTCGTGCAGGTTTTATCTTGTTTACTTGCCAAAAAACTCGATTGCTAATCGACAAAAACACTTTTGTTATATTTAGAAAAAGACTTTTGAAATAAGCTTTCATTCTCTCAGTATTTAAACGAAATGTTGCATATCTGGAATAAGAGCGTAAAGAAGCTGCTGTCATCTTTTTCCCTGTAGCATCACATTTTTGAAAGGAAGAAGAAATAGCCTTCGCAAGCATAGTTCCTAACCCAAGACCAGTATTTATCGCTCTAAAAAAAGGAAAAGCTCCGGCTGCATCGCCTACAAGGGTCCACACCCGACCATCCCTATCCACAACAACATTTTTTGCTGCATAAGAATTGAGAGCAACTACTGTCATTTTATTAGTATGACCTCTTTGAATAGTTTCGTGGTGAATCTTACTTCTTGCCCCCCACCATTTAATCAGGACATTTTTAAGTTCTTCAGGAACTTTATGCAGATCCATTTCAAAATAATAAGGGTGTTTAAAAGAGGCATCTTTCATTTGATCATATGTCTTTTTATCGATAAAAATCTGCAATGTAACTTGAGAGTTCCCATTTTCTTGAGGACGGATATTTTCAACAACAACATGTTCTGCAAATTTTTGTCTTCGATATTTATCTGATAAATCTCTTACCTTTTCTATACTGTTATCGCCTACCATTTCCCGCCAACAGTCACCTTCAATTTCATATTGTACTTGAACCATGTACTGCAAATTAGAGTTAAATCGAAATTCATTTTGAAAGATCTCTTCTCGAACTTTGCTTCTAGCTCCGTCTGCTCCAATAAATACTGAAGCTTCTGGAAACAACTCATGCAAGTCTTGAGGATCGGCGCTATGCCCCCGGATGATTTTGACCCCCACTTCGTTAGCTAATTGTACTAATCCGTTTTCCATATCTTGAATCGAAACAGATCGGTTGCCCCAAGCTTTAGTTAGCTCTTTCAAAAAATTGTTATCAGGGATGCCTTTCAAGGAATGGGCATCTATATTTAATCGAATATTTCTTTGATATTCTTCGTACTTTTCAATAACGGTTACTTCTTTACCGCTTAAAATTTTTGTTTGAATGGCTGTCCAAAGTCCTACAGGGCCTCCTCCAACTACGACTACATCAGATTTATTATCATCGATGTCTGCTTCAGTTAATGAGGGAATTTGAACTCTACCTTGTATTGAAACTGCCATTTTAAACCTTTTTTAAAAGAATATGGAGGAGATTTTAAATTACAATTTGATAAAAATCAAATATTAAACTAATTAGTTTAAACTTGATCAAGTTGATAAAACTGTCAAATTTTAATTTACTAAAAAATTTTGCGACCTTGTACTTAAAAAAAGTTTCTTTTTTTTTAACAAAGCATTTCTTATACAAAAAAATATCTAACTTTCGAACAACAAATATGGTATCGCCAGAAAAAGTAGATACATTAATTAGAAAAATTCAGCATTTTTTAATTATCAATTTCTCTAAAGGAATTGAGCATGCTACTAATGAAGAATATTATTTAGCTTTTTCTTATGCTTTGAGAGAAGAGATCATTGTTAATTGGGTCTCTACTTACGATACTATCGAAAAGCAAAAAGAAAGAGTTCTATACTATCTTTCTTTAGAATATTTACCGGGAAAGGAGCTCCCCGCAAATATTACAAATATTGGAGTGAATGAACTGGTTTCGGATGTTTTGCAAAAAACCAACCGTAACTATATCGACTTAGTTTCATGCGAACCAGACCCAGGGCTTGGTAACGGAGGCCTAGGCAGGTTGGCATCCTGTTTTATGGAGTCTTTGGCAGCACAGCAATTTCCTGCAATGGGATATGGACTTAGATATCAATATGGTATTTTCGCTCAGGAAATTTGGGATGGAATACAAGTGGAAAGACCTGATACATGGCTTCTCAATGAAAATCCGTGGGAGTTTCGACGAGACAGCCATGCTGCGCTCGTCCATTTTGGTGGAACACCAATCTCTGTTAAAAACAGTCATGGAGATGAGGTTTTTCACTTAGAAAACTTTGAAGAGGTGAGAGCTTTGTCCTTTGATGACCCCATCATTGGATGTCCTAAAAATGATATATTTTCTGTGTTAACTCTTCGACTTTGGTCGACAAAAGAATCACCAAGAAACTTCGAGCTGCAAAGATATAATGCAGGGAAATTGGACCAGGCTGGAGAAAATACCTCTCTTACCGATGTCTTATATCCCAATGATCACCATGAAACTGGAAAGAGGATTAGACTCAAACAGGAGTTTTTACTTGTTTCTGCATCACTGCAAGATATTTTAACTAGGCACTTTCATTTCTATGATGATGCAGAGCTTGTAGCTGATAAAGTACGCATACAAATCAATGATACTCACCCAGCTCTTGTAGTGGCAGAACTCATTAGACTACTTACCTTAAAGCACAACGTTGGCTTTGATAAAGCTCTGGAGATCACCAAGACCTGTTGCAGTTATACTAACCATACAATTTTAAAAGAGGCTTTAGAAGAATGGAATGAGCATCGCATGGAGTATTTGCTTCCTAGGCAATATAAAATTATCCAGCAGTTAAATCAGAGATTCTGTGATCAAGTACGTGCCAAGTTTCCCAATGATGAAGAAAAAGTATGTAGAATGTCACTGTTTGGAGATGGCCAGGTGCGCATGGCCAACCTAGCTATTTTTGGAAGCCATAAAGTCAATGGCGTTGCTGAACTGCATACTCAGATTCTTAAAGAAACCCTTTTTAAGGATTTTAATGATTTATACCCTGAAAAATTTGTAAACGTTACTAACGGAGTCACTCATAGAAGATGGCTATTACACGCGAATCCGGAACTTTCAGCTCTAATTATAGAAAAAATTGGAGATGAATGGATTACCGATTTTAGAAAAATCGAAAACTTAAAACAGCATGCGACTGATCCGGAACTTCAAAAAAAATTCTTAGAGGTAAAAAGAAAAAGAAAAGAGATTCTATTAAATTACTTATCAAAAGAAAATCCTATTCGCGACTACAAAGGCAAAATAATTGACACCGTATGCAAATGTGATGTTGATTCACTTATTGATGTCCAAATTAAAAGATTCCATGAATATAAAAGACAGCTTATGAACGCTCTTCATACTGTTATGCTATATTTTGACCTTAAAAATAATCCAGAATCACGAAAAATTAAAAGGACTGTCATCATTGGCGGTAAATCTGCCCCAGGATATTTGGTAGCTAAACAAATCATTCAGTATATTAATGCTATTGCAAGAAAAATAAATACTGACCCAGATATTCAAGACAAGTTAAAAGTAATCTTCATTGAAAACTATAATGTCTCTTCGGCTGAAGTAATCATCCCCGGAGCAAATTTATCACAGCAAATATCAAGAGCTGGCAAAGAAGCTTCTGGAACGGGTAACATGAAGCTCTCCATAAATGGAGCCCTCACCTTAGCAACGGAAGATGGAGCTAATATTGAAATGAGGCAAGCTATTGGAGACAATTGGTGGCCTTTTAGATTTGGCGCCACTAAAGAAGAGATCGAAAAAATTCTACAAGCCAATGCTTATAAGGCTTTAGATTACTATATTCAAAATGAGAAAATCAAAAGGGCTGTAGATACTTTAATCGATAACACTTTTGCCATTAATGATGCAGAAAAAGAAGCATTTCAGAATTTACACCAATCACTTTTAGAAGGTCACTACAACCAACCTGCTGATCAGTATTTTGTACTTAAGGACTTAATTAGTTATTATGATACTAACTTAAAAGTTGAAGAGCTCTATTTACAGGAAAATAAATGGGCTGAATTTGCACTTCATAATATTGCAGGAATGGGCAGGTTTTCTTCCGACGAAAGTATTTACAACTATGCTGAAAAAATCTGGGATATAAAACCTTGCCCTATTGATCGAGAAACATTAGAAAAATTTAAAAAAAGGTTTTTAGAAGCCGGATCAAAATCTGTTATCTAAAGACTCTAATGCTTTTTCATCCGATAAAATTTTCTTAAAAGCCTCAAATTGAACCTCTGCAACTTCTCCATTAAATTGGTACACTTTTTCATCTAAATATCCATATCTTAAGCCAATAAAAGGAATTTTTTGCTTCTCACAAAAAATTTCAACAGGAAGAAGATGGCTTTTTTTATCGTTCACAAAAACAATTTTCTTTGGTTGGCATCCTATTTTTTCCAAAAGCTTTTGCAGAGCAAGTCCTTTATCTGTGCCGGCAGTAAATAAAATCCCATTTCTGAAAAGACATGCATTAGTGTTTTCAAAAAAGACTTCCTCTTTTGAAGGAGCTGTCTTGTCTAAGTGAATTTGAAAATCTTTTAACTGATGAATGGTCCTTGTCGCTAAACCCATTCCCCTTGTTGTCAAACCCATAATGCAAATTTTCTTTTCTTGAAGAGAATCAATCAAAGGCTTTGCCTCTTGTTCTACCAGTTTCATATCAGTAATACATTGCACTGCCATCCATTCAGAAAGGGCTTTTTCTAATGCATCGGAAGAAGTATATCCTTCCTTTTGATACTGTTTTCTCCGATAATAGAACCATTGGTCTGAGCCTAGAGTTTGCGCAGGCTCAATCAATGTATTATCAATGTCAAAAATAACTAAAGTTGTTTTATCTATATAGTCATGCAAATCTTCTATATGGTTAATCTCAATGATTTCTGCATGGACTTGAAAAAAAATAAAAAGGAAAACAAACAGTTTATTCATGATCTATTCTTACACCCCATTTCATAAGAAGTTTTTCTAAAGAGCTTTTTTTCTTCATTTTTTGAAAAGTTGCATTAAACTTGTCAATGAGATTGCTATTTTCTTTTAAGGTAATAAACCTGAGCCCCCTATCATTTAAAGGCGCACTTGCAATCTTTAATTTTTGATAAAAAGTATCTTCTACAAACGATATAGCAGGAATATATTTTACAAAAGCTGCATCTACTTTATTGTTCAGCACATCATTTAAAGACTGCAAAATAGAAGTATAGATTTTAATGTTGGCGCATTGGTAGGAGCTTAAGTCCAACTTCGCCATGTCTGATTTTTGTACAGCTACTATCTTGTTTTTTAAGTCATGAACACTGTCAATGCTGCCTTCTGATTTTGCAACCAGGACTGGCCCAAATGGAATAATCACATCAGAAAACGCATATTTGTCCAAATAAAAATTAAGTGGATATGTTGAGCTTAAAATGCCCTCATATTTTTCCTGATCCAAATTTGTAAGCAAATCTTGTCTACTGTCATATATTTGCTCAAAAGAGATGTGATATGTAGCAGAGACTTTTAAGAAAAAGTCTTTTAAAAATCCAGTGACATAAGGAAGCATTGGAGAAAACTCCATGGAAGGCAAGCCAGGATCCATGCCAATTCTGGTATGACTTTTATCTTGAGAACTCTGGCAACACAACAAGAACAAAAGGCTCAAAAAAATAGGTATTCTTCTAATAGCTGACATTTTAATAGACCAATTTTATGTATTTATAGATTATTTTGATGATTATAAAAAAATTTGGCCACAAATTACTAGTATACTTTGAAAAAGGAGTCAATATGTTCCCAAAAGAAACTGCTTATATCATTGCTAATTTTGGAGGCCCCAGGAACCTAACTGAAATCAGGCCATTTTTAGAAACCTTGTTAACAGATCCAGATGTCATAAGGACCAAATGGCCTAAATTTATGCAAGAATGGTTATTTAAAAAAATTGCTAAAAGAAGGGCCAAAAAGATTCAAAAGGACTACAAAAAAATAGGAGGAAAATCCCCTATTTTTCAAGATACTGAAAACCTGGCTTATGCATTAAGTGAAAAACTGGATAAGAAAGTACTCACATTCCATAGATATCTTCCTACTACCCATCAAAACTTTATTGATGAGGTAAACCAGCTTAAAGTCGATGAAATCAAAATATTTCCCATGTTCCCACAATTTAGTTACGCTACTACAGGAAGCATTGCCAGATTTTTTTCCAAGCATTTTGAAGAGCAGACTTTAAGAAAAATGCGATGGATAAAATCTTATCCCGGTAGCTCGCATTTCATCAATTCCTACCAAAAAAAAATTGAAGGTCTTTTTTTGGAAAAAGATCTAAAACAAGATGAAACAATGTTGCTATTTTCAGCTCATGGAGTTCCTGAGGAATTTATTACATCGGGAGATATTTACGAAAGTGAGTGTCAAATATCTTTTCAAAGAATTATGCAAAAATTCCCTTATGTTTTAGGAAAGCTTTCTTTTCAATCGAAGTTTGGGAAGGGAGAATGGATAAAACCTTATACAGAAAAGGTATGCCACTCCATCGATGATCTTTCTCAAGGAAGAAAAAACATCATTATTGTCCCTTTAAGCTTTACAAGTGACCACATAGAGACCCTTTATGAAATTGAGTATGAATATGTTCCTATTTTGAGAAATAAAGGATATCAAGTATATCGCTGTCCTGCTTTAAATCTAGACCCAAACTGGATATCTTCTATCTATGAGCTTTTAAAAAGTGACGATTTACTTACCAACCCAATGTTAATCCGAAAGCCTTTAAAAGAAAAAAATTGATAAAATCAACTTAGTTTCAGTACCCTCGCAGGGAATTTAGAAAAGGTTTAGATTATGCAAATGATCCCATCAAAGCTAATCCTAAATACAGGTGAAACTTTTGATGGTTTAAGCCCTTCCTGGCAAAACAAAGAATTCTTTGGGGAAATAGTCTTTACAACAGGCATGTCAGGCTATGTTGAAACTTTGACAGACCCTTCCTTTTGCGATCAAATTATTGTTTTTACCTATCCTTTAATCGGAAATTATGGGGTACCCCAATCTAACTATTGGGAGTCTTCTAAAATCCATGCTGCTGGTGTAGTTATTAGTGAGCCTTGTCTTTACCCTTCCCATTTTGAAAGCTCGATGTCACTATTAGACTGGTTAAAGTCTCAAAACGTTCCTTTAATTTCTCATGTTGATACTAGGGCTATTACCAAGCGACTGCGTAGCCAGGGGGTTACACTTGCTGCTATCTGCCATAATGAACCTCTTTGTTCTTCTTTTTTTGACCCTAACCAAACTCACCTTGTGCAGAAAGTAAGCTGTCAGAAAATCACTTCTTTTGGCAACAAGGGGAAAAAAATTATAGCTATCGACTGTGGCATGAAAGAAAATATCATGCGCCATTTGAATAGATATAACGGGGAAATAGTGCGGGTTCCTTATAACTACGACTTTACCCATGAACATTTTGATGGTGTTTTTGTTTCTAATGGTCCGGGAGATCCTAGCTATTGCAAGGAAACAATTTCTATTCTTAGAAAAGTGCTTCAACTAAAAAAACCTACTTTTGGGATCTGTCTGGGATCTCAATTAATGGCGCTTGCTATTCAAGCCCAAACCTACAAACTTACCTTTGGCCATCGAGGGCAAAATCAACCGTGTTTAAATCTAATAGATAAAAAAGCTTATTTAACATCTCAAAATCACGGCTGGGCAATAGATGAATCTACACTGCCTGATGACTGGTCAGTGTATTTTCGCAATATCAACGATGGATCTGTAGAAGGCATTATACATAAACAGGATCCGTTTTTTGCTGTGCAGTTTCACCCGGAAAGCAATCCAGGGCCACAAGATACTGCTTTTCTGTTTGAAAAGTTCTTTAAAATGGTGGATTTAGCGTGAAATATAAAAAAGTAATTATTCTAGGATCTGGGGGGTTAAAAATTGGGCAAGCGGGAGAATTTGACTACTCAGGATCACAAGCCATTAAGGCTTTAAAAGAAGAAGGGATCAAAACCATACTTATTAATCCTAATATTGCCACTGTTCAAACTGATGCAACACTTGCAGATGAAGTCTATTTCCAGCCTCTAAATGTTTCTTCTGTCACCAAAATCCTAGAAAAAGAGCAACCGGATGCCCTTTTTTTAAGTTTTGGTGGGCAAACAGCTCTCAACTTAGGAGTTAAGCTATTTGACAATGGAACCTTAGATAAATTCGGCATTGATGTTTTAGGCACATCTGTTGACTCTATCAAAAATAGCGAAGACAGAGACCTTTTTAAAGAAAATCTAAAGTCCATTGGCATTAAAACCCCTAAAAGCTTTGCAGCTTCTAATGTGCAAGAAGCGCTAAATGCCGCAGATAAAATTGGCTTCCCCATTATGATGCGTTCCGGTTTTTCTCTAGGAGGCCTTGGATCTGGCCGGGTTACTTCAAGAGAACTTCTAGAAAAAAAAGCTAAAGAAGTTTTCAACACAGTAGATCAAATCCTAATTGAAGAGTATTTAACCGGATGGAAAGAAATTGAGTATGAAGTAATTAGAGATGGCAAGGATCAAGCTCTAACTATTTGCAATATGGAAAATTTAGATCCTATGGGTATTCATACCGGAGAAAGCATTGTTGTTGCCCCTTCTCAGACATTAAACAATCAAGAATACCAAATGCTTCGCTCTATCTCAATCAACATAGCACGTCATTTCAAGGTCATTGGAGAATGCAATGTGCAATTTGCCCTCGACCCAAAATCGAGTGACTATCGTGTAATTGAAATGAATCCTCGCCTTTCAAGATCAAGTGCCTTAGCATCTAAAGCTACAGGTTATCCACTTGCTTTTGTCGCAGCTAAACTAGCCCTTGGCTATTCTCTAGATGAAATTGAAAATAGCATTACTAAAAAAACTAAAGCCTTTTTTGAGCCATCCTTAGATTACATCGTTGTGAAAATTCCAAGATGGGACACCCATAAGTTAAAGCAAGCAGATAGAGTTATTGGAACTGAAATGAAAAGTGTGGGTGAAGTCATGGGAATCGGAAGGTCTTTTACTGAAGCCCTTCAAAAAGCAATACGAATGCTAAACATCGGCCCTATGGGAATAGAGGATTGCCCACAAGATCTTTCTAATTTAGAAGAAGAGCTAGCTACTCCAACAGATAAACGAATTTTTGCCCTTTTCCAGTTTTTTCAAAAAAATGGATCACTTGAAAAAGCTTTTGAACTTACTCAAATAACTCCCTGGTTTTTATATCACATCAAATCTCTATCTGATGTTTATCATGAAATTCTTTCGCAACCACTTTCTAAGCAACTGATTAAAAAGGCAAAGCAGTTTGGTTTTTCTGATAAAACATTATCTCAAAGCTTTCCTCATACAGAAGAAGAAATAAGAGAGTTTAGAATCAAATGCGGCATTGTACCTTATATTAAACAAATAGATACTTTGGCAGGAGAATTTGAAGCTAAGACAAATTATTTATACCTAACTTACCATGCAAGTGAAAGTGATGTCATTTCTGATAACTCCTCCAAAGCTATTGTTCTAGGATCGGGACCTTATTGTATTGGCTCTTCAGTCGAGTTTGACTGGTGTGCGGTCAATACAGCTAAAACATTGCGAAATAACAACACCCAAGTTGTTGTTATCAATTCAAATCCGGAAACAGTCTCTACAGATTTTGATGAATCTGATCGCCTTTACTTCGAGGAATTAACCTTAGAAAGAGTGCGAGATATCGCTGATTTTGAAAATCCTATGGGTATTATCGTATCCGTTGGCGGGCAGATAGCCAACAACTTAGCACTACCCTTAGAAAAAAGAGGGTATAACCTTCTCGGAACCAAGGGAAGAGATATAGATAGAGCTGAAGATCGAGAAAAGTTCTCTTCACTTTTGCAAGATTTACATATCGATCAGCCTTTATGGGAAAGCGCTACCTCTTATGAAGCTACTATGAACTTTGCTACAAAACATGACTATCCTGTTCTAATCAGACCTTCTTATGTTTTATCAGGTGCTGCCATGAATGTCATTTATTCCAAAGAGGAACTAGAAAAGCTACTCCGACATGCAACAGTTATTTCTAATGAACACCCTGTTGTCGTCTCAAAATTTATACCTAATGCAAAGGAGCTAGAAATAGATGGCGTAGCAGATAAGGGAAAAGTAGTCATTGAAGCAATATCTGAGCATATTGAAAATGCCGGAGTACACTCAGGAGATGCAACTATAGTGCTGCCTCCACAAAGACTTTATTTAGAGACAATCAGAAAAGCAAAAAAAATTACCCGAAAAATTATAGCAGCACTGCATATCACCGGTCCTTTTAATATTCAATTTATAGCAAAAGAAAATGAATTGAAAGTTATAGAATGCAATGTTAGAGCGTCCCGTTCTTTTCCATTTGTATCTAAAGTAACAGGGCACAATTTTATTGAAATTACTACCTTAGTTTTGCTTAAAAAATACAAACCCCAAGCCTACGAAACATTAGAATTAGACTATGTTGGCGTAAAAGCTCCGCAGTTTTCTTATAACCGCTTAAAAGGTTCCAACCCAGTAGCCCATGTAGAAATGGCATCTACTGGTGAAGTTGCTTGCATTGGAGAAAGATTGAGCGATGCATTTTTTAGGTCTTGGCTTTCCACTGATCAATGGTTAAAAGGAAAAAGAATTTTGGTTAGTATTAGCTCACATCATAAAGTAAAGCTCTTAGAAAGTTTAAGAGCACTAGAGGAAAAAGGATGGGAAATTTATGCAACGGAAGGTACTCATGATTTTTTATCCAAAAATGGGGTAGGATCTATTTTTGTCTATAAAGTCTCTCAAAAACACGAACCCAATGCAGCTACTTTAATAGAGCAAAAGGAAATAGATCTAATTATTAACATTCCCAAAAAAACTAGTCTTAGAGTCAAAACAGATGGATTTAACATCCGGAGGCTGGCTATCGACCATCATATTCCTTTAATTACAAATGTGCAGCTGTCTGCTTTGCTTTTAAACTGTTTAAAAGAAATGGATGCCACATCCCTTGAAGTAAAGTCCTGGAATGAATTTATCTCTTTGTAAAATTTTTCTAAAAAAAATTCAGTTTAAACAGCTCCTTTTGTAATCTGTTATTTTTTCTTGTGAATTTTAATAGATTTTTTACAAAAGAGTTTATAATGAAGTGGTTGTGTCTTATTCTTTTTCCTTTAATTGTCTTTTCCTCTCCTAAAAAAGCTTTAATTTTTGGTGTTACAGGCCAAGATGGAGCCTATTTATCTGAGTTTCTTTTAGAAAAAGGATATGAAGTGCATGGCGTAAAGCGTAGGTCTTCGTCTTTAAACACTCAAAGAGTCGACCATTTGTATCAAAAGCCTCAGGATGAAAATCGGTCTTTTTTTTTGCATTACGGTGATTTGACGGATACTTCAAATGTACTATCTTTAATACAAAAAATACAGCCGGACGAAATCTATAATTTAGGAGCGCAAAGTCATGTCCGTGTTTCCTTTGAACTTCCTGAGTACACGGCTGACGTAGATGGTTTAGCCACTTTACGCATATTGGAAGCCATCAGGTCGCTAAACATGGAAAAAAAAGTTCGCTTTTATCAAGCCTCCACCAGCGAACTATATGGACTTGTTCAAGAAATTCCTCAAAAGGAAACAACCCCTTTTTACCCAAGGTCCCCTTATGCTTGCGCAAAACTATTTGCTTATTGGATTACAATAAATTATCGAGAAGCCTATGGAATCTACGCTTGCAACGGAATACTGTTCAATCATGAATCTCCTAGAAGAGGCATTACTTTTGTTACAAGAAAAATCACTCAGGCAGTCTCGCGTATTAAAGAAGGCCTTCAAGATACCCTTTATTTAGGTAACTTAGATGCTAAAAGAGATTGGGGATATGCTAAAGACTATGTGGAAGCTATGTGGCTTATGCTTCAACAAGACATTCCTCGTGATTACGTGATTGCTACAGGTGAGATGCACTCTGTCCGTGAATTTGTTGAAGCCTGTTTTAAAGAAGTTGGCATCAATATTGTGTGGCAAGGTATTGGGGTAAACGAAATCGGCATAGATAAAAACACCAAACAAGTCTTAGTTAAAGTGGATCCCCGTTATTTTCGACCCACCGAAGTAGAACAACTTATTGGAGATGCATCTTTAGCTAGAGATTATTTGAACTGGAAACCAGCAACAACCTTTCAAAATCTGGTGAAGATAATGATGCAAGCAGATCGCAACATCGCCTTCCAAGAAAAACTGCTTAAAGATGGGTATCAAAATTAAGGTTTTACAACATTGACCAAAACTTTTTTTTAGCCTTTAATTAAAAAATAAAAAAAAGTTTTATATATGAGTAAAAGTTCTTTATCCCACGCAAACAAACAAGAGTATGAATTTGGGGGGCCCATTGGCGCCTTTTTTATCATAATCTTTTCACATTTGCTACTATACTATTTATGGATTTCTCTAACCTATTACAACGGATCTTTAGTTTATCCTTCTTCTTTGAGTGACTTCTTCCCTTTTTTACATCGCATGACTAACTATATTTTAGAAGGTGCCCACCCTACAATGTATGCTGCTGGCATTTACTTAGGGTTGATTGCTTTCCAGTTTTTACTAGCTAAAATATTGCCAGGAATAAATGTAAAAGGCTTACCAGTCCCCTCAGAAGGAAATATTCAGCTAAACTACTTATGCAATGGAGTCGCCAGCTGGTATGTAACTTTGATTACTGCGATTGCCCTACACTATACTGGAATTTTTCCTCTAACCGCCCTAGCTGATAATTTAGGTCCTTTAATTACTGTTGGCATCATCACAGCCAATCTCTTTGCATTAGCCTTATTTACAATTGCCACTATAACAAAAAAAGAAACTACCCCAACAGGCAACCTGATCTATGATTTTTTTATGGGAAAAATGCTAAATCCCAGAATTTGGGGGGTTGATATAAAATTATTTTCAGAGATCCGTATTCCTTGGGTACTTCTTTTCTTCTTAACATTGTCGGCAGCGGCCAAACAATATTCCATATATGGGACAGTTACAGCTCCTATGGTTTTTATGATTCTAGCCCATGGCCTGTATGTTAATGCATGCATGAAAGGAGAAGAGTGCATTCCTACAACATGGGACATTTTTCATGAAAAATTTGGATGGATGTTAATTTTTTGGAATTATGTGGGTGTTCCCTTTGTTTATTGTTTTTCTTCCTTCTACATCCTAGAAAATAATATCCACCATTCACCTATCTATATGGTATTTCTGTTTGCCCTCTTATTAGGAGCTTACTATGTATGGGACACGGCTAACAGTCAAAAAAACAGATTCCGCATGCAATTAAGAGGGACTTATATTAAGCGAAAAACTTTTCCTCAACTGCCTTGGGGAACATTGAAAGACCCCAAATACATAAAAACTTCTGATGGAGGAGCCCTCTTAATTGACGGCTGGTATCGTTATGGTCGAAAAATCCACTATACAGCAGATACCCTTATGGCAATAACTTGGGGCTTAAGCTGTGGGTTTTCAGGGATCCTGCCTTATTTGTATCCAGTATTTTTTGCTTTAATGATCACGCATCGGTACCAAAGGGATGTTTACCGCTGCTCCAAAAAATATGGATCCGATTGGGACCGCTACTGCAAAGCTGTCCCTTACAAATTTATACCTTACGTATATTAGATGTGACCTCAGTGAGATTATGTAGTACGTAAACATTATTGGAAGGCTCTATTTCAATGGCATGTGGCTGCTTGGAATTTGGAAGATTAGATAGGAAAATACCGCTTAGATTACTCAAAAGTTGTCCTCCTATTTCTTCCATGAAGGCATTTAATTTTTGAATTAAATTGATCCCATTATCTTTATAAGGAACAACTAAACAAGTAATAGGCGTTATTGTTTTATTTGAGACTTTAAGCTCTAAAGAGATGTCTTCATAAGCATCATCATGCATATTTTTAACTTGTTTTGAAATTCCATCAAAAAAAACCTGAAGAATTTTTTTCTGCTCATCTGTAAGGATAGCATCAGCAAAAGGGGCAAATATAAAAATAGAAGCTTTAGGAAGCATGCTGCTGTGAATTACAGTATTGAACTCACTTCCTGATGTGGCTTTTTCTAATTTATCTGAATAAAAATTTGGATTACCCTTTACTGAACTTGATACCGATGTAATAATTGAACTTGCTGCTGATGTCATCATATACCTCAAAAAAAATTTGGATATGCAATATTTGGAATGAAGAAACTTTTAAGCAAGTATAAAAATAAAATTTTTAAAATCTTAGTTAAAGCGATTAGCTTTTTCCTTAAAAAGAATTGCGTTGACTCTAAGAATTTACGGGTTTTGATCTTATCAACAACTGGCCTTGGTGACTCTCTTTGGGCCACACCTGCTTTTTCTACTTTAAAACAATACTTCCCAAATGCTTACTTAGCTGTTCTTACTACGTCTTTTGGCGCGCAAGTTTTTCAAAACAATCCGCATGTTAACCAAATTTTTACTCTTTCTTCTTCATTGTTCTCCTTATGGAAAAAATTAAGGAAAGAAAAGTTTCAAATTGTATTTCACTTTCATACTTCTCAAAGATTTGTTCTGCCTTTAAGTTGCATTATTGGAGCTGAAAAAGTTGTAGGAACAAAAAATAAATGCAAAGGGTTAGATTTCTTACTCACCAATGCTTTTGAAGATAACAAAACTCATGAAGTTGTAAGAAGGTTAAAGCAATTAGAAGCCTTACAAGTTTTTGCTAAGCCATCGACTCTTTCCTTTTATCTAACAGAAAAAGAAAAAGAGCAGTTTCAAAAGTTTGTTACACCGGACAAATTAAAAGTTGCCATTCATCCAGGAGCTAAAGATGGCTATAAGTGTTGGCCTTCATCAAACTTTATAAAACTTATTCATCTGCTACATAATGACTTTTCTATAGATCTTTATCTAACTGGTTCACCTCATGAAAAAAGCACATTACATAAAATTGCTTCAGAGGCACCTTTTGTTCAAATAGTACAAAACCTCGACATGAGAAAGTTTGCTGGCTTACTTTCTCAAATGGACCTTGTGATTTCCAATGATACAGGTCCTATGCACTTGGCTGAGGCCTTAAACATCAAAACAATTGGCATTTTTTCTCCGACTAATCCAAATCTTTGTGGACCTCTTTCTAAAGATTCCCATGTTTTTTATAAAAAAAAGACCTGTTCTTTTTGCATGGCAAGAAAGTGCAAAGAACCTTTTTGTCTATATCAGATAGGTCCTGAGGAAGTCTTTGAAAAATGTAAATTTTTACTAGCCCATTAAAAACTTCCTCTTTAAGATTAAAGGAAACTTTTTACATAAAGGCATGTCAAACAAGTTTGCAGGTAGGGATTTAGTATCTATCTTTGATCTTACCAAATCAGAAATCTTATATATTTTAAAAAAAGCTAGAGAATTAAAGAAAAATCCTAAGCCTGATCTTTTGAAAAATAAAATTCTGGCAAACTGCTTTTTTGAACCTTCTACACGAACAAAACTTTCTTTTGAGGCAGCCATGCTTCGCCTCGGTGGAAAAGTTATTGGATTTTCCGATAGCAAAATAACTTCTACGGAAAAAGGAGAGTCATTATCTGATAGCATGAAGATTATGAGCTCTTATGCAGACATAATTGTTATGCGCCACCCTTTAGAGGGCTCTGCAATGCAAGCTGCCGAAGTAAGCTCCGTGCCAGTTATCAATGCTGGAGATGGAGCTAACCAACATCCAACGCAGACTTTAGTAGACTTATTTACTATTGAAGAGTCTCAGTCTAGCTTAGAAGATTTAAAAATAGCATTTGTAGGAGATTTAAGATACGGCAGAACTGCTCATTCCTTGGCTTTAGGCCTGTCTAATTTTAAAGCTCGTATGTATTTCATTTCCCCTCCTACTTTAAGTTTGCCTGAAGAGGAAACCAGTGATCTTAAAAAGAAAGGGATTAAATTTTCCTTTCACAAATCTTTTGAAGAAGTCCTAGATAAAGTTGATATTCTTTATATGACTCGCATTCAGAAAGAGCGCATACCTTATTTGGAATATCAAAAATTACAAAGTCAGTTCATCCTACAGCTCCCGCATTTAAAAAAAGTTAAAAAGAATATGAAAATTCTTCATCCCTTACCAAGAGTGCATGAAATAGACATCGATATAGATAAAACCCCTCATGCATATTACTTCCAGCAAGCTGCCAATGGAGTTTTTGTAAGAGAGGCCATACTTGCTCTTTTTTTAGGAGGAAATATTGGATAAGACACTTTTAGTAGCTGCTATTAAAAATGGCACGGTGATTGATCACATAGCTCAAGGCGAAGGACTTAAAATCTTACGTCTTTTAAATTTTTACCTACATGAAGATCTTGTGACCATTGGCCTTAATCTACCTAGTAAGGCTTTAGGGAAAAAAGATTTAATTAAAATTGAAAACTGTCAGATAAATGTAGAGCAAGCAAAACAAATAGCGCTTTTTTCTCCGCTGGCCACAATTAATTATATCGAAAACTATAAAGTTGTCAGAAAAATAAGCAATACTCTCCCAAGTCAAATTTCATCAGTACTTATTTGTCCTAATCATCAATGTATTACCAACCATGAAAGGATCAAGACATATTTTATAGTTGAGCAAATTGGCTCTTTAACTGAGTTGTCTTGCAAATACTGCTGTAAAAAATTTTCTAAAGAAGAAATAAAAGAGTTTATTAGTGATAGAAATTAAAAATGCAAAAAATATTGAAGGGAAAAAAGTCACCCATTTTATAGAAAGCAAAGAAAATCATATAATAGATGCCTCAGGTCTTACATTGCTACCTGCTCTCATTGACCCACATGTCCATTTTAGAGTTCCTGGACATGAACACAAAGAAAACTGGGAAACCGCAGCAAAGGCAGCTATTTATGGAGGGGTCACAACTGTATTTGACATGCCCAATAACACTCCTCCTTGTGTAAGTTTTTCAGCTCTTCAAGATAAGAAGAAAAAAATATTTAACCAGCTAAAGAGCGTAAATATTCCTCTTCGTCATTTTTTTTACCTTGGTGCAGATAAAGCCCACTTACATGAAATAGAAAGCTGTAAAGATGATATTATTGGCATAAAGGTATTCATGGGATCCTCTACTGGAGGTTTATTAATTCAAGACAATAAAACTTTAGAAGAAGTATTTAAAATCGCTCAAAAACATAATCTCCCTATAGCAGTCCATGCTGAAGATGAAGAAATGATCCAAGGCAATAGACGTCAGATAAAGGGACCTTTAAGTTATAGTGATCACTCTCTTATACGAGGAGAAAAAGCAGCTGAAAAGGCTGTGCATAAAATTGTATCACTTGTAGAAAAATACCCTACTAAAGTCTACATTCTTCATGTAAGTACACATGGTGAACTAGAAATCATTAGAAAAGCTAAACAAAAGCACTTGCCTATTTATGCAGAGGCAACACCTCATCATTTATTTCTAACAGTTGATGACTACAAGAAATATGGCGCCAAAGCTGTCATCAATCCACCTCTTAGAAAATCGATTGATAGAGATGCCCTTTGGGAAGGCATAAAAGACGGAACCATAGATTGTATAGGTTCAGATCACGCTCCACATACATTGGAAGAAAAAAACAAGCCTTATGGGGCTTGCCCTTCGGGCATGCCCGGCATCGAAACAATGCTTCCATTATTGTTAGATGCGTATAACAACAACCGTTTAACACTGCAGGAAATTGTCTCTCTTACTCATTTAAGAATCCAAGACATTTTCAACCTTCCTCTCATTGATGATGTTGTTTTAGCAGATCTAAACCTTGAAAAAAGAGTTGGACATATGAAAACAAAAGTTGGCTGGTCATGTTTTGAAAACAAGCTTTTAAAAGGCTGGCCCAAAATAGTTATTTTAAAAGGAAAGGTATTCAACATTGAATAAACAGAAGCCACCAAAATGGTATGTAGAAAACCCGCCTATTTACGATATCACAAAATCCTATGCAGAAAATGCCGCTTCAGGCCCATTTTACACTAAAGCTATTCCCGAAAGAAAAGCTGTAGATAAAAACAATTATATTCATTTTCTTGGGCACGCAATAAAGAGTCCCATCGGAGTTGCCGCAGGTCCTTTATTAAACTCTAACTGGATAAATTTGGCAGCTCAACTTGGCTTTGATATTCTAACATATAAGACCATTCGTTCTTATAAAAACCAAGGACACGCGTTGCCTAATATGATCTATGTCAACCTTAAAGAAGATCATGCAGTACAAATAGATATGCCTCATGAAGCCCTAGAAGATTTAACTCTTACTAACTCTTTTGGCATGCCCTCACAATCAAGAGACTTTTTATTAAATGACATTGCAAAAGCAAAAGCTTCTCTGGCGCCCGGACAGGTATTAATTGTTTCTGTAGTAGGCAGCCAAACAAATGATATCTCCCTTTTGCAAGATTTTATCGATACGGCTCTTTTAGCTAAAGAAGCAGGAGCATCTATTATTGAGGCAAACTTTTCCTGCCCAAATGTTGCTGCAGCGCATAGTCAACTTTATCTAGACCCTGAAAGCGTTTACCAATTTGCAAAAGCCCTTAAAACAGCTATATATCCCCTTCCCTTAGTTATCAAAGTAGGAAATTTCCCTTCATATGAACACTTAAAGAAAGTATTTATTGCAGCTGCTAAAGCAAATGTTGATGCTATTTGCGGACTAAATTCCTTAGGAAGACCGGTCTTTACCAAAGATAGCCAACCAGCTCTGGGGATTAAAAGGCCTACAAGTGGTATTTGTGGAGGACAAATTAGAAAATTTGCTTTGGAATTCGTACAAAATGCCTTTCAAGTAAAAAAGGAAGAAAAACTGGACATAATCATCATGGGTGTTGGAGGAATTACTCTAGCAGAGCACTTTGATGAGTTTTTTAAATACGGTGCCGATATTGCTTTATGTGCAACAGGGATGATTTTTGATCCCTTACTAGCCTCTAAATACCATTCTAAGGAGAAATATGCATGCAGTTAATTGATTGTTTTTATGACTTAGGAATTATTAAGTTCGGATCATTTGAGCTAAAAAGTAAAATAGTCTCTCCCTTTTACCTTGATCTAAGAGAATCTATTTCCTATCCAGAAGTTCTGATTAATATTGCTATTGCTGTCGAAACCAAAGTAAAGAACCTTACCTTTGATTCGGTTTTAGGAGTCCCCTATACGGGAATTCCTATTGCCAGTGCCTTTTCCATACTTTTTAAAAAGCCTCTGTTATTAATGAGAAAAGAGAGAAAAACCTATGGCACTAAAAAGCTATTAGAAGGGGTTTACAAAAAAGGTAGTAACGTTCTTATTATTGAAGATATAACTACTACTGGATCAAGTGTAAAAGAAACAGTACTAGCAGCAAGAAAAGAAGGTCTTGCAGTTACTCACGTAATCAGTTTAATTGACCGTGAGCAAGGTGCCCAAGATGCCTTGAAAAAAGAAAACTGCCAGTTAACTTCCCTATTTTCGATACATCAAATCTTAAGTCAGCTAATGAATGCAAAAAAAATATCTCAAGAGCATTATGAAAGTGCCATAAACTTTTTAAGAAAACCATTGTAGCTGCATGTCTCTTTCTTTTGTTGATCGCTCTAAGCTCACCAAAAATCCTATAGCCAAAAAGCTTTTTTTGCTAATGGAACAAAAGAAAACCAATTTATGTGCTTCAGCAGACCTTACAAAGGCCCAAGATCTACTAGAGTTTGCAAACAACATAGGTCCTGAAATTTGCCTTCTTAAAACCCATATTGATATTTTAGAAGATTTTTCTGACGAAGTTATACATAAATTAACTACATTGTCTCGAAAACATCAGTTTTTGCTGTTTGAAGACCGTAAGTTTGCAGATATTGGAAATACAGCTCGCTTGCAATATGAAAAAGGTATTTTTAAAATTGCTAGCTGGGCTGATATTATTAATGCCCATATCCTGCCTGGCAAAGGCATTATTGAAGGTCTTTTACAGTCTAACGGGAAAAAAGAAAAAGGCCTTCTTTTACTTGCTCAAATGAGTTCTCAAGGAAATTTAATCACAGAAAACTATACCGCTAAAGCTATTGAAATGGCTCATGCCTATGAAGAATTTGTCATAGGTTTTATTTCTCAAGAGAAAGTTTCCGATCATCCGGCTCATCTTCACTTAACTCCTGGAGTTAGTCTTCAAGCTAAAAGTGACAGTCTCTCTCAGTCTTATCGTACAATTGATGATATCATTTTTTCTTCACAAAGCGATATTATAATTGTAGGAAGATCTTTATATATGGATAAAGATCCCCTAAAACGAGCAAAAATGTATAGAAAAAAAGGCTGGGAAAGTTATGCAAAAAGAATTTCCTCAAATTTTCATTCTCATTCTTAATTGGAAAAATAAAGAAGATACAATTAAGTGCGTAACTTCTGTAAAAAAAATCAACTACCCTGCTTTTTCAACAGTTCTTATAGACAATGGGTCCAAAGATGGCTCTGTTGAAGCCTTTCAAGAGCTTTTCCCTGAAATCACTTTACTTTGCAATGATAAGAACTTGGGATATGCTGAAGGCAATAATGTAGGGATTAGATATGCCATGAGCAAAGGGGCTGATTTTATATTAATCCTAAACAACGATGCCCTCGTAGATTCTAATATATTGCATGCCTTTGTCAAAGCTTCAAAAGACAATCCAGATGGAGGAATTTTTGGAGCTAAAGTGCTAAATCAAAATAATGAAATGTATCATTTTGGTGGCATGTGGGATGCGAAAAAATGTGAATTTAAGACTGTTTTATCTTCTCAGAAATACAAACAGGTAGACTATGTATGCGGCTGCTCTTTTTTTATCAGAAGAAAAGTCGTAGAAACTATCGGATATTTAGAACCTAGATTCTTTCTTCTTTGGGAAGAAAGTGATTATTGCTTTAGAGCAAAACAACATTTCTTTTTAACTTATTCTGTGCAAGATGCCATAATATCTCACAAAATCTCTGCTTCTTTTGATGGAGGGAAACCTCAAATGCATTATTTTTGGTGGAGAAACAGACTGTTTTGGATTAGTAGAAATACTTCTAAAAAGGAAAAAGTTGCAGCATATAAAAAGGTTTTACTGCCTGAAATTTTTAAAATTTATAAACTCAGATATCTTAAATCCTTTGAGCTTTTCCTCTTTAAAAGATTTTTGCCCAAAGATAAAGTCAAAAAAAAATCTATGAAATTAAAACGCTATAAAGCTGGATGTTTAGGTATTCGAGATTATTATTTAAACCGATTTGGAAATACATACAAAAAAGTTTAGAAACAAAAAAATTCACATACCAGTTATAAAAGAATATAAGAAGAGTGTTTGTCATGCGTTATTT